>NZ_JBKFTO010000012.1:0-232270 GCF_050432925.1 Pseudomonas sp. 18175 | reverse complement strand
CTGATCCCATCCCGAACTCAGCAGTGAAACGATGCATCGCCGATGGTAGTGTGGGGTTTCCCCATGTGAGAGTAGGTCATCGTCAAGATTAAATTCCGAAACCCCATTTGCGAAAGCAGATGGGGTTTTGTTTTGGGCGCGAGAAAACCCAGCAACATCCAAACAAATTTGCACAGTTATTTCTGAACCAGGCCACTAGAATAGGCACCTAACCATTTTTAGAGTCTGAGCCCTACCTATGCCGGATCCGGTTGATACCCTTAAGGTGTCGGATTTACCACTGGACGACCTGGTGGCCTGCCATGAGTGCGACTTGCTAATGCGTAAGTCCGCGCTCGCCCACGGCGAAAAAGCCCAATGCCCGCGTTGCGGTTACGAGCTGTATGCTCACCGCCACAATGTCGTTGAGCGCAGTCTCGCCTTGGTAATCGCTGCATTGCTGCTGTACATCCCGGCGAACTTTTTACCCATCATGCAGCTCAATCTACTCGGGCAATCTTCTGAAGATACCGTTTGGAGCGGCGTCGTCGGTCTATTCGACACCGGCATGCAAGGGGTCGCCGCAGTAGTATTCCTGTGCAGCATGGGCATCCCGTTACTCAAGTTGCTTTGCCAACTGGCAGTACTGCTCAGCATTCGTTGGAAGATTGGTCGCAGTTATGGGCTGCTGCTTTACCGCATTTACCATCACATGAAAGATTGGGGAATGCTGGAGGTCTATCTGATGGGGGTGCTGGTGGCGATCGTAAAACTCGCCGACATGGCCTCCATCACCATTGGCTTGGGCCTGGTGTGTTTCGTCAGTCTGTTAATGGTTCAAGTACTACTTGAGGTGGTGATGTCGCCCCACCAGATCTGGCAGGCACTGTCAGGAGAGGATGATCATGCGGGCGATTGATGCAGGCATTCTGATTTGTACCGAATGCCACGAATTGAACAAACAAGACGCCGAAAGCGATGAGCAAATCTGCACCCGTTGCGGCGCGCTGGTCCATGCCCGACGCCCCAACAGCCTCGCCCGTACCTGGGCATTGCTCATCACCGCAGCCATTTTATATATCCCCGCCAACCTACTGCCTATCATGACCATCAACTCACTTGGCCAGGGCGACCCCAGTACCATCATGGCAGGCGTTATCCAGCTCGTGCAGCACGGCATGTACCCCATCGCGGCGGTAGTATTCATCGCCAGCATCCTGGTGCCGACGTTCAAGCTGGTAGGCATTGGTCTGCTACTGTTCTCGGTGCAGCGTCACCAACCGCTGTCCGCGCAGCAACGTATTGTGATGTACCGTTTTATTGAATTCATTGGCCGCTGGTCCATGCTGGATATCTTCGTGATCGCCATCCTGGTGGCGGTTGTAAACTTTGGGCGACTTGCCAGTGTCGAGGCCAACCTCGGCGCTGCGGCGTTCGCCAGTGTGGTGATCTTGACGATGCTTGCCGCAGTAACTTTTGATCCCCGACTGATTTGGGATAACACGGAGTCGGACGACGACCATGAGTGATTTGCCTAAAGCTAAAACCCGCCCGGCCTCTAACTGGTCGGCCATTTGGGTGCTTCCCCTGATTGCCCTGATCATCGGCGGGTGGCTGGGATGGCGTGCCTATACCCAGCAAGGCATCGAGATCCAAGTCCGCTTTGAAAGTGGCGAAGGTATCCAGGTCAATAAGACCGAAGTCGTCTACAAGGGCATGCCCGTGGGCAAGGTCAAGGCCTTGGCTCTGGATGACGAGGGTAGTAACCGCGGGGTCATCGCCACCATCGAGATGAACAAGGACGTTGACCAATACCTCAAGACCAATACGCGCTTCTGGTTGGTCAAACCCAGCGTAAGCCTGGCGGGCATCACCGGCCTGGAAACCCTGGTCTCGGGCAACTACATCGCCGCCAGCCCAGGCGACGGCGAGCCCACGCGAAAATTCAAGGCGCTCTCCGAAGAGCCACCTTTGTCCGACGCCAAGCCCGGCCTGCACCTGACCATCAAAGCCGACCGTCTTGGCTCCCTGAACCGTGGCAGCCCGGTGTTCTACAAGCAAATCCAGGTCGGGCAGGTCAAAAGCTACCTGCTTTCCGAAGACCAGAGCACCGTCGAGATCAAGGTCTACATCGAACCGACCTACGCCAACCTGGTGCGCAAACACACACGTTTCTGGAACGCCAGCGGCATCAGCATCGACGCTAACCTCTCCGGTGTGAAGGTGCGCAGCGAATCCCTCTCCAGCATTGTCGCCGGCGGTATCGCCTTCGCCACGCCTGAGAACCGCAAGGACAGCCCACCGACCGATCCAAGCCTACCTTTCCGCCTCTACGAAGATTTCGACGCCGCCGCGGCCGGTATCAAGGTGAAGGTCAAACTCACCGACTTCGAAGGCTTACAAGCAGGGCGCACCCCGGTGATGTACAAAGGTATCCAGGTCGGCAGCCTGAAAACCTTGAAAATCGACCCCGACCTGTCCAGCGCCAACGCCGAACTGACTCTGGATCCATTGGCCGAAGACTACCTCGTACAAGACACCCAGTTCTGGGTGGTCAAGCCGTCCATCTCCCTGGCCGGCATCACCGGTCTTGAGGCCTTGGTCAAAGGCAACTACATCGCCATCCGCCCCGGCGACAAAGGCAGCGCACCCCAGCGCGAGTTCGTTGCCCGCGCCAAGGCGCCACCGCTGGACCTGCGCTCCCCTGGCCTGCATATGGTGTTGTTCACCGACAACCTTGGCTCGCTGGATGTTGGCAGCCCGATCCTCTACAAACAGGTCAAGGTCGGGTCGGTGCAGAGCTACCAGTTCTCGCGCAAGAACAAGCAACTGGTGATCGGCGTCCATATCGAGAAGGAATACGAAAACCTGGTCAACGGTTCCACGCGGTTCTGGAATGCTAGCGGCGTCACGTTGACGGGTGGCCTTACTGGCGGCATTCAGGTGAAAAGTGAATCCCTGGCCAGCCTGATGGCCGGCGGTATTGCCTTCGAAACCCCAGAGCCGAATGTACCGCTGAAAAAACGAATCCCCCGTTTCCGTTTGTTCACCGACCGCGAAGCCGCCAACCAACATGGCACCCTGGTGACCATCAAGGTCGACCGTGCCGATGGCATGCGCCCCGGTACGCCAGTGCGCTTTAAAGGCCTGGATGTGGGCAAGATCGAAAGCGTCGACCTCAGCGCCGATATGCAATCGGTGCTGCTCAGTGCGCGCATCACCCAAGTGGCAGACCGTATCGCCCGTGCTGGCAGCCAGTTCTGGGTCGTCAAGCCCGAGCTGGGCCTGATGAAAACGTCGAACCTGGAAACCCTGGTCACCGGCCAATACATCGAAGTGCAGCCTGCAGCGAAGAACGCTAGCCCGCAAAAGAATTTTGTTGCCTTGGAGAAGCCCCCGGAGGCTGTTCACCAGGAGGAAGGCTTGAGTCTGACGCTCAGCGCTGCCCGTCGAGGCTCGCTGAAGGAAGGTGTCCCAGTCACTTACCGTGAAGTCACTGTCGGCAAAGTTACCGGTTACGAGTTGGGCCAGACGGCCGACCGTGTACTTATCCACATCCTGATCGAGCCCAAATATGCACCGCTGGTGCGTGGCGGCAGCCGCTTCTGGAACACCAGTGGCTTTGGTCTCGACTTCGGCCTGTTCAAAGGGGCGACGGTGCGTACAGAGTCCTTGGAGACGCTGGTCGCGGGTGGCATTGCCTTCGCCACACCAGACGGTGAGCGCATGGGCAATGCGGCACGGCCTCAGCAGACGTTCCCGCTGTTCGACAAGTTTGAAGAGGAATGGCTGACCTGGGCGCCGAAGATTCCACTCGGCAAGTAGNCCACACCAGACGGTGAGCGCATGGGCAATGCGGCACGGCCTCAGCAGACGTTCCCGCTGTTCGACAAGTTTGAAGAGGAATGGCTGACCTGGGCGCCGAAGATTCCACTCGGCAAGTAGATCGAGGCGCGGCCATCGCGGGCAAGCCCGGCTCCCACAGGGGAAATGTGGGAGGGGGCTTGCCCCGATGAGGCCGGCACAGACAAAAAAGGCCCCTGGGTTCACACCCAGGGGCCTTTCTCATGTCAGTCCAAAAACTCAGACCTCATCCAACTCCGGCTCATTCACCGTCGCCTTCACCACATCATGACGACGGATGTACTTCCAGTCCGCCTCATCGATATAGATCCCGTTCGGCCCGCTGCCACCTTCCAGGTCGATCGCCACCTGGGCCGATACCTGCGGCTTCACACTGGCCAGAATTGGCACAAAGCCCAGCTGCAAACTGGTTTCCAGCAACGCCGCCTGGTTCTTCTCATCGATATCCGCCGCCTCGTCGAGGTAGTACGGCAAACGCACACGCCCGGCCTGGTCGCGGTCCATCAAGTGCAGCAACAAGTACATGTTGGTCAGTGCCTTGATGGTCATGGTGGTGCCGTTGGACGCGGCGCCGTCGATGTCGGTGTGAATCACCGGCTGGCCGTGCACCTTGGTGATCTCGAACGCCAATTCGAATAGATCCTTGAGGCCCAACTGGTTATGGTTGGCGGCCACCAGGCGGGCCAGGTATTCCTTGGCCTCTTCGTTCTTGTTGTCCTGTTCGGCGCTTTGGCTGAGGTCGAAAACCGACAGGGTTTCGCCTTCTTCATACTGACCGGCACTGTGGATGATCTGGTCGATATGCTTGAGGGCTTCCTTGTTCGGCGCCAGCACGATGCGAAAGCTTTGCAGGTTGGAGACCTGGCGCTTGTTGATCTCGCGGTTGAACAGCGCCAGTTGATGCTCAAGGCTGTCGTAGTCGCTGCGGATGTTGCGCAAGGTCCGCGCGATATCGGTCACCGCTGCGCGACGAGCCTTGCCCAAGGTCAGCGCTTCGTCGGTACGGTGGGCATAGGCGTTGATCAACAACTGCAGGCGACGTTCAACATCATCCTCGCTGTCGAACTTGGCCACGCCCTTGAGGCGAACCTGAGCGTACAGCGCCTCGATCTGGCCATCAGCGCGCAGCAAGCCTTGCCAGCTGTCCTGATAGTCATTGAGCAGCGCCAGCAGGTTGTCCATGGAGTCGTCGACCGGGTCCATGAATGGCGTGCCGAACGGCAAGTCGGCCGGCAGCAACTGGCGACGGCGCAATGCGTCGTCCAGCGTGCGTTGCTTGGCTTCCATATCGCCAATCTGGCGGCCCACCAGTTGCAGCTTGGCCGACAGTTGCTGCACGCGTTCGGTAAACGCATCGCTGGAACGCTTCAACTCGTCCTGGGCCGCTTCCATCTGCGCGAGGTTTTCCAGCTTCTCGCCTTCTTCCGCGCTCAGAGTTTGCGCACGGCGGAAGTCTTCCAACGCTTTCTGCGCGTCCAGCACCTGCTGGTATAGCGCTTCGGTCTGGGTCTTACTCGCCGCACGGTCTGAGGCGACCGCTTGCTGAGTCTTGAGCTGCTTGAGTTCTTTTTCCAGGCGCTCTTTCTGGTCGCGCAACGCAGCGCGGTCCGCCAGGGCCTGCAATGCCGGCGGTTCGATGTGGGAGATGTCGATGGACAGCCCCGGCACTTCAAAGCGCTCGCCCTTGAAGCCATCGAGGATCTGCTCCAGGGATTTAACCCACAAGCCATCCTCGTCCAGCGTGATGCCATGCTCGCCCAACGGCAGGCTGAACAACGAACTGTTAAACAGACGCATCAGACGCTCGACATCCTGCTGTGAGAATTCTTCCCGCAGTTTGGCGTAGCTGTTGTTGTCCGCGTGGTCGAGCTGTTGCTTGACCGACTTCAAGCGTTTTTCCAGCTCGCGCAAACGCTCGTCCAAGTCCTCGGCGCTGAACTGCCGCGACTGCGCCAAAGCGCCCGCCAGTTCATCGTGGGCATCCTTGGCCGCCAGCAGTTGCTGCTCCAATACCTTGACGTCATCCACCAACGCAAAGCGATGCTTGAGCACCGACAGCTCGCCCAGCCAACGCTGGATCCCGCTGATCTCTCGCTCCAGGCGCATCAGCTCCTGGGTGCCACCACGCTGGTCGTTTTGCAGTGCGTCCTGCTCACTGCGGTAGTGCTCGGCCTGGATGGTCAGCTCTTCCTTGCGTGCACTGGCGTAGTCCGACCACGTGCCCAGCAACGAATCCAGCAACGGCGACAGGCGATGCAACTTGCCGCGCAGTACGTCGCGCAAACGCACGCCATTGGCCAGCGCTTCAACCAGCGGGCCAGCGGCCACCAGCGAGTTGTAGTCCTGCTCCATGCGTCTTACATCGCGGAAGGCTTCTTCGCACGCCGCGATGTAGTCCACGCTGCCGGAACGCAGGCTGTGTTCGAACGCATCGAGGAACAATTGCTTGAGCTTGGCGGCGGTGATTTCGCGCATGTGCAGCAGGTTGATAAACAGCGCGCGGAAGGTCTTCAGGCTCTGCTCGCTGGTAGAACGCAGCGGGATCAACGTCAGGTCCAGCGGGATCGACGTGTGGCCGCCCACCAACAGACGGCGCAGTTCATCCGGCTTGAGTTCGTAGGCTTTCAGGCCTTCACGCTCGAGGTTGGTGAACAGCTCTTTCTGACGCAGGCAGGTGTCGTTCTTCTGGTAGTGAGCCAGGTCCAGCTTGCCCGCATAGGCAAAGAACTGGTGCCCGAAACCACCACCGGGGCCGCGGCCGACCACGCCGATCACGTGCGGGCCGTGGGGCAGCGACACTTCCACCAGGATGTAGCTGGTATCGCTGGCGAAGTAAAAGCGGCGCGATTGTTCCAGGGTGTACTTGCCGAAACTCATGTCCGACATGCGCGCCAGGATCGGGAACTGCAACGCGTTGATCGACGCGGATTTACCCAGGTTGTTCGCGCCATATACCGACAGCGGTTCTTCCAGTGGGAACAAACCCAGGCTGTAACCGGCGGTGTTCAATAGGGCGAAGCGGCGGATGCCGTAGCGTTCCTTACTCATGCGTCGGTCTCCTGTTCTTCGGCAATGGCGCGGGCCAGGGCGTCTTCTTCGCTTTCTTCGGCAAAGTCGCTCAGGTCCAGCGGGTCATCGGTCTTCAGCAGTTTTTCATCGCTGTCTTCGTCGATGATCACCGGCGCCGGCAGTGGCAATACGCTGTGCACGCTGGCCGCCAGGTCGCGGTCTTGCTGCACCGACAGGCACACATCGAGGAAGCGGTGCATCGGTGGCAGGAAGCGATAGATACCGTTGTCTTCGCTGGCAAAACCCAGCTGGGTCATGCGGCGCATGATTTTTTCTTCGAGTTCCTCCTGGGTCTGTACTTCGGCCTGGATAAACAGGTCGCGGTACTTCTCCAGCAACGAGGGCAGTTCATCGCGGCCGAGGCTGCCACCGTCGAGCACGGCGATCGGATCGCGGCCCTGGTCGGCCAGATGCTCAACGATGATGAAGGTGAACAACGCCAGGCGCTGCGCGGTTTTGTTCACCTGCGCGGCGGCCACGGCGGTGTCCGGCACGAAGTAGTAGAAACCCCGCGTATCGCACACCAACTCAAAGCCCAGGGCCTTGAACAGCGTGCGGTACTGGTCTTGGAAGTTTGACAGTTGGGCGTACAACTCCGGGTCGCGACGGCTGACGTGGTAACCCTTGAACAGCTCGCGAAAAATCGGCGCCAGCTGGGACAGTTCGGATAGATCAAGATGCATGAGGTGTACTCGCAGAGTGCTCGGCGCTGGCCGGGAGCAAGGCGAAGGAGCGCAGGCTGACCTGGTGCTCGGTGGTGTGATAGTCGCGGCGTTCCAGGCGTTCGCGCTTGAAGCGTTTTTCGCGGGACAGCCGCGAGAACCAGTACAGCAATTCGTCGGTGGCGCCGTCCGGTTCCTGCTCCAGCAGCCAGGTCATCAGGTCTGGCATCGGTAGCGCGTCTTCGCAGCGTTCGAGCATTTCCTTGACGGTGCGCGGTGCGCGCTGGGCGTCGCCCTTGTGGGATTTGTGCGCCTTGGGGAATTTTGCCGGTTTCGGCTCGAAATTCGCCAGGGCGTACACATAGGCTTCCACCTGGCTGGCACTGCCGAGGAAGGTGCTTTGCGGGCGGGTAAACATCGGCATCGCCGCTTGCGGCACCGCGTCCAAACCTTTGCGGCGAATCGCCGACAAGGCCAGCGCCGCGCCACGGGTCACGGCGTTGTGCCGGCGCGCTTCTTCACGCAGCGGCAACAGCAACTCCCGCGCATGGCGCAAGGTCAGCTGGGCGCTGGTCTGCATCTCGAGGATGCGCGCGTGGGTGCGCAGCAGCATGTCGTCGTCCACCAAGTGGCCGAGACGCTGTTGCTCGGTGAGCAGGCGCAGCAGCACGTTCTCGACCTTGCGCACGCCTTGTTCGAAGGCGCCGTCGGCGTTCACCAGTTGGATCATCGGTTCGACGTATTCGTCCCAGGTTGCCAGTACTTCGGCATAACGCTGGCGCAACGGGATCTGCCGGTCGCTGGTCTTGGCGCGGTCGGCCACGGCGGCGAGGGCTTGTTCGTCGTTGGCGAGTTTTTTCAGCACGTCCCGCACGCGCATATCCAGCAGGCGCAGTTGGCGGGCCAAGTCATGGCCATCACGGATGTCGAAGGCGTCCTGGATATAACCGGCCAAACGCTCCAGGTGGCGCAGGTAGGCTTCGATTTCCAGGCACAGGCCAAGCCGGTGCTCCTTGCGAAGATACGCCAGGAAGTCGTGGATCTGTGCGTTGAGCTCGAAGCGGTTCGGGCTCTTGGCGACAGGCACCAGGATATCCAGGCGAATCCACACGTCCAACAGGCTGGTGATGTCCTGTGGCGTGCTGTCCAGTTGTTGGGCGGCCAGTTGTGCGCGCAGTTCGGCAAGGCTCAGGGTGCCTTGGTCGAAGTGTTCGCACAGTGGCTCTAGTAAGGCCCAGTGTTCGGCGAGGGCGCGTAGGACGCGCTTGGGTTCGATCATGGGAATGGCCGGCTGGTTGGCGATGAAAAGTCGCGATTGTACTGCATCAGGCACGGGATTTATCCACAGCCGGTCAGTGTGCAGTGGGCGATTGTTACCGAACAGCGGTAGAATCCCCGCTCTTTAGTTATCCACAAGTGGCCGAGCTGTGCTTATCGAGTCCCGACGTCGCGCTTACTTGACCGCCATGCAGGTGGTCAACTGGCTGCCCCGCACCGAACTGCCGTTTGCCGCGCCATCGCGGCCCGAGCTGTTGCAGGCGCTTGAGCCCTATGAGGCGTTCGAGTCTTCGGGCGAAGAAGCGGCTGCACCGGTGGCGGTGGTCAAGTCCGAAGCGCCTGTGCGCCCGGCGGTCGAGCGGGCCAAGATTGAAGTGCCGCGCCCATCGCCGGTGGCAAAGGCTGCCGTGGTGGCCGAAGAGGCTGCGCCGGTGGTGAAGGCCCCGGTTGTCCCTCCGCCGCGTTTTGCCCTGCAACTGTTGCGCGCCGGGCGTTGCCTGCTGCTGGTGGAGTTACCCACCGGCGAACGTTTCCAGACCCGCGACCCAGCCTACCTGCTGCTCAAGGACATGCTGCGCGCCGCCGGCCTGCCCGACAGCCCGCAGATCATCGGCGACCCGGTGCGCTGGCCGTTGCTGGTGCGCGGCAACATGGACCAGGGCCCTGAGGCTGCACGGGATTTTGTGCAAGGTTTTGTGTCTGCGCGCCTGGAAGACGAACCCTGCGTGTGCCTGTGGCTGATCGGCCTGCCCGCCGTGCGCTTTGCCGGTGAGGCCAACGCCGAAGCCTGGTATCGCGAACTTCAAGTCGAAGGCCTGGGTTCGGTATGGGCCCTGCCGGGCCTGGAATTATTAATGGAAGAGCCACAGCGTAAGGCTGATGTCTGGCAAGCCATGCGCCGGCTGATGGCGCGCTGGAAAACAACCGATGAGTGAGGCTTTATCCTTCCGCCCGATGACCGAGGCAGACCTCGACGCCGTGCTGAAAATCGAATACGCGGCATTCAGCCATCCTTGGACCCGTGGGATTTTTCTCGACGGGCTGGGCAAGTATCAGATCTGGCTGATGTTCGAAGGCGAGCAGCAGGTGGGCCACGGCGTGGTGCAGATCATCCTGGATGAAGCGCATTTGCTGAACATCACCGTCAAGCCGGAAAACCAGGGGCGCGGTTTGGGGTTGGCGTTGCTGGAACACCTGATGTCCCGCGCATATGCTGCCAGTGCGCGCGAATGCTTTTTGGAAGTGCGTGACAGCAATACCGGGGCGTTTCGCCTGTATGAGCGTTATGGCTTCAACGAAATCGGCCGCCGTCGGGATTACTACCCGGCGGTGGGTGGCCGCGAAGATGCGGTGGTGATGGCCTGTACGTTGGTGGACTGAGCGATGATCCCCATGTGGGAGCGGGCTTGCTCGCGAATGCGGTGGTTCAGTCAGCATATCTTTGACTGACCCACCGCATTCGCGAGCAAGCCCGCTCCCACATTTTAGATGGCGTCGCCTCAGCGGTTTCCGTTTACCGGTTCAATATCAGCCAACTCAGCCTCATCCAGCCCATTCCCACCGCCAATCTCATCCTCATCAACGATGCTGAGATCATAATCCGCCGGATCATCATCCCCTTCCTCCAGCGCATCCCGTGCCCCGCTCTCAGGCGTCAGCGTTTGCGGGGTCAATTCATCACCGCTCTGCGCCGTCGGTGTGTCTTTATCAAAATCCAGTTCGCGCATCGAACCCATGCGGTCTTCGTTGTCATCAATGGGCTCAGGTTGCGTAGCGCCGTAGGGGCGTCGTGATTCAGTCATGGCCAATCCTCATACTGTGGGGCTTATAGTGTGTGGACAGGCTGCGCGCCCCAAAGATTCAAGCTAATTCATACTTGTTATTCACAGGCAGTGCGTGACCTGGATGAAGGGATGTCAGTCACAAACCTGCGCATCATTCCTGAGGCTTTCCCTGATGAACGAACTACAAGACCTGCTTGATAACAACGAACGCTGGGCGGATGCGATCAAACAGGAAGATCCCGAATTCTTCGCCAAGCTCGCCCGCCAGCAAACCCCTGAGTACTTGTGGATCGGCTGCTCCGACGCCCGTGTACCCGCCAACGAGATCGTCGGTATGCTGCCCGGTGATCTGTTCGTACACCGCAACGTGGCCAACGTGGTGCTGCACACCGATCTCAATTGCCTGTCGGTGATCCAGTACGCAGTGGACGTGCTCAAGGTTAAACACATCCTGGTCACCGGCCACTATGGCTGTGGCGGCGTGCGCGCGTCGATGCAGGACCGCCAGTTCGGCCTGATCGACGGCTGGCTGCGTACCATCCGCGATCTTTACTACGAAAATCGCGACGTGCTGGCCCAACTGCCGACCGAAGAAGAACGTGTCGACCGCATGTGCGAGCTGAACGTGATCCAGCAAGTGGCCAACGTCGGTCACACCAGCATTGTGCAAAACGCCTGGCACCGTGGGCAGAGCCTGTCGATCCATGGTTGCATCTATGGCATCAAGGATGGCCGCTGGAAGAGCTTGAACACCACCATCAGTGGTTTCGAGCAGTTGCCACCGCAGTACCGCCTGCGTCCGCTGGGCGAAGCCTGAGGCTGTCAGCGCCCAAGGTAGCGGGCCATGAACGCCAGGCCTTCGGCGTTCAGGGGTTCCTCGCTGCCGGTGATCCAGCGCCGGCAGCGTAGCTCGTTGCAGGTGCATGGAAACTGGCGGGACAGCACCTCTTCGTTGCTGGCGTAATCCATCGTCAGCATCTCGCCTGGCACGATGGCGCGCAGGGTCCAGAGCTCCAAGTACGTTGAGTCAAAAAAAACGTTCGGGTTGCACGAGTGTTGTAGCAGGCCGCTGAACCAGCAGTCGTACAGATGAATGCGTGGCGACAACTGCAAGGTATGCGGGCGTCGTTCGCCCACGGCCCAACCGGAGACCCTGGCGATACGGGTGCGATTGTCAAAGTGCACGCGTGCCTTGACACCGTTGTTCCCAACCTGGAATTGCCGGGTCGAGGGGTAGCCCTGTTCAACGCTCAAGGACTTGAACGGGTACAGGCAGGCAGGCGTGACGGTTTTAGCCTTATCCATGGCTTGAGTTTTCATAACTCTCCTGGGTTCGGCTGCATCGACCTGCGGATGGAATCTGACTACCAGTCTTGCAGCGAATGGACGCGGCTCAAGACTTACTGATGTTGGATCCGATTTCTACTGTCAACGTTGACAGTAGAAATCGATGCTTTTTTGTGGATAGGCCGCCCTATTACAAGGCTGGCACCGTTACGGCAGGTGCAGGCACTTCATTTTTCAGCTGTTTCAACTGCGCCTTCACGGGCGGCGTGGCGCATTTGGCGTTGGCCTTTTCAGGGGGCAAGCTGCGCACCGAGGTATAGAACAATTCACAGGTCTGCTCCTTGCGCGTTACCTGCCAGGTATTCATGCAGGCCTTGAGCAACACATTCGGATCGCTCGCGGGTTTCCGCCCCATACCGGCTTGCCAGCAGGCGGCGCTCAAGTCTTGGCCCATCACCTTCAAGCCGGCTTCGTCGGCCTGCTGCTCATTGCCCTCGTAGGTCGCGGGGTCAGCGGCATACCAGATGTAGCTCGGGTGGTTGGCGCCCAAGACCGACACGTTTTTGCCCGGCTCCGGGCTGATCTGCGCCAGGCCCAGCACACCCACGGTCTGCCCGTATTGCTGCTTGATCCAACTGCGCACCGGCGAGCCGAACGCCACCATCGGCAATGAAGCGTTGGGCAGCAGGCTCAGTTCCTTGACCATGCGTGTCTGGTAATCGGTGAAGTAGCTGTAGACGTTTTCCAGGTCTTTGCCGGCGTTGGACGGCGCGGCGATGGGCGCGATATCGATGATGGTCTGGTAGGCCGGGGTTTCGCTGGCGGGGATGCCGTTATCGGTGAGCAGGCTGGCCCAACGGTCGGTGGTGGCCGACTCTAGGTAGTCCTGAGCCTGGGTCAGCGAATAATCCGGTGGGAAGTGCAGCAGTTCGATGCTCTTGCGGTTTTCCAGGGCCATGCCCAGCGGCAGGAACAGGTACCAGTTATAGGCCCACTTGCCGTCATTGTTGAGCCGGCTCGCACCCTGGTAGGCCAGGTCGGCGGTATTGAGCAGCGTGGTCAACGGCTGGCCGTAGCTGTCGGGTACGCCGGTGAAGGTCGCCGAGAGCTGCCCGTCGTGGCTCTTCACGCTGACTTTGGCCCGGCTATAGCCGTCCCGCAGCAGGCTTTGGGCCAGGTAATGCTCGACGGTCTGTTCCAGCGTCCATGGCCGAAAGCAGATCACATTGCAGTTATTGGGGAACGCAAACAGCCGGGTGACACGTTGCGTGCTCCCCAGCGGCACCTCGATGTTGGCCTGTACGACCGCACTCGCCAGCAGTGCGGCCAAGGTGAAGGACAACCTGGTCGGTTTAAACATGTGTGATTCCTTGTCAGCGAAAGCCCGTCTGCGCGGGGTGAAAGCCCACTTCCACACAGTAGCGGCTGACCAGTGAAACCGCGTGCTAAATCGCCAAGCGTGTCGCTATTGGATAAGAAAACCTACGCATCAAACTGCAAGGCGTTGCTCAGGTCGCCCATGGGCTTCTGGCCACGGGCGATCATGGCGTCATCGCGTTGCTTGAGACCGTCCAGTTTCTCCAACAGGAACACCCGAGTGATCAAACGCAGGATCGACGCGGTGTCGTACACCGTGTGGTCCACCGTGCCTTTGCGTGCAAACGGCGACACCACCAGCGCCGGAATCCGCGTGCCAGGGCCCCAGCGGTCGCCCTTGGGCGGTGCAACATGGTCCCACCAGCCGCCGTTTTCATCGACGGTCACCACCACCACCATATTTTTCCACTGCGGGCTCTCTTGCAGCACCTTCAAGGCGCGGGCGATATGACGGTCGCCCGAGGCCACATCGGCGTAGCCCGCGTGCATGTTCAGGTTGCCTTGAGGCTTGTAGAAACTCACCGCCGGCAACTTGCCCGCTTGGGCGTCAGCAAAGAACTTATTGGTGCTGGACTCATCGCCCAAACCGCCATCACGCAGGCGTTTATCGCGCTCGGCGCGATTCTCGGGGCCTTGCTGCTTGAAGTAGTTGAACGGTTGGTGGTGGTACTGGAAGTTGGGGATCTTTGGAATGCCGCCCGAGTCTTTGAACTGATCCAACGTGGCCTGCCAGGCACCGGCGTACCAGGCCCAATCGATGTTCTTTTTCGAGAGTTTGTCGCCGATGTGCTCGTGGGTTTGTGGCACCAGCACATTGGGCAGATCCGGTTTGGCGTAATCCGGGTTTTCCGGGTCGCGGATCCAGGTCGGCCAATAGGGCGGCGCCAAGGTGTTCACGCCGTAGCCATCTGGCGTCAGTGCGCTGGGGCCGAATTGCGGCGCGCCGGTCATGGCACTGGCCGGGGACTTATCCAGTGGTTTGAGGCGCGGGTCGGTGGGGTCATCGCTTTGCAGCGTGGCGATCTGCGCCTTGGCCACCGACTGCGCGGCATTTGGATAAAACGGCGCGGTGGCGCTGATCAGGTACTGGTGGTTGAGAAACGAACCGCCAAAGGCCCCCTGGAAGAAGTTATCGCAGAGCACAAACTCCTTGGCCACGTCCCACAGGCGCAGGGAATAACGGCTCTGGGCGTAATAACCCATCACCAGGCCACCGGAGTCGGCCCAGGCGACGAAATTGTCGTTCTTGCCGCCGTTGATCTGCATCTGGTTCTGGTAGAACACGTGCCACAAATCGCGGGTGACCAAGCTCAGCGGCAGGTCTTCGGCGTTCGGGCCCTTAAGGGCGAACGGCGCGTTGGGCAGGTTTTCCTGGTATTGCACTTCGCTGGGGTACGTCACCCCGTCCACGCTTTGTGGGCCGACTTGCAGCACGCCGCCCCAGGCCTGAGGCAGGGTGGTTAGCAAGCTGCCGTCGCGGTCGCGCTGCTGGGCGTCTGCTGTGGAAAGTGCCGACAGCGGTTTCTCGACGCCTGGGAAGTCGGCAAACAGGTTGTTGAAGCTGCGATTCTCGGCATAGATCACCACCACGGTTTTCACCTGGTCATGCAGGGCCTTGTCCAGTTCTTGAGGGGTGAGCGGCCGTGGCACCGGCTTGCCCGGCGCTTCGTTGGGATTACCGCAGGCACTTAACGTCGCGCCAACCCCCAACACTGCCGCGCCCCCCAGGAAGCGCCGGCGGCTGGTGTCTACCGGCGTTTGGGCTGTGGAATCGGGGGAAGGGCGGTCTTCGTGCTCATCACTCATTGCGGAGGGTCCTTGCTGGCGAGATGTTGCAAGATATTTCGCAGGACGGTAGCAATGCAATGTGACGGAACGAAGACAGGGATGATCAGGCGGGATGTGCCTCTATACCCACTGCGCTGCTAGACTGCTCCGATTATGGATATCACCGAGGTGAACCGTGAAACCTTCAACCGCCCTTGATCTACAACGAGCGGCCGTCAGAGAAGTAGTCGGCCGATTTCGTATCTCAAATCCGAGAGTGTTTGGATCCGTCTTGCTGGGTACCGACCAAGAAGGCAGTGATCTGGACCTTTTGGTCGACGCACCTGCGGGGACCACTCTGTTTGATCTGGGTGGGCTACAGGTCGAACTAGAGGACTTACTGGGCGTCAGCGTGGACTTACTGACGCCCGCCGATCTACCGTTGAATTTTCGCGCAAAGGTATTGGCTGAGGCACAACCAATATGACTGCAAGTCGCCTCGGAGATTATCTGGATCACATCAGGCTGGCAGCCACTGATGCGATCAGCTTTATTGAAGGGCTGAGCAAAGAAGAGTTTCTGGAAGATCGACGGACTCAACAAGCGGTAGTGATGAGCCTGATCATCATTGGTGAGGCGTCGACCAAGATCATGGACCTGCATCCGGACTTCACTGCAGTTCATATCCAGATCCCTTGGCGTAGTATGCGTGGAATGCGCAATCGGATCGCCCACGGGTACTTTGATATAAACCTCGATGTGGTTTGGGACACTCTCCAAAGCGCATTGCCCGATTTGCTAAAGCGCCTTCCCGAACGTCCTGAATGACGCATCTATTGCAGTACAGATGCGTCATTTTTTGATTAAGGCATCACCGGCGGCAAATACTTCAACGTCGTCCCCAACGCCCACAGCAAGAACAACACCAACGGCGTGTGCACCAGCAACTGCACAAACGAAAACCCGATCAAGTCCCGTGCCTTCAAGCCCAATACCCCCAGCAGCGGCAGCATATAGAACGGGTTGATCAGGTTCGGCAGCGCTTCGGCCGCGTTGTAGATCTGCACCGCCCAGCCCAGGTGGTATTGCAGGTCATTGGCTACTTGCATCACGTACGGCGCTTCGATGATCCACTTGCCGCCGCCCGACGGAATAAAGAAGCCCAGTACCGCCGAGTACACGCCCATCAGCAGTGCGTAGGTGTCATGGGAGGCGATGGAGGTAAAGAAGGTGGAGATATGGTGCGCCAGTGTTTGGCCGTCACCGCCCTTGACCACCGTCATCAGCGCGGCAATCGAGCCGTACAGCGGGAATTGGATCAGCACGCCAGTGGTGGTCGGCACCGCACGGGCCACTGCATCCAGGAAGCTGCGCGGGCGCCAGTGCAGCAGCGCACCGACCATGATGAACAGAAAGTTATAGGTGTTCAGCCCCGAAATAGCGCTGATCGCAGGTTTGGTCGAGAACTCATGAAACAGCCACCCGGCCGCCAGCAACGCCAGCAAAATGGTCAGCAACGGGCTGTGTTCCAGCCATTCGCCTGGACGGGTCGGCGCTTGTATCTTGGGCAGGTTGAACGCCGGGTCGACGCCGCAGGCCTTGGCATCACGCGCACTGTTCGGCCCCGGTGCGGTAGCGTAGGCAATGATCAGCGACACCACGATCAGCGCCAGCAGCAGTACACCGGATTGCCACAAAAAGATCGTGTCGGTGAACGGGATCACCCCGGTGATCGACAGGATCGACGGCGGCAAGCTCGCCGGGTTGGCCTGCAACTGCGCGGCTGACGACGACAGCCCCAGCGCCCACACCGCGCCAAGCCCCAAATAGGCCGCAGCACCGGCCGCGCGGTAATCCATGCGCAAATCCGTACGACGAGCCAGCGCCCGTACCAGCAAACCGCCGAACACCAGGGACAAGCCCCAGTTGAGCAGAGAGGCGACCATGGAGATCAATGCCACCCAGGCTACTGCTGAGCGACCGTTCTTGGGGATACGCGCCAGGCGGTCGATCAGTTTCACGGCCGGTGGCGAGCTTGCCACCACATAGCCGCCGATCACTACGAAAGCCATCTGCATGGTGAATGGGATCAAGCTCCAGAAGCCGTCACCAAACGCCTTGGCGGCCTCGGTCGGCGCCGCGCCCATGCCCAGGGTCGCCACGGCGACGATGATCACGGCGAGGGCGGCGAACACCCAGGAGTCGGGGAACCAGCGTTCGGCGAAGTTGGAACAACGCAGGGCAAAGCGGGCATAGCGGCTTTCTTCGAGAGCATCGGCCACGGGTCAGTCCTCTTATATTTATTAGGGCGCAGGCAATTTTCGGCATGTTCCGCTACCCCCATTGATATGGGAATGCAGTTATCTTCATCGATCCATGAGGAAAACAAATATATCTGCCGCGATTGCCATCATCCGGCTCAACTCATAACCTGCACGCCATTTCGTTTGTCTGCCGAGCCTCACCATGACTGCCACCTTTTCTCCACAGGCGCAGCGTTTTTCCCGCTCCGACTACAAAACCCTGGGCCTGGCCGCCTTGGGCGGCGCGCTGGAAATCTACGACTTCATCATCTTTGTGTTCTTTGCGCTGACGCTCAGCCAATTGTTCTTCCCCCCGGAAATGCCCGAGTGGCTGCGCCTGCTGCAAAGCTTTGGCATCTTCGTCACCGGCTACCTGGCGCGCCCATTGGGCGGCATCCTGATGGCGCACTTTGCCGACCACCTGGGACGCAAGCGGGTGTTCAGCTTGAGTATCCTGATGATGGCCTTGCCCTGCCTGCTGATCGGGATCATGCCGACCTACGCGCAAATCGGTTATTTCGCACCGCTGATCCTGCTGCTACTGCGTGTGCTGCAAGGCGCGGCCGTGGGCGGCGAAGTGCCCAGCGCCTGGACCTTCGTTGCCGAGCATGCACCGACCAATCATCGCGGCTATGCGCTGGGTTTCCTACAGGCAGGGCTGACCTTCGGCTACCTGCTCGGCGCACTCACCGCCACGTTGCTGGCGCAAATCTTTACCCCTGCCGAGATCCTCGACTACGCCTGGCGTTTCCCCTTCCTGCTCGGCGGCGTGTTCGGCGTAATCGGCGTGTGGCTGCGCCGCTGGCTCAGCGAAACCCCGGTGTTCCTCGAAATGCAGGCCCGGCGTCTGGCGGCTGCGGAAATGCCGCTGCGCACCGTGCTGCGCGACCATCGCGCCGTGCTGTTGCCGGCGATGATCCTCACCTGCGTGCTCACCTCCGCCGTGGTGGTGCTGGTGGTTATCACCCCGACCATGATGCAGAAAACCTTCGGCATGACCCCCAGCCATACCTTCGCCTTGAGCGCCCTGGGCATCGTATTCCTGAACATCGGCTGCGTCCTCGCCGGCCTGCTGGTGGACCGCATCGGTGCCTGGCGCGCCGTGCTGGTCTACAGCCTGCTGCTGCCGGTGGGCATTGCGCTGTTGTACGCCAGCCTGATCAATGGTGGCATTTGGCTGGGCGCGGCGTATGCCGTGGCGGGCTTGAGTTGCGGGGTGGTCGGCGCGGTGCCGTCGGTGATGGTCGGGTTGTTTCCGGCGCAGGTGCGGGTGTCAGGGATTTCCTTCACCTACAACATTGCCTACGCGCTGTGGGCGAGTACCACGCCACTGCTGTTGATTGCGCTGATGCCGACCAGCCCGTGGATATGTGTGGGGTATTGCGTGGTGATGGGGGCGGTGGGGGTGGTGAGTGTGGCGTTGTTTGGCAAGCGTCATGCATTGGATACAGTTACAAATGCGGCCTAGAGGCCATCAATTGACGATTAAGGTGGCCACTTCTATAGTCACGTCCACCTTTGATTGGCGACCATCATCCCATGACTCAGACTGCCTTTATCAACCCTGCAATCCTGTCCTGGTCTCGCCAGCGGGCGGGGTTGTCTGAGGCGCAAGTTGCCAAGGGGATGACGGTTAAATTGGAAAGGATTGCGCAGTGGGAAGGTGGTCAGAGCCTTCCCTCCTTCACTCAGGCGCAAAAATGGGCTGCCACTGTGCATGTTCCTTTCGGTTTTCTCTTTCTCAAGACCCCGCCCCAGGATCAACTTCCGCTTCCAGACCTGCGTACCGTAGGTGGCGTAATGCCCGAAAAGCCCAGCCTGAACTTGATGGACACTGTCAGAGACGTGCTCCGCAAGCAAGACTGGTACCTGGAATACTTGCAGGATCACGAACGCTCCCCGCTGACCTTCGTAGGCAGTTTCCATAGCCATTCGCCCATCAACGATGTTGTTACTGATATTCGTCGTGTACTTGGCGTGACGGATGCTTTTGCTCGCATGGGCTATGAAGACTATGTAAGGGCATTGGTGAGTGGTGCGGAGGATGCCGGAATTCTCGTGATGCGCAGTGGTGTGGCATTGGGAAATACCCATCGCAAGCTCGATGTCAGCGAGTTTCGCGGATTTGCGATCAGCAACGCCATGGCGCCCGTGGTTTTCATTAACAGTGCGGATGCGCCAGCGGCGCGGCTATTCACATTGATGCACGAACTGGCGCATATCTGGATTGGCAGCACGGGTATCTCCGATGGTGGCAGTCAAAGTGCTCGCCAGGAGGAGGCGTTTTGCAACGCAGTGGCGGGAGAGTTCCTGGCGCCTGAACAGGTTTTTCGAGCTAACTGGGTTTCGGATGTGCACTGGGAAGAAAACCTCGTGCCCTTGGCTGCGCTCTTTCACGTCAGCGGGGTAGTGATTGCTCGTCGTGCCCGTGATCTTGGCTATATCAGCGGCGATCAATACGGTGCCTATTATCTTCGGGTCTTGCAGGCGTACCGAGATAAAGGCGGTAACGGAGGGGACTATTACCGCACGGCAGCCGTTAGAAACAGTACTCGGTTGAGCAGGGCCGTTCTTGCAGAGGCGCAAAGTGGCCGGATCTTACTAAGGGACGCCGGGAAGTTGTTGGGTGTACAGCCCGCCAAGTTGAAGGCTTATGGGATGAAACTCTCTGCATGAAGCATCTACTGGATTCGAATACGCTGATCGAGGCCAAGAATCGGTATTACGGAATGACGATTTGCCCTGGTTACTGGGCCTGGATTCTTCAACAGCATCAGGCGCTGGAGATTGCCAGTATCGTACCGGTTAGGGACGAACTGGCCAGAGGCAATGATGATCTGACCCAATGGGTAAAAGGCAACACGCAGCTCTTTGAAGACGCAAGCGATGGGCCCACTCAGGCTGCATTTGAGCATATCGTCGCAAAGATTGCGGAGCAGGTACCTCTGATGAAGGCCGGAGCATTTGAAGAGTTTCTTGAGGGTGCTGATCCTTGGTTGATAGCCAAGGCGATGACGACGGGTGCTGTAGTGGTCACCCATGAAGTCTATAACCTCGACATCAAACGCAAGTTCACAATCCCCAATGTGGGTTCATTGTTTAGCGTGCCTTACATGAACACATTCGAATTGCTCGGCAAGCTCGATGCTCGCTTTGTTTTGCATCAGTGAACCTACTGAGGGAAAGAGAACTTCCCCTCAATACAGCATTGTCAGGTCAAGAAATGCCAGAACAGCAACGTACCGATCAAACCGACGACCGATACGATCGTCTGCAACACCGACCACACCCAAATCGTCTGCTTTAACTGCAAGCCAAAGTACTCGCGCACCATCCAGAAGCCGGCGTCGTTGACGTGGCAAAAGAACACCGAGCCTGCACCAATCGCCAGCGCCACCAATGAGCTTTGCGTCGCCGCCAACCCGGCCATCATCGGTGCGAGGATGCCCGCAGTCGTGGTGGTGGCGACCGTGGCCGAGCCGGTTGCCTGGCGCAATGCCACGGCGATCAGCCACGCCAGCAGCAAATACGGCATGTGCGCGCCTTCGGCGACCTTGCTGATGGTTTGGCTCACGCCGGCGTCCAGCAGGGTTTGCTTGAGGCCGCCGCCGGCGCCGATGGTCAACAGCAAGACGGCGATAGGGGCGAGGGCTTTGCGCAGGGTGTTGCCGACTTCCGCACGCGGCATGCCGGCGGCCCAACCCAGGCAGATCACGGCGGCGATCACGGCCAGGCCGAGGGCGATCAGTGGTTCACCGAGGAATTTCAGGGTAAGGCCTACTGTGCTTTCTGCTGGCAGCGCGACTTTGGCCAGGGTGCTGCCGAGCATCAAGATCACCGGCAACAAAATGATCAGCAATGACACCGCAAAGCTCGGCTGGCGTGGCGCCTTGGGCGGAGCGCTGAACAGTGCGCCGATGTCGGCCGGTTCATCCACATGCAGGCGCTTGGACAGCCAGTTGCCATAGATCGGGCCTGCCAGGATCACCGCCGGTACTGCCAGGCAGAACCCCAGCAACATGGTCAGGCCGAGGTCGGCGTGCAGCGCACCCACCGCAATCAGCGGCCCAGGGTGCGGTGGCATCAAGGCGTGCAGGGTGGTCATGCCCGCCAGTGCCGGGATGGCGATTTTCAGCAGCGGTTGGTTCGAGCGCTTAGCCATCACAAAGATGATCGGCACCATCATCACCAGGCCCACTTCAAAGAACAGTGGCAGGCCGATCACCATGGCCACCAGTGCCATCACCCAGGGCAACGACTTGCCCTTGCCCAGCCCGAGCAGGGTGGTGGCAATGCGGTCGGCTGCGCCGGATTCAGCCATCAGCGCCCCCAGCATCGAACCCAGGGCAATGATGATCCCGGCTTCCCCCAGGATCGCCCCGGCACCTTTGCTGAATGCCTTGGCTACTTCTTCCGGCGGCAGCCCTGCACCCACTCCGGCGATAAAGGTGCCGATCAGGATCGACAGGAAGGGCGGCAGTTTGGTCGCGCTGATCAGCACAATGATGCTGGCGATGGCCAGCAGCACACAAAACATAAGACGGGTGTCGTGAACCATCCACGCGGCAGTCGATAACTCCAAGACGGGACTCCTTATCGAACAGGTTGGGAAAATTGTTTCTTTTTGTTTCCTGCCTGAAAAGCATACCGGATAAGGCTGTTGCAGAGCGCTGCTGCGCAATTTTGGTGCGATTGTTCATCTGCCGGGAAAATATAGTGGGGCGCTCCGCTCAAACCGCCTTAAGAAAACGCCCCCAGCGCCGATGCAGGTCAGATCCCTCTCCCCACTTGACCATCGGTGCCTAATGTTCAACACCCGTTTGAAGCAGGAGCTGTCGGCTCTTCGCGAAGAATTGTCCAGCTTGCAACAGGTCAAGGAGAGCCTGGAAAGCGAAATGCTGTGCCTGACGCTGGACGCCCAGGGCCGCATCGATTGGGCCAATGGCAACTTCCTCAAGGAGATGGCTTACCAGAGTGGCCAGCTTCAAGGCCGCGCGATCGAGGACCTGGCGCCGGCGCATGTGAAACGGGATGAGTTCCAGCAACGCTTCATGAACGCCCTCACACGCGGCGAACACTTCGCCGGCACGGTGCGCCTGATGCGCGGCAATGGTCAGGAGGCGTGGTTGCGCTCCATCGTGCAGCCAGTACGCAGCTCCGATGGGCGCATCAAACACTTTTCGATTTACGCCAGCGACCTCACCCGCACCATTGAGGCTTCGCGCGAGCACGAAAACCTGATCACCGCGCTGGTACGGTCCACGGCGGTGATCGAGTTCGACCTGGGCGGGCATGTGCTCACTGCCAACGAGCGGTTCCTGGGCGGCATGGGTTACAACCTGGCGCAGATCCAGGGCAAACATCACCGCATGTTTTGCGAGCCGGAGGAGTACAACAGCGCCGAGTACCAGAACTTCTGGAAACGCTTGAACAACGGTGAGTTCGTGGCGGCGCGCTTCAAACGGGTGGACAGCCATGGCCGCGTGGTGTGGCTGGAGGCCACCTACAACCCGGTACTGGACGCCACTGACCGCCTCTACAAAGTGGTCAAGTTCGCCACGGTGATCACCGACCAGGTCAACCAGGAGCAGGCCGTCGCCGAAGCCGCCAACATTGCCTACAGCACTTCCCTGCAAACCGACAACAGTGCCCAACGCGGTACCACGGTGGTGACCCAGGCGGTGGACGTGATGCGTGACCTGGCCAAGCACATGCAACAGGCTGGCGAAGGTATCGAGGCACTCAATGCCCAATCCCAAGTGATTGGCAGCATCGTCAAGACCATCAGCGGCATTGCCGAGCAAACCAACCTGCTGGCGCTTAACGCCGCCATCGAAGCGGCGCGTGCCGGTGAGCAGGGGCGAGGCTTTGCGGTGGTGGCCGATGAGGTGCGCCAGCTGGCATCGCGCACCAGCAAGGCCACTGAGGAGATTGTCGGCGTGGTGCGTCAGAACCAGGACATGGCCCGCGATGCGGTCAGCCTGATGACCGACGGGCGTCTGCAAGCCGAGCAGGGCCTGGCCCTGGCGGCCGAGGCGGGGACGGTGATTGTGGAGATTCAGGACGGCGCACAAAAAGTAGTGAGCGCCGTAGGACAGTTCGCCAACCAACTGTCGAGCTGAACCTGGGGCTCAGGTATCGTAGGCGCTTTCCCGTTTGAGAGCCGACTGTCCATGAGCCCTGCCCACTGTCGTCCCGTTCCGCTGTCCAAGGCCTATCGCTTGCTTAACCACGGCCCGACCGTGCTGGTGAGCGCCGCCCACAACGGTCGGCGCAATATCATGGCCGCCGCCTGGGCCATGCCGCTGGATTTCGAGCCGCCGAAGGTTGCGGTGGTGTTGGACAAGTCCACCTGGACCCGCCAACTGCTGGAAGGCAGCGGCACCTTTGTGTTGCAAGTGCCGTGCGTGGCCCAGGCCGACCTGGTGCAAACCGTCGGCAACACCAGTGGCGCCGACACCGATAAATTCGCCACCTACGGCCTGCAGACGTTCAACGGCGAACACACCGAGGCGCCGCTGCTGGAAGGCTGTGTCGCTTGGCTGGAATGCCGCCTGCTGCCCGAACCCCACAACCAGCAGGCCTATGACCTGTTTCTGGGCGAAGTGGTCGCGGCTTATGCCGATGACCGCGTGTTCAGCGAGGGCCACTGGCACTTTGAGGACCAGGATCAGTTGCGCACCTTGCACCATATCGCGGGTGGTAACTTCCTGAGCATCGGCGCGCCGATTACCGGGCGCCAGCTCTAAGCCCTACCAGCGGGCGTTTGCCAAGCCTTCGGCAAACGCCATCAGCTTCGGCGAGTACTGGCGTGACGGCGGATACACCAGTGAAATTGCCCGAGTGCGCCCGGCAAAGGCTTGCAGCACCGGCACCAGGCGCCCGGCGGCCAGGTCGTCGCGTACGGCAAAGTCCATCACTTGGGCGATGCCGAAGCCGCCCACGGCACCGTCTACCAGTGCGTCGCCGATATCAAAGATCAGCCGACCTTCGACATTCACGTCCTGCACCTTGCCAGTAAGCATGAACTGCCAATCCACCATGCGCCCGCTGCGCAAATTACGCACGGTGAGGCAATGGTGGTCCTTCAGTTCGTCGACGGTTTGCGGCGTGCCGAAACGCGCGAGATAAGCGGGGGAGGCCACGGTGACCCAACGCAGCGGCGTCAATGTGCGGGCGATCAGGCGTTGGTCCTGGATCTCGCCGGTGCGGAGCAGGGCGTCGAAGCCTTCGTCGACGATATCCACCAGCCGATCGGTCATCACCGCTTCGATGCGCAACTCGGGGTGGCGCAGCGTCAGTTCGCCAATCACCGGCATCACCACCTTGCGCCCGAACAGTGACGGTGTGCTGATTTTCAACAGGCCGGACGGTGTGCTGCGCCGGTCCAGCATCAGCTTTTCGGTTTCGGCCAACTCTGCCAGCAATGGGGCGCTGCGCTCGTAGAGCATTTGCCCGTCGGGCGTGAGGCTGACGCTGCGCGTATTACGTTGCAGCAGGCGCACGCCCAGTTCGCTCTCCAGGCGTGAAATCGCACGGGAAAGGCCGGATTGGGTCAGTCCCAGGTCACCCGCTGCGCGGGTAAAGCTGCGGGTTTCGGCGACGCGGACCAACAGGCGAACAGCATTCAGATCCATGATTAAAGTCATTACTGAAAGAGTGTTTACGCTATTTATCATCTGTTAAGCATAAAAGACACTGGCGGCACTTCATTTTCGGACAGGACGCTGTGATGTCTCCCCCTCGACCCTCAGGCTGGATGCTGGCGCTGCTGGCCACTGCACAACTGATCATCGCCCTTGATGCGACCATTGTGTTTGTCGCCTTGCCGCAGATCGGCACCCACCTCGATTTTTCCGCCCAGCAATTGCAGTGGGTGGTAAGCGCCTATAGCGTGGCGTTTGGCGGGTTCCTGCTGCTGGGTGGCAGGGCCACGGACCTGCTGGGCAAGCGCCGTTTGTACCGTGTGGGGCAGTCGCTTTATGCGCTGTCGTCGCTGGCGGCGGTGCTTGGCGGCAGCGCGGTATTGCTGGTGCTGGCGCGGGCAGTGCAGGGCGTGGGCGGGGCGTTGTTGTTTCCGGCGACCTTGGCGTTGATCAACACCCACTACGCGCAAGGGCCTGAGCGCAACCGCGCTTTTGCCGTGTGGAGCGCGGCGTCGGCGGCGGGCCTGGCACTGGGTGCGCTGCTCGGTGGTGTGCTGACCCAAGTCTGGGGCTGGGAGGCGGTGTTCCTGGTGAATGTGCCGTTGGCGGGGGGGTGTGCTTGGGCGGCGCGCTATTGGATCCCCGCCGACGGCGAGCGGGCCCGTGGGCGCAACTTCGATATCAGTGGCGCATTGACCGTGACCGTCGGCGGCACGTTGCTGGTGTTCGCCCTGGTACAAGGCCCGGAATGGGGCTGGACGGCGCCGTCGACCCTGGGCTGCATCGCCTTGGCTGTGACGTTGCTGGGGCTGTTCGCCTGGATCGAACATCGCGGCCGCGACCCACTGATGCCGCTGCGTCTGTTCGCCTACCGCGAACTGCGCATGGCCATGGTGCTCACCGCGGTGTTCATGAGCAGCTTTGGCGTGCAGTACTACTTCCTCGCGTTGTATTACCAGCAGGTCTATGGCTACAGCGTGTTGCAGGCGGGCTTGGCGTTTTTGCCGGCGACGTTGGTGTGCACGTTCGGCATCTGGCTGGCGGAGCGCTCGCTGGCCCGGATTGGGCTGCGTAGCACCTTGGTCACAGGACAGCTGGCGGGCGCGGTGGGCATCGCGCTGGTGTGTTGGGCGCTGCCGACAGGGGTGGGGTTCTGGTCGCTGCTGCCAGGGATTTTTATCTTGAGCCTCGGCCAGGGTATGACGTGGACGGCGATGTGGGTGGCGGCGGGCCTGGGCATTCGGCCGGGAGAGCAGGGCGTGGCGGCAGGCATGGCGTCCACCAGCCAGCAGATTGGCGGGGCGCTGGGCTTGGCGGTGTTGGTGTCGGTGGCCAATGCCGGGGGGATTGAGCTGGCGTTGTGGTGGAGTGCGGGAATTGCGTTGGTGGGGGCGGTGGCGGCAGTGGGGTTGAGGGAAATCGATACCAAGCCGAGCTCGATTCCGGAAGCAACTTAGGTCACACATGTTTTATCGCATTTCAAATCAACGCCCGAGCATCTTCACCCACCGCGACGGCGGCATACCGTAGGTGCTGCGAAACTGTCGGGTCATGTGGCTCTGGTCGGTAAAACCTGCGGTCATCGCCGCATCCACCAGCGAATAGCCCTGGGCCAACAGGCTGCGCACCAGGTCCAGCCGGCGCATCGTCAGGTAACGGTAGGGGCTTGTGCCGAACAACAAGCGAAAATCCCGTGACAACGCCCAGCGGTCACGCCCTGCGTGGTCGGCCATTTCGTCCAGGGTGATGCTGCGGCCCAAGGCGCTGTGGATAAATTCCCGGGCGCGTTCGGCGGCCACGTAATCGAAGGTCTTGCGAGTGACGATCACCCCACTGGCGTCGCTCAGGGCCTGGGCCACGTCGTACATCGCGTCCTGTTCCTGCAGCGGATCAATCGGGCAATCCAGGCTTTGCAGCAACACTTCGCTGGCGCGGAACAGCCGCGGGTCGTTGGTCAGCCCACTGGGGATAAACGGCAACGGCTTGCCCCCCAGGATCTGCTGGATCAGCGCCGGCTCCACATAAATCATGCGGTACTTGAAGCCTTCCTCGCTGCTGGCGCGGCCGTCGTGGGTTTCATCGGGGTGAATCACCATGGTCGCGCCGGGCAGACTGTGGGTCATGCTGCCGCGGTAGTGAAAACTCTGCACACCGAACAGGGTTCGGCCAATGGCGTAGGTGTCATGGCGATGGGGGTCGAAGGCGAAGCCGGCAAAGTACGCCTCGATACGGTCCAGGCCGCTGGCATGCGGGGCGCGGTGCATCCAGTCGAGGTTGGCGGTGGGTGTGCCCATGGTGGTTTGTCACAAGAAGAGGTGGAAACACGTTAACCCAGTGTGGCGTGGGTTGTCTGTCGAGGTCTTGAACGATTGTGCAGGTTTTTCGCAGGAGACGGCGTTGCGATGCGAATGGGTAATAATTATTTTGCGATGATTTATTATTGTTTTACGATAATTTATTCGCTATCTTGCCCCCACATTCACGCTCCTTGAGGTCTTTATGAATACGCAACGTCTCGCCCAGCTCAGCCAGCGCATGTCGCTGCTCACACTGCTACTGATCATCACCATGTTGGCCTTGAATGCCGCTGTATGGCTGTTTCCGGTGCTGAGTTCATCTGCCGACGGGCTGGGGCTTGGCTTTGCGTTGAGCGACCGCTTGATTCAGGGCCGAGCCGAGCAAGTAGCCGAGTTTCCTTTGTGGCAAGTGGTGGGGGGCATCGTGTTGTCCAGCATCCCGTTGATGGCGCTGGCGTCTGGCTTGAACCACCTGCGCAAGTTGTTCAAGAGCTACGCCCGTGGCGAATATTTCTCCAGCACGTCCGCGATGCACCTGGGCAAAGTCGGCAAGGCAGTGGCAATTTGGGTGGTGCTGGATTTTTTATGTGAGCCATTGCTCAGTGTCTGGGTAACAATGAACGCGCCGGTCGGCGAGCGGCTAATCACCCTGAGCCTGACGGCCCCCAGCTTTGTGGCACTGTTTCTGGCCGCCTGCATCGCGGTGATCGCGCGTATCTTGTGGCAGGCCAGTGAAGTGGATTCTGAAAACCGCACTTTTGTTTGAGATCGACATGCCCATTGTGATTGAACTGGATGTCATGCTTGCCCGGCGCAAGGTCAAGTCCAAAGACTTGGCGGCCGCCATCGGAATTACCGAGCAGAACCTGTCATTGCTTAAACAAGGTAAAGTCAAGGGCATACGCCTGGGAACGCTGGACGCCATCTGCACCCACCTGCAATGCCAACCGGGTGACTTGCTGGTGCACCTTCCCGAGCCTGAGGCTGAGCCATAACGGCTACCGATAAGAGGGATCATCAATGTTCTCTGACCTGCCATACGCTGCACCGTTGTTGTCGCTGGCGTTGCTTTGGACCGTCGCCGTGGTGACGCCCGGCCCGAATTTTTTCAATACCGCGCAACTGGCGGCGAGCTGCTCGCGCCGCCATGGCGTGGTGGCGTCGGCCGGTGTGGCAACCGGAACGATCATGTGGGGCTTGGCGGGTGGCCTGGGCATCAAGTCGCTGTTTACCGCAGCGCCCATGTTGTACCTGGCGTTCAAGATTATCGGTGGCTGCTACCTGATCTACCTCGGCCTGAAACTGTTCAAGCGTGCGGCACCCGCCATGGGCCAGAACCTGCTGCCGGACGAGCCTCGGCGCTCGCTGTTTTCTGCCTGGCGCCTGGGCTTGCTGGGTAACCTGTCCAACCCCAAGGCCGCACTGTTTGTCGCCACCATCTTCGCGTCCACCATGCCGCCGTCGCCATCGCCGATGCTACTGACCTTGGCGGTGATCACCATGGCCACCTTGTCGTTCAGTTGGTATTCCAGCGTCGCCCTGGTGTTTTCCAGTGAGCGCATGGCCAACCTCTACAGCCGTTCACGCAAGTGGCTCGACCGTTTCGCCGGTGGTTGCTACGTGTTGTTCGGCGCACATCTGGTGGCGAATCGCTGACGGGGCGTGGTAAGAAGCCTTACGTTCAACAATGAGGCCGGGTCATGAGCAAGGTGCGGGTAGGTATTATTTTTGGTGGCCGTTCGGCCGAGCACGAAGTCTCGCTGCAGTCGGCGCGCAATATTGTTGATGCGTTGGACCGCACGCGCTTTGAGCCGGTATTGATCGGCATCGACAAGGCTGGCCACTGGCACCTCAACGACACCTCGAACTTCCTGATCAACCAGGAAAACCCGGCCCTGATCGCCCTCAATCAATCCAACCGCGAACTGGCGGTAGTGCCCGGCAAAGCCAGCCAGCAAGTGGTGGAAACCACGGGCAGCGGCCTGCTGGAACACATCGATGTGATCTTCCCCATCGTCCACGGCACCCTTGGCGAAGACGGCTGCTTGCAAGGCCTGTTGCGTATGGCTGACCTGCCTTTCGTCGGCTCCGACGTATTGGGTTCGGCAGTGTGCATGGACAAAGACATCAGCAAGCGCCTGCTGCGCGATGCGGGTATCGCCGTCACGCCGTTCATTACCCTGACCCGTCGCAACGCGGCGCGTACCTCCTTCGCGGCGGCGGTGAGCGCCTTGGGCCTGCCGATGTTCGTCAAACCGGCCAACCAGGGTTCTTCGGTAGGGGTGAGCAAAGTTGCCGACGAAACCGAGTACCACGCCGCCGTCGAACTGGCCCTGGGTTTTGATGAAAAAGTGTTGGTGGAGTCCGCCGTCAAAGGGCGTGAAATCGAATGCGCCGTGTTGGGCAACGACGACCCCATCGCCAGCGGCTGCGGCGAGATCGTGGTGAGCAGCGGCTTCTATTCCTACGACAGCAAATACATCGACGCCCAGGCGGCCCAGGTGGTGGTGCCGGCGGACATCAGCGCGCACGCCAGCGAGCGTATTCGTCGCCTGGCCATTGAAGCGTTCGAAGTGCTCGGCTGCTCGGGCCTGGCGCGGGTCGATGTGTTTCTCACCGATGACGGCGAAGTGCTGATCAACGAGCTCAACTCGCTGCCCGGCTTCACCCGCATCAGCATGTACCCCAAGCTGTGGCAGGCGGCGGGCATGAGCTATAGCGAACTGGTCAGCCGCTTGATCGAATTGGCATTGGAGCGGCATGCGGGGCGTAAGGGCCTGAAGATCAGTCGATAGAAAATGGCCGGTACCGCCATTAGGCGTTACTGAGGACTTCTCGAAAAACATCAGGCCTTGTCGCCGCAATATGGAGTAGGGAGCGTGCAGCACCAGAGGGTGAGCGACGCCCTTGTTCCCATTCTTGAAGGGTTCTTACCGACACACCCAAAAGCTCGGCAAATTTTGGCTGCGATAGCCCTGTCTTGCTTCTTGCTTCAGCGGCTTGGGTTATTTCGACTTGATGCACTTGCCCGTGACGCCCCGCTTTGACATCCACAATGGCGGCGAGTAATTCCTCGCCGATGTTGCGCTTGGCGTCACGTTCCTTCAGCTGTTTCTCAGTGAGTGGCATGGTTCATTTCCTTCGCGATTTTATACAGGGTATGCGCAGGAATATTCTCGGCCGCGCCCTTGCCGTAAATCAGTAGGGCAACCAGAGCCCCGCAGGCTAACTGTGTGGTGTAAATGATCCGCACAGATTCGCTCTTGCCTCGGCCTTCCAAGTTCCAGCGCACTTTTCGGCAACCACCAGAGCCGGGTACAACCGTACCGGCTTCTGGGTGGCTGGCTAAAAAAGCCATGAAAATACCTCTTTCCTCTTCGGTCCAATAGTCAGGCCATAATCTACTGAACAAGGGGGATTCGATGATTGTTAACACGCAAAATTCTACGTCTTTGACGTAGCCTCTGGCAAGAAAGAGCGGGCCAGAAATTCGCAGGAAGAAAGGGGCGGCTCAAGGCGCTTTGTATCGCAAAAAATGACATGGCACTTTGTATTCGCTGTTACAAATCGGCGCGCGGGTTTTATTTTTTGCGCCCATTCAGTCAAAAGGCCGGGTCAATCGCCGACCGCTTCGCCCTCACGCCGAGGGTCTGCGCCGCCGTTCAGCCGCACGTTGCCCTGGGCATCGCGGCTGCGCACGATGGCCTGGATGCCGCTGGTCATATCGATCTCGCTCAGCGCGTGGCCCTTGTCCTTGAGGGCTTGCTTCAACGCCGGGCTGAACAGGCCCTTTTCCAGCTCGGTCGCGCCATTGCGGCTGCCAAAATTGGGCAGGCTGATGGCGGCTTGCGGGTCGAGGCTCCAGTCGAGCATGGCCACCAGGGACTTGCTCACGTATTCGATGATTTGCGATCCCCCCGGCGAGCCCACGGTGGCCAACAACTCGCCGCTGCGGCGGTCAAACACCAGCGTCGGCGCCATGGCCGAGCGTGGGCGTTTGCCGGGCTCGACACGGTTGGCCACCGGCTGGCCGTTCTCTTCGGGGATGAAAGAGAAGTCGGTCATCTGGTTGTTGAGCAAAAAGCCCTGGACCATCACATGGGCGCCGAACGCCGCTTCCACCGTGGTGGTCATCGACACGGCGCCGCCCTGGTCATCCACCGCCACCACTTGCGAGGTGGAGATGCGCAGCGGCGAGCGGTCCGGCGCATACGCCACCTGAATGCCCGCTGGTGTACCCGGTTGAGCAATACCCATGCTGCGCTCGCCGATCAATGCGGCGCGTGTGGCCAGGTAATTCGGGGCAACGAGGCCCGCGACCGGCACTGGCACGAAGTCGCTATCGGCCACATACAAGCCCCGGTCGGCGAAGGCCAGGCGGCCGGCTTCGGCGAGCAAGTGAACGGCCTCGGGCGTGGGCTCAAGGCCGGCGGGCGTTGGGCTCTTCACCGGCTTCATCGGCGCGATGGCCAGGCGCGGGTCGCGGGTTTCCAGTGCCTGCAAGGTGCCCAGGATCTGCGCGATGGCCACCCCGCCCGACGATGGCGGCGGCATGCCGCACACCTTCCATTGTTTGTAATCGGTACACAGCGGCGCACGCTCTTTGGCGGCATATCCGCTAAGGTCGGCCTGGGACAAACTGCCCGGGTTGCGATTGCCCTGGACCTTGCGCGCAATCTCATCGGCAATCGGCCCGTGATACAGCGCGTCCGGCCCTTCCTTGGCGATGCGTTTGAGCACGGCGGCCAGTGCCGGATTTTTCAACAGGGTGCCGGTGGCCTTGGGCGTGCCATCGGTGTTCAAAAAGTACGCCGCCATGTCGGGCGACTGTGGGATATAACGGTCGGCGGCGATCAGCGCGTGCAAGCGCGGGGAAATCGCAAAACCCTGCTCCGACAGACGAATCGCCGGTTCAAACAACTTGGCCCATGGCAGGTGCCCGGTTTTTCTATGGGCCATTTCCAGGGCGCGCAATACCCCCGGCGTGCCCACCGAACGCCCGCCAATCTGCGCCTCGACAAACGCCATCGGCGTGCCGTCGGCCTTCAGGAACAACCGCTCAGTCGCCCCGGCCGGTGCGGTTTCGCGACCGTCATAAGCGTGTACGTTTTTACCGTCCCACAGCATGATGAACGCACCGCCACCAATGCCGGACGACTGCGGCTCCACCAGGGTCAATACGGCCTGCATGGCAATCGCCGCATCAATCGCCGAGCCACCTTGGCGCAACATCTCGCGCCCGGCTTCTGCTGCCAGTGGGTTGGCGGCGGCAGCCATATGGCGTTCGGCGTGGCGGGTTGTCAGGTCGGTGCGATAGCCCGAACCCAACTCTGGTGCCGGTGGCTGTTCGTTGACTGGTGTGTGGCAGGCGACCAGAGCAAGGGCTGCCGCCATCACTGATAACGGCCGGCGGTAAATCGAAAGCACGCGCTGAACTCCGTTCATTTTGAGAATGATCTGTTGTCCTTTGGGCCGTTCTTTTTACAGGTAAATCGTGCCTTGAAGATAGAGCACGGCATGGCCACAGATGATCACCCGGTCGCCCTTAAGCTCGCACCGCAGCTGGCCACGGCGCTGGCCACCTTGTTCGGCAGTCAACTGCGACTTGCCCAGGCGCTTGGCCCAGAACGGGGTTAGCGAGGTGTGGGCCGAGCCGGTCACCGGGTCTTCATTGATGCCCACGTTCGGGCCGAACCAGCGCGAAACAAAGTCGAATCGCGTGCTTTTGGCGGTCACGGCGATCCCGCGTTTGGGCAGGCCCCGCAGGCGCGCGAAGTCCGGCGTCAGCGCGGCGATCTGGGCTTCATCCTCCACCAGCACGATGTAGTCGTCGGTGCCATATACCTCGGCATGCTCAAGCCCCAAGGCGCTCAACAGACCTGCTGGCGGCTCGCAACGCTCAGGCTGCTTGGCCGGGAAGTCCATCGCCAGTTCGTCGCCATTGCGCGTCACCCGCAACTCGCCGCTGCGGGTGGCAAAACGCAGCACGGGCGACGTATCTGCCAACTTGTGGATCAGCACCCAGGCGGCGGCCAAGGTGGCGTGGCCACACAGGTCCACTTCAACTTCCGGGGTAAACCAGCGCAGCTCATAGAGGTCGTCACGGCGTACAAAAAACGCGGTTTCCGACAGATTGTTTTCAGCGGCGATCTTGTGCAGTAACTCGTTGGGCAGCCACTCGGTAAGCGGGCAGACAGCGGCCGGGTTGCCGCCGAAAACCTGTTGGCTGAAAGCGTCGACTTGGTAGATATCCAGTTGCATCGGGGGCACTCCGTGTTGGGGAGGCTGGACACTAACAGCGGGCCGAGCAAGCGTCGCCGTACAGATGACGACTTTTTTTGCGCGCATAAAAAAACGGCCTACCTGGGGGTAAGCCGTTTTTTCTACATCAAAAGCGGTGTGATCACCACGCGTACTTGACGCTGGTCAGCAACGTGCGGCGCATGCCTGGGTAGCACTCGTAGGAGTCATCACAGGTCGCCACGTATTCGGTGTCCAGCAGGTTTTGCGCGTTGACCGAGAGGGTCACATGCTTGTTTATCGGGTAGCTCGCGCCCGCATCGAACAGCGTGTAGTTGTCGATGTGGTAGCTGTTGGCGTTGTCGCCATACAACACGCCGGTATAGCGCGCGCCGCCGCCCAAGCTCAGGCCGTTGAGCAGGCTGTCGTGGAAGGTGTAATTCAACCAGGCAGACGCCATGTGCTTGGGCACGTTGGCCGGGCGGTTGCCCTCGTCGCCGCGATTGCTCTTGGTGATTTCGGCGTCGGTGTAGGTGTAGGACGCGATCAAGTCCCAGTGCTGATCCAGCCGCGCCTTGACCTCGGCTTCGATACCGCGTGACTGCTGCTCGCCGGTGGCAACGCTGTAGGCACTGCTTACGCCGTTGACGATTTCAGTGGTCAGCACGTTGGTTTTGGTCAGGTCGTAAGCCGCCAGGGTCATCAGGATGGCGTCGGTGGGCTGGTACTTAACGCCCACTTCCCACTGGTGCGCCATGCTCGGGTCAAAGGCGCTGCCGCTGCGGTCGGTGCCGGTGTTGGGGGTAAAGGATTCGGCGTAGCTCACGTACGGCGCCAGGCCAAATTCGGTGAGGTAGGTCAGGCCCAGACGGCCAGTGAAGGCGTTGTCTTTCTGGTTGGTGGAGGCGCCGACGTGGTTGTCCATGGCGTTGCGCACATAGTCGTAGCGCCCGCCGGCGGTGACGATCCAGTGGTCGTCGAACTTGATCTGGTCTTGGAGGTAGCCACCGACCTGTTCGATGGTCTGGTCGTAATCAATCGTGCTGAAACTGGTTGCCGCATTTGGCCGGGCAATGGCCATGCCGTATTGCGGCGTGTAGAGGTTCATGCTCGGCGCCGTGGTGCGCCAGCGAGTGATATCGGCGTCTTGCCAGGTGTAGTCGACGCCCATCAGCAGCGTATGGCTCAGCGGGCCGGTGGTGAAGTTGGCCTGCAATTGGTTGTCCAGGTTGAACGTGTCCATGTGCTGGTCGAAGCGGTCGGCAATCCTTGAAACGGTGCCAGTGCTGGTGTCGACGGCGGTGGGCAGCAGGTTCTGGAAGATCAGGTCGACCTGCCCGTAGCGGGCGTTCTGGCGGAACTCCCAGGTGTCGTCCAGGCGGTGGCGGAACTCGTAGCCCAGGCTGTATTGCTGCTGGTCCAGGTGGTTGAAGCTGTGGTCGCCCATCAGGATGTTGGTGGTGTGGCCGCTGGGCGTGCTGTAGGCGAACAGCGAGCCGCCGTTGGAGTCGCGCAGGAAGTCGCTGAGCAGCGTCAGGCTGGTGTCGTCATCCGGTGCCCAGGTCAGGGATGGCGCGATATACAGGCGGTCGTCTTTCAACGCGTGGCCGTCGGCGTAGTCCACCTGGGTTTCGGTATCGCGGGCCAGGCCGACCACGCGGTAGAGCAGATGCTGATCGTCAGCCAACACGCCGCCGATATCAAACTGGCCTTGCAGGCGGTCATGATTGCCGCCGGTGATTTGCACTTCGTTGACGTGATTGGCTTCCGGTTTTTTGCTCACCCGGTTGACGATCCCGCCTGCATCCCCCTGACCGAACAGGCTCGAAGCCGGGCCACGGACAACATCGATACGGTCCAGGGCGTAGGGCTCGCTGCGGAAAAACGCGTAGCTGTTGTTTTGCTGGCGCAGGCCGTTGAGATAGTCGCTGCTGGCTTGGCCGTTGAAGCCGCGAATGTACAACCAGTCGAAGCCTTTTGGGTCCAGGCCATAGGCTTCCACCTTGACGCCAGGCACGTAGCGCAGCGCATCGGTCACGGTCTGCGCGCCTTGGGCTTGCATCTGTTGGCGGGTAATCACCGAGATCGACTGCGGGGCCTCGATGATCGGTGTGTCGGTCTTGGTGCCGGCGCTGCTGCGGGTGGCGACGTAGCCTTCAACCGGGCCAGCACTGGACTCCACCGATTTGCCGGTGATGCTGGTGGGGTCCAGTTGCAGCGGTGCGTCGTCCATGGGGATCAGCGAGTAGCTGCCATTGCCCAGCAATACCGCTTGCAACTTGCTGCCGGCGAGCAGTTGGCGCAAGCCCGCATCCACGCTGTAGACGCCGTGCAAACCCTGGGACTGCTGCCCTTGGGCCAGGGCCGGGTTGAACGAGATATTCACCCCCGACGTGGCGGCAAACTGCGCCAGCGCGTTATTGATCGAGCCTGCCGGAATATCGAACTGGCTGGCAGCGCCAGTCTGTGCCCAGGCGGGCGTGACCACCATCAGTGCGGTCAGCGGCGTACCCAGGGCCATGCCGAGTAACGCCTGGAGCACGGCGCGGGTGAGTGAAGCGGGTCGTTGAGTGGTTGGCTTGCTTACGGACATACCGTTTCCTTTCGCCCATTGGCAGTAGATGAGGTGGCGTCTGATGCGCCTCTATCTACCAAGTCGAACGAGAATCTAAATCAACAACCCCTGGGCGCAATTTTTTTGCAGGGGCTTTACGCAGGTTCCACGCGCACCCAATAGCGGCTGAATTGGCGGATGCGCACGGGCAGGGTGGACGAAAGGTTTTCCAGGATGGCGTCGATGTTGTCCAGGTGAAAAGCGCCCGAGATCGGCAGCCCTGCAACCTGTGGGTGGCAGCCCAGGTGACCAGGGCGGTAGCGCTGCAGTTCAACAATCAACGTGTCCAGGCGCCAGTTGTTGACCACCAGCATGCCCAGGGTCCAGGCGTCGGCGTTGGGGCTGGCCGGTTGCAGGCTGCCGGCCTGGGTCTGGCTGAACAGCAACTGCTGGCCTGCTTCGACCCGCACCGGTGGCGTCTGGGTTGCGGTACGCACTTCGACCGCATGTTCGAGTACACACACCTGGGTTTGATCGTTGTCACTGCGCACAATAAAGCGTGTTCCCAGTGCGCGGATACTGCCTTCACGGGTGTGCACCACGAATGGCCGGGCTTGGGCGTCACGGGCGGTTTGCACCAGGATTTCCCCGCTGAGCAAGTGCAGCTCGCGAAGGCTTGGGCTGTAGTGAATGTTCAGCGCGGTGGCGGTATTGAGTTTGACCTGGCTGCCGTCGTCCAGGCGCAGGCTGCGGCTTTCGCCGGTGGCAGTGCGTTGGTCGGCCACCAGTGACGGCAGCGAGGTGGTGCGCCAGGCCAAGGTGCCGGTGCCGCCAGCGGCGAGCAGCAGCGACAGCACCTTGAGCACTTCGCGGCGTTTGAGCCGGGCACTGCTGAACGTGGGGCGCGCGACGCCAGGGCCTACCCGCTCAAAGCGCTCCTGCAATTGGATCAGCCGTTCCCAGGCCTGGCGATGCGCCGGTGCCCCTTCAAGCCAGTGCCGGTGCGCATCGCGGGTGGCCTGGTTGGCGTCGTCGCAGCGCAAATCCACGTACCAGCGCGCGGCCGCTTCGAGGGTCGCATGATCCAGCGCCATGGCTTACTCCTCGGTGGCCAGCAGGCAATGCAGCAATGCCCGTACCGCGTGCTTCTTGACCGTGTTGACGGACACCTGCAACTGCCGGCCGATCTCGACATAGCTCAAGCCATCGAGCTGAGCCATCAGGAAGATTTGCCGAGTACGCGCGCCTAACCCGTCCAATATGCGGTCGATTTCCAGCAGGGTTTCAATGATCAGCAGACGGGTTTGCGGTGAGATATCCAATGCTTCGGGCTGGGATGCCAGGGTTTCCAGGTAGGCCTTTTCCAACGTACGGCGCCGGAACATGTCGATCATCAAGCTGCGCGCGATGGTGCTCAAGTACGCACGTGGTTCACGCAACTCAGGGGCCTTGCGTTGGGTCAGCACCCGAACGAACGTATCCTGGGCCATATCCGCCGCGTGATCGACACACCCCAAGCGTTTGCGCAGCCAGCCACAGAGCCAGGAATGATGGTCGGCATAAAGCGTGTGCACGGTCTGTTGATGCAGATGGTCGACGGGGGGCATGGTTTAAACCTGGAAACGGCTTATATGATAATCAATCTCATTTTCTGGTTTGCTGGGTATTTTTGCAAGGCCGGGATTTTGGGGGAGTGCCAAGCAGGGCTTTTCTGCGGGCATAAAAAAACGGCCTACCTTTCGGTAAGCCGTTTTTAGTACTTGGTGGCTACACAGGGACTTGAACCCCGGACCCCAGCATTATGAATGCTATGCTCTAACCAACTGAGCTATGTAGCCAAGTGGCGCGCATTATTCGCTTGGAACGGGAATGCGTCAAGCGTTTTTATTGAAAATTTTTCTACGCTTTCAACTGTTTAAGCAAAAACAGGCGATTGAGCGACGAGCGGCGGGGGAGAGGCGGGTCTTGCGGGGGGGCATCAAGTTGGGCAGATATCCCTGCCGCCCAACAGTGCCTATTGGCCTGGCTTACGGGTACAACGGGTTATGGGTGACGCGCTTGAGCTGTTCGCGTGCCCGCGACAGGCGTGAGCGCACGGTGCCAATGGGAATGTCCAACACGTCGGCAGTGTCCTGGTAGCTGCCGTCGGTCTCAAGGGATGCGTACAGTGTTTTGCGCATTTCCACCGGCAGGTCTTTCATGGCAATCAGGGTTTTTTCCAGTCGCCTGTTGATCTCGAACTCCCAATCCAGATTGTGGTTTTCCTCTTGGCCATGCCACAAGGCTTCGTCGAATTCGCAGTGCACCGGCTTGGCATACAGGCGCCGGAAGTGGTTGCGAATAAGGTTCTGCGCGATCCCGCACATCCACGTGCTGAGGGTCGCCTGGCCGCTAAAGCGTTCTCTGTTGCGCCAGGCTTCCAGGTAGGTCAGTTGCAGGATGTCATCAGCATCCTCAGGGTTGAGTACGCGTTTGTGGATAAATCGTCGGAGTTTTTTCTGATGGTCGTCCGTCAGGTGGAGCATGAATTGAGGCGAGCCGCCGACTAGGTGAGCTAAAGCACCAATTGGGATATCCATGATTTTTTCCTCAGGGTAGACGCGATCGAAATGGTGTCGACGCAAAGCCCTTTAGCACTGGTTATGCCAAGCAAAAAAATCATATAACTGTATGATTTATATAAATAAATATCTTGAAATCGATGGTTTTCGTGCAACGCCTTGCACAAAACGGCCTGAGGCTGTGCCGGCTTATTCAATACGCCAGGCAATGCTGATGTTTATGGAACCGAACCGGGGAGGTTTGCCACACAAGCACACACTTCCTGTCCGGCACGCCCATGAAAGTCGAATCCGTTTCCGATGTGCAAACGCTCCAAGGCCTGGATCAGCCTGCCGCTGGCAGCACGGCCCGTACTCAGGTGCCTGCGCCTGTGCAGCCAGGCGATGACCTTGCCAATCTTTTTAGCCAGGAAGTGGCGTTTAACAGCAAGGCTTTGAGCCAGCGCGCAATAGGCGCGCGGGTAACCCCGATGGAACAGCTGTCGCAGCTGTATGACCAGTTGGGTCATCCGGCCCAGGCGAGTCTGGCGGCGATTGCTCGCCGTGTGCGCATGCAGTTGTTGCAGCAACCCAGCGTCGACAAATTGTTGGAACTCACCGGGAATGATCCGGCACGCACGTTTGTGGTGCTGCGCCAGGTGACGGCCCAGGCCGAAGCTGAAGTACGCAAGACCGAAGCGGCACTGGCGCGTGATGCCCTGGCCAAGCTTGAGGTGCGCTACAAGCGGGAAATCCAGGCAGGCCTGAACATCGCCATGGCGTTGCAGGCCGCCACGGGCGACCCGCAAGAGCGTCAGGCGGTGCGGGCGCTTTACTACGCCAGCGTGGTGGTGCGCCAATCCCTGGCGACCATGATGCAGTCACTGCTGGGCGTGTACGGCGGCGAGCAGTTCGCCGCCGGGCTCAACCTGATGCGCCGGGCCCTGGCAGACGATATCGCGGCGCAGACTTCATCGATTCCTTGCGCCCAGTTGCGCACGCTGCTGCTGGGGCTGCAAAGCTGCGGGCAGTTGGGCAGTGTGTTGAGCAACTGCGGGCTGTTGATCCAACGTCTCAAGGTTGAGCACGATGCAGTGGTACTGCTCCAGCGTTTGCTAGGGTACGCGGGGGGCGGCATCGCGTGTGCCGAGGTCCAGCGGCTGGCGGCGGACTTGACCGGCGCATCGTCCCCGGGCCAATTGACCACGCTGAACGGGATTTACCCGATGCTCAAGGGCTTGCCCTTGGCGTTGTGGCGCGACAGCCGGGGGCGTCAGGAGGGCTTGCATAACGTCCTGTTGGTGATGGATGAACTCACCCGCCAGGAGAAACTGCTCCAGCGCCCAGGTGCTGCGCCGAGGGCCAAGGCGTGACCGCGCTGGCGAGCATCAACCGCGTGCTGCTCAAGATAGCGCAGCGTGCCGAGGTGTTGGGCGCGGTGGTGGTCATGGCCATCGTGTTTATCTTTATCGTGCCGCTGCCGACCTGGTTGGTGGACATCCTGATCGCGCTCAACATCTGTATCTCCTGCCTGTTGATCGTGTTGGCGTTGTACCTGCCCGGGCCATTGGCGTTCTCGTCGTTTCCGTCGATCCTGTTGCTGACCACCATGTTCCGCCTGGCGTTGTCGATTGCCACCACACGCCTGATCCTGTTGGAGCAGGACGCCGGTGACATTGTCGAGGCCTTTGGTAACTTCGTGGTAGGCGGCAACCTGGCGGTGGGCCTGGTGATCTTCATGATCCTCACCATCGTCAACTTCCTGGTGATCACCAAAGGTTCGGAAAGGGTCGCCGAAGTGGCCGCGCGTTTCAGTCTGGACGCCATGCCCGGCAAGCAGATGTCTATCGACAGCGACTTGCGCGCCGGCCTTATCGACGGCGTGCAGGCACGGGACAAACGTGAGCAGTTGTCACGCGAGAGTCAGCTGTTCGGCGCCATGGATGGGGCGATGAAGTTCGTCAAGGGCGATGCGATTGCGGGCCTGGTGATCGTGGTGATCAACCTGCTGGGTGGTTTCTCTACCGGAATGTTCCAGCATGGCATGAGCGCTGGCGACTCCATGGCGCTGTACTCGGTATTGACCATCGGTGACGGCCTGATCGCGCAAATCCCGGCGCTGCTGATCTCCTTGACCGCCGGTATGATCATCACCCGTGTCGCCCCGGATGGGCGCCGGGGCGTGACCAATATGGGCGCTGAAATCGCCCGGCAAATGACCAGCGAGCCCAAGAGTTGGATGATCGCCTCGGTGGGCATGTTGGCGTTTGCCGCACTGCCGGGAATGCCGACTGTGGTGTTTATTCTCATTGCATTGGTCACCGGTGGCCTGGGCTATTACCTGGCACAGGAACGTAAAAGGCAAGACCGGCCCGACGCGGCTGACAACGACGCTGCAGCGGCGCACGACAATGGGGATGAAGACCTGCGCGCCTTCGATCCTTCGCGCCCGTACTTGCTGCAGTTTCCCTCTCGGTTGCAGGGCAGCAGCCTCGCCACAGAATTGATGCAGCGTATTCGCCAGGCCCGCAATGGGCTGGTGGCCGACCTGGGGCTAACCCTTCCGCCGTTTGAAGTCGAGTTCTTGCCAGCGCTTGAGGACGATGAACTGTGCTTCTGTGTCCATGAAATACCTGTGCTCAGGGCGACCATAGGGCCCTGGGTCGCGGTAGAGCAAACTGCCCTGGCAGCGCCAGTGGAGTCAGGCACAAAGGGGTTGGTATCGCGTGAAGAGGATATGTGGATGTGGCTGGCGCCGGATCATCCTGTGCTCGATGACGAGCAGGTGGAGCGCTTCACGGCACAGGCGTTGCTGCTTGAGCGCATGAGCCGGGCGATGATGCTCAGCGGCCCGCAGTTTTTGGGGGTGCAGGAGAGCAAGTCGATCCTCAGTTGGCTGGAAACCAGCCAGCCCGAGTTGGTGCAGGAGATACAGCGCATCATGCCGCTGTCGCGCTTCTCGGCGGTGCTGCAACGCCTGGCGAGTGAGGGCGTGCCGCTACGTGCTGTGCGCCTGATCGTCGAATCGCTAGTGGAGTACGGCCAGCACGAGCGCGAGCCCGAAGCACTGGCCGACTATGCGCGCATCGCCCTCAAGGCGCATATCTTTCACCAGCACAGCGAAGCCGATGGCCTGCATGCCTGGCTGCTATCGCCCCAGACCGAAAACATCCTGCGCGAGGCCCTGCGCCAGACTCAGACCGGAGTGTTCTTCGCCCTCGACAACGACAGCAGCGCAGTGCTGATCAGCCTGCTCAAGCAAGCCTTCCCGCTACGCGCCAAAGGCAAGCGCGTGTTGCTTGTAGCACAAGACCTACGCAGCCCCCTGCGAACCCTTTTGCTCGAAGAGTTCAACCATGTGCCGGTACTGTCTTTTGCCGAACTGGGCAGTGCCTCCAAGGTGAAAGTGTTGGGGCGTTTTGACTTGGACGGGGACGGCCAGTTGCATGAGGCGGTGGCATGAGTACTGGTTACATGTTTGTAGCAGTGAGGGGCGGTGATGTTTGAATTACGCGTGCTCAACGGCTCGCAACAAGGCGCTGCGTTGCCGCTGTTCGGTGAGCAATGGTGTATCGGCGCCAGCCCTGAGGCGGACTTGGTGCTCCACGACCCCGCCATTGAACTACGCCATGTGTGGGTACGCCGGACGGCGGACCGATGGTGTGTGCAGGCCGAGGCGGGGCTGGTGCAGGACAACACTGGCCAGGTGGTGGCGCAGATTGCCGACCTGACTGTGGACCTGTCGTTTTCTATCAGCGGTATTCGATTGTGCGTGTCCCTAACGGATCAGCCTTGGCCCGCAGAGCCTGAATCGGTGCCACTGCAGACGCTTGTTGATTCGTCGCCGTCCCTGCCGTTGAGCACGATGCCCAAGCCCACTCAAAAGCGCTGGATGGGCGGGCTGCTGGTGGTCGCCGTTCTGGTCACGGTGGTAGGCATGATGAACGCTGGAGACAGCCAGCCCCAGGCCTCGCTGATGCAGGCCGCTGCGCAAAAAAACGCGCTGGTCACGGTGCCTGAAGTGCGCCAGCAATTGCTCAGGATGCTCAACGAGCGAGACCTGGCGCAACGGGTCACGTTACAGGCGGTCAATGGGCAGGTCTCACTCCATGGCGACGTGTCCCAGGAGCAAATGGCCTTGCTGTCGCGCATGCTCACCCGCTTTACCGAGCAGTTCGACAGCGCGGTGCCGGTCATGAGCCGGGTGCGCGAGGGTGGCAGCCAGCCACCGTTCAAGATCACACAGATCGTCGGTGGCCCGAATGGACATGTCGTCCTGGAAAGCGGCCAGCGCCTGTTTCTTGGAGACGAGGTGGATGGCTTGCGTCTGGTTTCCATCGACAATGGCCGTTTGGTATTCGACGGCCGACAACGCTTTGAGGTGCGCTGGTGATCCAGGATCAGCAAGCTCGTCTCGACGCCTGGCGGTTGCGTCAGGCCAGCCAATTAGCCAGCTTTGCTCCGGTGTCCGTGCGCGGTCGTATCCAGCGCGTCAACGGTATGTTGCTGCAATGCCGGCTGCCCCAGGCGCGTATCGGTGACCTGTGCAAAGTGGATAAACCCGGCGGCGACAGCATGCTCGCTGAGATCATCGGCTTCGACCACCAGGACGCGGTACTTAGTGCACTGGGCAACCTTGAAGGGGTGCAGGTGGGCGCTAGCGTGCAGCGCTTGGGCGTGCCTCATCGCGTTCGGGTTGGAGATGACTTGCTGGGGCAGGTGCTTGATGGGTTTGGGCGGCCGATTGCGGGTGATGGGCTTGGCGCATTTGTCGAAGGCGATACGGAGCAAGCAACCCCCGTGCTGTGCGAGGCCCCTCTTCCCACCGAGCGTCCGCGTATTCACCAAGCGCTGGCCACGGGCGTGCGTTCGATCGATGGCCTGCTGACCTTGGGCGAAGGCCAGCGCGTCGGCCTGTTTGCCGGTGCCGGTTGCGGCAAGACCACTTTGCTGGCCGAGATCGCCCGTAACGTTGAGTGCGATGTGATTGTGTTCGGCCTGATCGGCGAGCGTGGGCGCGAACTACGCGAGTTTCTAGACCATGAACTGGATGACCAACTGCGCGCCAAGGCGGTGCTGGTGTGTGCGACATCCGATCGCTCTAGTATGGAGCGTGCGCGGGCTGCGTTTACCGCCACGGCCCTTGCCGAGGGGTTTCGGCGCAAGGGCCAGCGGGTGTTGCTGCTGATCGATTCCCTCACCCGCTTTGCGCGGGCCCAGCGTGAAATCGGCCTGGCCGCCGGTGAACCACTGGGCCGGGGAGGGTTGCCGCCGTCGGTCTATAGCTTGCTGCCGCGTCTGGTAGAGCGCGCCGGCCTGACCCGCGAAGGGGTAATCACGGCAATCTACACCGTGTTGATCGAACAAGACTCCATGAGCGACCCGGTAGCCGATGAAGTGCGCTCGCTGCTCGACGGCCACATCGTGCTGTCGCGCAAGCTGGCTGAGCGTGGGCACTACCCGGCGGTGGACGTGCTGGCCAGCCTCTCGCGGATCCTCAGCAATGTGGCGCAGCCTGAGCACATACAAGGCGGCACTGCGCTGCGACGGTTGTTGTCGGCGTACCAGCAGATAGAGCTGATGCTCAAGCTGGGGGAATACCAGGCTGGCAACGATGCCCTCACGGATAGGGCGGTGGAGAGCCGTCAGGCGGTGGACAGTTTCCTGCGCCAGGATTTGCGCGAGCCCTCGCCATTGGCCAGTACCCTTGAACAACTGACGGAGCTGACGGCGTATGTCCCTTTCTGAACTCGAGACCCTGCGCCGCCTGCGCAGGCACCGTGCCGACCGCGCCGAGCGCATGTTGCGTGAGGCCAAGCGACACCAGCAAACACTGCTGGTGCGCATCGAACACGCCGAAGCCGCGTTGGTAGATACGCGTCAACAGCAGGCCCTGCAAAGCGCGCAATTGTTGAGCGAGCACCAAGGGCACGTCGTTTCCCGAGAGGCGCTCAAATCCTGGGCCGCTAAGGAGCAGAGCCTGTCGGCTGAGACCCGTCGTGAAGAGGGCCATATACACACACTGCACGAGCAGAAGGCGGCACAGGTGATCGAAGTGCAGCAGGCGCAACAGCAGGCCAGCCAGTGCCTGCGCCAAGTGGAAAAACTCCAGGAACTTTCAACCCTGCTGAAGCAGGAGCCAACGTGACTCAGGTACCGTCCGGTAAGCTCGAGCGCCCGCCGCGTGAGGAACGCGAGTCGATACCGGGAGCTGTGTTGCCGTGGGAGCAAGGGCGATTTTTTTCACAGCTGTTTGCCGGTGAAGGGGGGGGGGAGGGCTTCGGCCAATCCTTGACCGCGTCGAAGGCGCGCACCGACCTGGCATTGTTCGAGACCTTTGCCGAGCAGTTAGTGCCACGCCTGAACGCCGCCAGCCAGTGGCCCTTGCAAGCCGCGTTTTTCCTGCCCCGCCTGGGCCGGATCGATGTCAGTGCACGGCGTGAGCAACGTGCCTGGCACCTTGAATTAGATGCGCAGGACGAGCGCACGAGGTTGTGGCTGGTTGGCGTGAAACAGTGCTGCCAGCACCGCTTGAGCATCGACCTGGGGCTGCCGGTGCATCTGTCGCTGGCGACAGCGGGCAGCCGATGAGGATTTCACCCCTGACATTGCCCGTGGTCGATAGCGCTACCGTAGCGGCCTTGCGTCGGTTGGGGCGTGGTTTGCGCATGCCTTTCCAAGTCGCCGACCAGCACGGCGAACTGATCATGGAGCCAGGGCCTGCGCCCATCCGGCATTGCGCCTTTGGCTTTGAAACTGCGGTTGGTGTGCTGGCGTTCGGGGATGCAGGACCTGTGCTCAGCCTGCTCGGCGATTGCCCGGTCACGTTGGCTGCGCAGGGCAATGATCCTGATGCCTGGTTCTGGGCGTTGTTCCACCATCAACTCAGCCCGCAAGTGCAGTCACTGCTTGGTTTCCTGCGATTGCAGACGGGCGCGCGTCCCACTGGGTTCAGTTGTCGACTGACCGTCACGTTGGGGGCATCGCGGGTGGTCGATTGCCTGACGTTGGCCCCGGATACGTTTCTGGCCCTGTGCGATGCCAGGACTTGGCACCCCATGGCGCAAACGCTGCCCCCTTCGGTATCCCTCTCGCTACCACTGCTGCTGGGCCGTTCGCAACTGCCCATCGGCGAGGTCAGCAGCATACGGCCGGGTGACGTGTTGATGTTGAAACACCCGATGTTCAGTGCCAGCGGCGAGGGGCGCTTGTGCCTGGGGCGCCATCGTCTGCAAGGACGCCTGGATAATGACCACGGGACCTTGCGGTTTAGCCTTTTTTCTATCGAGGACATATGTGTGGATGAAGTATTGGCAGGCCAGGACCCAGGCTACGATTGGACCGAATCCACCGCCGCCGCAGATCAGGCCCCGGTGGATGTATTCGGGCATGAGCCGTTTGACGAACTGGCGATGGGCTTGAGTGTGCGCTGCGGCACGCTGCAACTGACCCTGGGCGAGTTGCGTCAGTTGGCTCCCGGTGCGGTCGTAGGCGTGTCGGGGTATGCGCCGGGAATGGCGGGGCTGTATTACGGCGAGCGCCCCATCGGCCACGGCAAGCTGGTGGATGTGGATGGCCGCTTGGGCTTGCAACTGGATCGGGTGATTTTTTCTTGATGAATCTCCAGGGGGTCGACCCCGTTCTGCTGGCACTGTTTCTGGGTGCCGTATCGTTGACGCCGATGTTGCTGATTGTGTGTACCGCGTTCTTGAAGATCGTCATTGTGCTGATGATTACGCGCAACGCCCTCGGCGTGCAGCAGGTCCCGCCGAGCATGGCCATCAATGGCATTGCCCTGGCCGCCACGCTGTTCATCATGGCGCCGGTGGGGTACGAGATCGCACAGGTCGTCAAGGACACCCCGGTGGACGTGAGCAGCGTGCAGGCGTTCCAGGACACCAGTAGCCACGCCATCCAGCCGTTGCGGGTCTTTATGACGCGCAATACCGACCCGGACATCCTTACTCACCTGGTGGAAAACAGCGTACGGCTGTGGCCGCCGGAAATGGCCCAGGCCACCCACCGCGACGACTTGGTCCTGCTGATTCCTGCCTATGTACTGTCGCAGTTGCAGTCGGGGTTCGAGATCGGCTTTCTGATCTACATTCCGTTTATCGTCATCGACCTGATTGTCTCCAACCTGCTGTTGGCGCTGGGGATGCAGATGGTCTCGCCGATGACCATTTCACTGCCCCTCAAGCTGTTGTTGTTCGTGCTGGTCTCCGGTTGGTCGCGATTGCTCGACAGCCTGTTCCTGTCCTACCTCTGAGGCGTTTATGGACCCGATCATGCTGTTCAAGCAGGGCATGTTGCTGGTGGTCGTGCTGTCGGCGCCGCCGCTGATTGTCGCGGTGATCGTCGGCGTACTGACATCCCTGGTACAGGCGTTGATGCAGATCCAGGACCAGACCCTGCCCTTCGGCATCAAGCTGGTGGCGGTGGGCATCACCCTCCTGATGACAGGCCGTTGGATCGGCGTGGAATTGATCCAGTTGATCAACCTGACCTTCGACATGATCGCGCGCTCGGCATTGAACTGAGGTAAGCCCTTTGCAGGAATATTTGGAGTATTTGCCCAGCCTGGTGATCGGCATGGCACGTATCTATCCCTGTGCGATTCTGGTGCCAGCGTTCTGTTTTCAACATATTCGCGGGTTGCCCCGACACGTGATTGTGGCTGTCATGGCGTTGATGCCGACACCGGCTATTCACGCGGCTTTGCAAGGCCAGGATCATTCAGCCGCGATGATCGCCGGGTTGGTATTGAAAGAGACGGCGCTAGGCATTCTGCTGGGCGTTTTGTTGGCCATGCCGTTCTGGTTATTCGAGTCGGTAGGCGCTTTGCTGGACAATCAGCGCGGCGCGTTGACGGGGGGGCAGATCAACCCTTCCCTCGGGCCGGACGCAACGCCCATCGGGCATATGTTCAAGCAGTTGGCGATTTTTTTGCTGATGGTCACCTTAGGCCTGGGCGTGCTGACCCAAGTGATCTGGGACAGTTACCTGATCTGGCCCGCCACGGTCTGGCTGCCCTTGCCTGGCGCCGATGGCTTCGCCGTGTTCCTGGGGCTGATGGGCGATACCTTCACCCATATGATGCTGTACGCGGCACCCTTTATCGCGGTGTTGCTGTTGCTGGAGTTCGGCGTGGCGCTGCTGAGCCTGTACAGCCCGCAGCTGCAGGTGTCGTCGCTGGCAATGCCGGTCAAATGCCTGGCGGGGGTGGCGTTTTTGCTGCTGTATTTGCCGTTGTTGCAAGACTTGATCGTCGGACGCATGAGCTTGCTGGCCGACCTCAAACACGTCCTTGGCGTGATGTTCCAAGGAGCACAATCGTGAGTGACTCCGGAGAGAAAAAACACCCCGCCTCGGCCAAGAAACTGCGTGACCAACGCAAGAAGGGCCAGGTTGCCCAGAGCCAGGACGTCGGCAAATTACTGGTGCTGACCGCTGTGAGCGAAATTGCGTTGTTCACTGCAGAACCCAGCATGCTACGTTTTCAGCAATTGCTGACGCTGCCATTAAGCCGCATCGGCCAGCCGTTTTTACACACCTTGGAGGAGGTGCTGTTGGAAGGCCTGCTGGTGTTTTTCTCCTTTGCGTTGTTGATGGCCGGGGTGGCGATTGCCGTTAAATTGATCAGCAGTTGGATGCAGTTCGGGCTGCTGTTTGCGCCGGAAACCCTGAAGCCTGATTTCAATCGCCTCAACCCGCTGAAACAGGCCAAGCAGATGTTATCCGGCCAGTCCCTGATGAACCTGTTGATGGGCTTGGCCAAGGCAGTACTGCTGAGCCTGATCCTGTACGTGGTGATTGGTCCGGAACTGGGTGTGCTGATCAACCTGGCCAGCAGCGATCTGCAGAGCTACATCCAGGCCTTGATTGCGTTGTTTCGCCACTTGCTGCATGTGTGCCTGGGATTGCTGCTGGTTTTGGCGCTGATAGACCTGGGGCTGCAAAAGTACTTCTTTGCCAAGCGTATGCGTATGACGCAGGTCGAGGTGGTCAAAGAGTACAAGGACATGGAGGGCGACCCGCACGTCAAGGGCCAGCGCCGCCAATTGGCGTACGAGATGGCGAATGAGGAACCCAAGGTCAAGCTGCCCAAGCTGGAAGAGGCTGACATGCTGGTGGTCAACCCGACGCACTTTGCGGTCGCCTTGTACTACCGCCCCGGCAAGACCCCCTTGCCGCTATTGGTGGAAAAAGGCACCGATGCCCAGGCCCGCACGCTGATCGACCGTGCCAAGGCAGCGGATGTCCCGGTGATCCAGTGTGTGTGGTTGGCGCGTACGTTGTACAAGCAAAAACTGGGCGCGAACATTCCTCGCGATACGCTGCAGGCGGTGGCCTTTATCTACCGCACCTTGCGCGAGCTGGACGATGAAGCCAAGCGTGAAACCCTGGAGATGCCGGAGCTTGATCAACGTTGATCAGGAGCGATCCAGTGCATCAAGCCCGGCCAGTGACAGCAGGCGGCTGAGGATTTTCTCCGGTGGCATGCCGACCGCCTCGACGCTGTGCCACAGTACCAAGGCGTCCTCGTGGTTGGAAAACACGAAGCACCTCTCGTACATCAGCGGCTGTTCAAAGCGCCGCTCCAGCACCTGTTGCGTTTGCCTGGCCTGCAGCGCCTCGCGGCTGATCTGCAGCGCCAGGCCGAGCTGCGTGCCTGCTTTGAGTGTGCGCAGATCAATGCCTTTGGACAGGGGCAGGTGAGTGGTCGCACCACCCACCAGGTCGTTCAGGTTTGAGCTCATCGTTCCAGTGAGATGGTCTGGTGATCCGAGCGCTCACCCGAGGGGCCGGGTTGGGTGCGCATGTGCTCGGGCCACCAGATCACCATCTTGTCAGCGCTTGATTGCGGGCGTGAACAGGAGTCGCCCCGGCAAGTGGATGTACAGCCGGCCACAACCAGCAGTAGGCTCGTCAACGTGAGGCTCGACAGTAAACGGATCATTCTGGTTTTTTCCCTGTGGGTGCGATCAAGGAGGGGCGCGAGACGCCGATGTGTTCGTCCTTTACTACCGGTCGCATGGCGATCAGCACTTCCGCTTCTTCACCTGGCTTGAGCCAGGCCCGTGGCCAGGCGGTGACCGCCAGTGTCTGTGAGTTGCTGCACTCTTTTTCGTCGATACGTACATGGCGGTTGTGCTGGTTGCGCAGCACCACGACCGCCACGTTGAACTGCGGACCGGTGTACCACTGGCTGCGCTCGGTGTTGAGGGCGAGCAGGTCGCGGGTTGAACAGAGGGTGTTCAGGCCCAAGGGCATAGGTGTCGCCTTGAAGGCTGTGGGCACTTGCCCGCTGACCAGCGTGGCCAGCGCATGGATCAAGTCGTTGCGCTTGATCTCGGGGGCGTGAGGAGACTGGCGTCGGGCCAGGGGTTTGAGGGCTGCTTGCAGTTCCACCTGGTCTGCCTGGGGCAAGTAGCGAGACGGGTCGGCCTGGTCGCCGATAACGCGGGGGGTCAGGATGAACAAGCGCTCACGGCGGTTATTCTTGCGCTCAGTGGACGAAAACAGTGCCTTGCCCAATAGTGGGATATCACCCAGCAGAGGGATTTTGTTGAGGGTGTCCGCGTTTTCCGTGACATGAAAACCGCCCACGACCAGGGAGCGTTTTTCCGCCATCACCGCTTGGGTGCTGACCGAGCCCTTGCGCACATCGGGTCCGGTGCGGTTAGGGTTGGATTCGTCGAAATTGCCGTCCTCGATATCAATTGCCAGGTGGATTTGATGGCTGCCACGTGAGGTGATCACCCGTGGAACCACCTGGAAACTGGTGCCGACGGTGATCGGCAAAATGGTTGCGACCTCGGTGCCGGCGGTGAGGTATTGCGTACGGTTGAAGTCAATCACCGCTGGTTGGTTCTCCAGGGTCAATACCGTGGGGTTGGAGACCAGCGTTGCCAGACCACGGCGTTCCAGTGCGCGCACATTGGCAAAGAAACCGTCACGGTTGGCGATCGACAATTGCGATGAAGTCCCCGGTGAAATGTTATTCACGCCGCCCCGGAAGTTACCGTTCTGGAAGCCCCAGTTCACCCCGAATTCGCGCAATTGCGTGCGCTCGATATCCAGAATGATGGCGTCGATTTCCACCAGCTTGCGTGCCACGTCGAGTTGAGTGATCAGGTCGCGGTACATGCCGTGGCGCTCTGGCAAGTCATAGATCATCACCGCGTTGTTGCGCACATCGGCCTCAACCCGGATTCGACCGTTAGATACGGGCGCGCGGGGTGTCAGCGACATCCCGCTGTTGGGCGCTACTTGGCTGCTCGGTGGGGCAAGCATCTGGCCCAGCAAGGGGTTGCCCAGCCGGGGAAAACCATGGGCCATGGGCGAAACCACCGCGGGGCCAGATGACGGAGCCTGGGTGGCTTGTGCGGTGGCCGAGCGAGGCTCAAGTAACCCGCGCAGCATGCTGACAACCCCAGGGATCAGCATTTTTTCACCCCGATAATCGATTTGGCGATCGGCCGCGTTCGCGAATTTCAGCGGGTAGGTCAGTACGCTTTGCTTTTCGTCAGCCGAGCGCCGCTGGCTGCTGAACTGCTTGATCTGTTCGATGTAGCGCTTGGGGCCGGAGACCAGCACCACGCCATCCTCGGGCAGTTCACCCCAGCCGAAGCGGCTGTCGAGCAGGCCGATGTCGGTGAGCGCCTGCTTGAGGTCGGCCACGGTTTCACTCGACACTTCCAGACGTGCGGATTCTTGCTGGTCGAAGGCGCTGATGTACAGCGTGTTGTTGTACAGGTACCACTGGAAGCGATGTTCCATGCCCAGGCGATCAAGCAGCGACTGGGGGGTGTTTGCGCGGATCTTGCCATTGACGTTGCCGTCGAGCAGGCCTTCGATCTGCAACTGGGTGCCGAAGGTCTTGGCAAAGTCATCGAGGACTTCCCTCAGCGGCTTATGCTCGGCTTCATAGGCGTAAGCGGTGTTTTTCCAGTCGGCAGGAATAGCCGCGTGACTGTCATGCAGCGTTAGCAGCAGCAAGGGCAGGGCGATCAGGCTGTGCCAGTGGGCACGCTTGGTAATAACGACTGGCGAGCTTGAGGGCAAACCAGTGGGTTTTTGAGGCTGGTTATACATGGCAGGTTCTCGGTTTCAGTGCAGCGGCTTGCGTAACGGATAAGCCTGGTACTTGCGCCCCGGCCTCGCCTGGCGCGCAACGATGCAGCGCCAGGTGTCACGCTGGTTGAGAAGTGCTTCCAGGGCGCTCAGCAGATAATCCTGGCTGCATGCCCGTGGCAGGTTTTGCACCAGCCAGAGGTGGCCGCTGGCAGGACAAAGGGCCAAGGCCCCTTTGAAATGCGCCAAGCTGGCTTGCCCCAGGCGCACCCAGGCCTGCAATGGGTAGCCTTGCAGGCCTGGGTGTGTCAGTTGCACACGCAGCAGCACATGATGCTCGTGGCAATGCAGGCTTAATTCGTCACCCTGTTCACACAGCAAGGCCTGCTCTTGGCGACCATTGAGGCAGTCACCCAGCAGTTGGAGCCAACGGCTAGGCGCTGTTTGTGAGGGCAAATTTCACGGTCTCTTGCAGGAAGGTCTGGTAGGACGAGCTCAGTGCCATATCGGAAACGAGGCTGGATTTTGTCTCTATCATCTGCTGGAAGAGCATCGCGCGCTCGTCGCTGTCTTGCGCGTCTTGAGCAAGAGCGCTGATGTCATCGAAGCGCTTTTCGGCGAGTGCCATCTGCCGGTAGAGTTTTGGAAGTATGCGGTCGTCGCCAATCATCGGTTGTCTCCACTAGGTTGCTACCTCATGTGTGGCCGCTGATGTGTAACGGGTTCCATCGGCTGACGCATTTGTTAAACATGTGGGTTCATGGCGGGCGGCGAGGCGGGTATCAGTTGGTTCAGTGCGTCGTTCCAGTTGATATGAAACGCGCCGTCGTCTGTCTCCAGCATCAGTGATTGGGCAGCGACCTCGCTTTCAGCTCGAAGCGCCCAAGGTACTTCCCCCAGGCGCGCGAGCCAGTGCTCGACTGCTTCACGGTCCACTGGATGGCACAGCAGGGTTGCCTGGACGGGAGGCAGCTGAGCGCTCAGCAGCTGGTTGAGCAGTGCCGTGATGCGTTGGATAGGCGGTACCTCATCCAGGAAGCTTCGAAGGGTTGTGTTGATCACTGAGGTGGCGATCTGTTCCAGGTTGTCGTGCATCGCTTGGCGCTCCGACTCCCAACGCTGCAGTTGGCTGTTGGCACGCTGCCAAAATTGGTAGCCAGCGTTTTCCAGCACTTGTTTGCACTGGTTTTCGGCTTGGCATATGAGTGCCTGGGCCTGCGCCCTGGCCTGTTCGAGCAACTGATTGGCTTGGGTGTAGTCGGCCAGCATTTCCCGGGGGATCAGGGCTGTCGGCGGGTTGGCGGTGACGGTATGCAGCTCGATTTTACGGGTGCAAAACATGCGGGGTTTCTCACTCGAGCACAGGGGCATTGGCGGGGTGGGATGTTGCACGCCAGAGTGCGGCTTGCCACAAGGTGTCCAGACGGCCATGGGGGTGGAGCAGTCTGGGGTGCCGTTCCAGTTCCAGTACCCGATGGTAGGCAAAACTCAATCGTAACCGCTGCCAGGTAGCGGGTGAGACCCATGCGCGCAGGCAGTGCAGTGGGTCGTCGATGTTCATCGGCACCGGGTCGGGTGCCAGTGCCTTGGCCAGGCGCTGGCACCAGAGTTGCTGTTCCTCGTTCAAGCGGCTGTCGCGGCTGGGATTACATACTTCCTTGACCAGCAGTAGAGCGAGGCCGCGTTCTTGGGAGCCGCTGAGCACCAGTTGCAGCACGGGTGCCGATGGCTGAGGAGGCAGCCCAGGCACGATTTCAAAGAGGCGACTGACTTGTTGATGATGGCTGCGCGAGAGCGTTGCGTTTTCTACAAAACCCTTGTGCTTACACCAGTCGTGGTGGGCGCTTTTCCAGGGCGACACCCACCAGCGCACCCACGTGAGTTCTTTACTCATTGCTGTGTGCGATTGCCGGTTGTGCCTGCTGAGTGTTCGTGGCCCTGCGCCGCCAGAACAACCATCCGGCGCCCCCCAGCACGAGCACGATCAAGGGCGTTATGAGGCTTGCGCGCCAGAATCCAAGGTCTTGCCCGGGTACCAGGAAGGGCCCGAGATAGGTGAGTTGCTGCTGCTCCTGATAGGCCGTTGCCGGCACAAAAACCACGGTCAGTTTTTGCGTGTTTTCTATGGCAGAGGCCATGCCGGGAATACTGCTGGCCACCATCCTGCGTACGCGGGGTTGAATGTTGTCAGGGTCCAGTCGCGGATCATGCTTGATGAACACGGACGCGGACGCGGGCTGTACCGGCTCGCCAGGCGCCACCCGTTCAGGCAGGACCACGTGCACCCGTGCAACGATCACCCCGTCGATGTTCGACAAGGTGGCTTCCAGTTCTTGGGACAGTGCATAGATGTAGCGTGCACGCTCTTCCAGCGGTGTGGAAATCACCCCTTCCTTGCGGAAGATATCGCCCAACGTCGAACGGGCCACCTTGGGCAGGCCAACGGCCTCCAGCGTGCGAACCGCCCGACTGATGTCATTGGCCCGCACGCGTACAACCACACCGTCCTTTGCCGGAATCTTCTGGGCACGGATCTGTTTGTCAGCCAGTTCGGCGATGACCTCATTGGCTTCCTGCTCCGACAGTTGTCGATGGAGTTCTACACTCTCACTGCAGCCGGCCAGTATTAATGTCGATAGATACAAGAGTGCAATGCATAGATAGCGGTGCATGCGGCTATCCCATGGTGGAGATTTTATCGACGCCTTTGACCAGCGAACCGAGCATCTTGACCCGTGCCACCACATCGAGATTCGCTGCAGCCAGAGACTCGGGCAGCGCATGGGCGTCCTTGGTCTGTTTGTTCAGTAGGGTGTCGCGCATCCCTCTTTTTACGCGTTTGTATGCAACGTTTGCATCAGGCGCGCCGATGGCCAATGGATTGGCGGTTGTGGACGGCTGGGGGGGCTTGCCGTGCTGTCCGATCGGGTTCAGTTGCGCGTTGAAAAAGTTGATGTCGGAAGCCCCATTGATCGCAGCAGGCGTTTCGCCCTGGGAGGCAATGCTCCCGGTTTCCGGGAACTCAGCTTCGGAGATGTACATATGAAATTCCCTCGAATCGGCCGATGGTCAAGCGGTGGTAAAAGTAACGACCTCCTCGGCCTTTGGCTGAGGAGGTCGATGGTACTTAAGCGTACCTTAGCGATTTCACGCGGCCGGCCTTCGCCGTAGTGAGTTCCTGTTCGGCAGTCTTTGCTGCTTCTTCAACAAGTTTCTTTTCTTTGTTGGCGTTAATTTGGTCAAGCTGGGCTTGGGCAGACGCGCTGTTCGCGCCTGCGCCGACGGAAGGTATAGAGGACATAGAGCCACCTTTGTGTATGTTTTGATTGGACTGCTGACATCATGTGTTTAATGCCCGCAGCGTGTTGAGCCACCGCCAATATGCTCATTTTCTGCGTGGTGAATGATGTGTGCGGCGTTCCAATGTTATATGAGGGGTTTGTTTTTAGATGTTTCGTCAGTCGATAAAAAGTCAGGTATTTAATGTTTTAACTTGCCGGCTGCTCGCTTGATTTGAATCGCATGATATGTCCAGTTGTTTGATTCGATAGTAAAGCGTGCGCTTGGCGACGCCCAGTTCTGCTGCAGCACTGTCGACGTTATGTTCATGACGGTGCAGTGATTCTTCGATCAATGCTTTCTCGACTTGTTGCAGTCGCGTTTTCAAGTTTGTTTCTGCATGGGGCGAGTGACTCATGGGCAGTGGTGGTAGGCCCAATACGAAGCGCTTTGCAGCTGAGCGAAGCTCGCGGACATTGCCAAGCCAGCGGTGGCAGAGCAGTTGCTGAAGCAGAGCGCCTGCGGGGGGCGGCGCCGGGCATTTAAACGCGTCGGCCTCTTGTTTAATCATGTCGAGAAACAGCGGAATGATGCGCTCTCGCCGCTCTCGCAAAGGGGGAAGGTGGATGTTAATGACACTAAGGCGAAAGTACAGGTCACGGCGGAAGGCACCTCGCTCCACCATGTCCTGCAAGGAGTGCTGGGCAGACGCAATGACGCGCATGTCCACCTGGATAAACCGCGTCGAGCCCAGGCGCTCAATCCCGCGGCACTCCAGTACCCGCAGTAGCTTGGCTTGCAGCGTCAGAGGCATGCTGTCGATTTCATCTAGGTACAAAGTGCCCAAGTGAGCGGCCTCGACAAACCCCGCGCGCGATTGCATTGCACCGGTATAGGCGCCGCTGTTGACGCCGAACAACTGGCTTTCGGCAAGGGTTTCCGGGATGGCGGCACAGTTGACTGCGACGAAGTTTCCCTTGCGTCCAGATAAACCATGTATGCGTTGCGCCAGGGTGTCCTTGCCCGTACCCGTTTCTCCCAGTAGCAGCACATCAATGTTGAGGGGGGCGGCATTGCTGACAGTGGACTCGATGGCAGGACAGTCGATAAAAGATGTATCGCTAACCGTCTGATCTTGGTTAAGGGCCGACATATTGCTATTGCTCCAATGCTGTTGCCACTTCATGGAGGTGAAGTCGGAGTCAGTAGACCGGAAACTAGCGAAGTTGTCACTGGGATTGCGGGCAGGGCTGATGATTAGTGGTTTTTAATAAGTAACTGAACAAGAAGTGCAAGCCGTAGTTGCGTGTAGATGCTTTGCGTGACGTAAGGTAAATCTTAAAGATTAAGGGAATAGTTTGACTGGGTAGGCAGCTAGTTGAAAAATATTCGTTTGGGGCGGTGTTAATAGTGTGTGCATGTATGTGGGTACGTTAAAGTAACGAGCACAAAAAAGCCGATGCAAGGCATCGGCTTTTTACTAAAAGCAGTAACGTTTAAACGTTGAAACGGAAGTGCATCACATCGCCATCTTTAACGATGTATTCCTTACCTTCCAAGCGCCATTTACCTGCTTCCTTGGCACCGGCTTCACCCTTGAACTGGATGAAGTCGTTGTAGGCAATCACTTCGGCGCGGATAAAACCTTTTTCGAAGTCGGTGTGGATCACACCAGCAGCCTGTGGCGCGGTGGCGCCGACCTTGACGGTCCATGCACGTACTTCTTCGACACCGGCGGTGAAGTAAGTCTGCAGGTTGAGCATTTCGTAGCCAGCACGGATCACACGGTTCAAGCCAGGCTCTTCCAGACCCAGGGCCTCAAGGAACATGTCTTTTTCTTCGCCATCATCCAGCTCGGCGATTTCCGCTTCGATCTTGTTGCACACCGGAACCACGATCGCGCCTTCTTCGTCGGCGATGGCTTTGACCACGTCCAGCAGCGGGTTGTTCTCGAAGCCGTCTTCAGCCACGTTGGCGATGTACATCACAGGCTTGGTGGTCAGCAGGTGGAAGCCCTTGATCACGGCCTTCTCGTCAGCGCCCATGTTCTTCATCAGGCTGCGTGCGGGCTTGCCTTCGGTGAAGTGAGCGATCAATTGCTCCAGCAGGCCTTTCTGAACCACTGCATCCTTGTCGCCGCCCTTGGCGTTACGCGCGACTTTCTGCAATTGCTTTTCGCAGCTGTCGAGGTCGGCGAAGATCAGTTCCAGGTCGATGATCTCGATGTCGCGTTTCGGGTCGACGCTGTTGGAGACGTGAATCACGTTCTCGTCTTCAAAGCAGCGGACCACGTGAGCGATGGCATCGGTTTCACGGATGTTGGCCAAAAACTTGTTACCCAGGCCTTCACCTTTCGATGCGCCGGCAACTAGGCCCGCGATGTCGACGAATTCCATGGTGGTCGGCAGGATGCGCTTTGGATTGACGATGGCCGCCAGGGCGTCCAGGCGTGGGTCCGGCATCGGCACGATACCGCTGTTGGGTTCGATGGTGCAGAAGGGGAAGTTCTCCGCCGCAATACCGGACTTGGTCAGGGCGTTGAACAGGGTGGATTTGCCGACGTTGGGCAGGCCGACGATGCCGCAATTGAATCCCATGGTGTTTCCCCTCGGTAAGAGTCAGGCCTTCTGGCTGTGCAGGTTTTTCATCGCGCGGTTCCATTCACCGGCGAAGATATCCGGCAGCACGCCGAGGGCAAAATCGATGCTGGCATCGAGTTTTTCCTGTTCGGCGCGTGGCGCACGACCCAGGACGAAATTTGAAACCATACTGGCAACGCCTGGGTGGCCAATGCCGAGCCGCAGACGGTAGAAATTATTCTGATTACCCAGCTGCGCGATGATGTCGCGCAACCCGTTGTGCCCGCCGTGTCCGCCGCCCAGCTTGAGCTTGGCAACGCCGGGTGGCAGGTCCAGTTCGTCATGGGCCACCAGGATTTCTTCGGGTTTGATCCGGAAGAACCCCGCAAGCGCCGCGACAGCTTGGCCGCTACGGTTCATGTAGGTGGTGGGAATCAGCAGACGAACATCCTGACCCTGGTGCGAGAAGCGCCCGGTCAGGCCAAAATATTTGCGATCGGCCACAAGGTTTACACCTTGCGCGTGGGCGATACGCTCAACAAAAAGGGCCCCCGCGTTATGCCGGGTCTGTTCGTATTCGGCGCCTGGATTTCCCAGGCCAACGATCAGTTTAATGGCAGTCACGACAGGGGCCCTTCCTTTGGAGTTGTGGATAACATCGCCGAACCTTGGTGCGGCGAAAGTGGACAACACTACATCATTTACTCAAGAGTAAACGCCGCGTTATCGCCCGCTTTCTCGCTACGTTTCGGTCCGCGATGTTTCCTCAAGCTCCGGCAATACAGAGTGAATTACTCTGCAGCGCCTTCTTCAGCTTCTGGTGCAACGCGTGGAGCGTGTACGTTTGCAACAGCTTTGTCATCACCGTGAGCCAGTGCAACAAACTCAACGCCTTTAGGGGCTTTGAGGTCGGACAGGTGGATGATGGCGCCGATTTCAGCGGCCGACAGGTCGACTTCGATGAACTCAGGCAGGTCTTTCGGCAGGCAGGAAACTTCGATTTCAGAAGTAACGTGCGAGATTTCGCCGCCTTTCTTGATCGGGGCAGCTTCGCCTACGAAGTGAACTGGAACGATAGCGGTCAGTTTCTGACCAGCAACAACGCGTACAAAGTCAGCGTGCAGCACGTGGCCTTTAGCCGGGTGACGTTGCAGAGCTTTGATGATTACGTTTTGCTTGGTGCCACCAACGTTCAGTTCGATAACGTGGCTGTAAGCCGCATCGTTTTCGAGCAGTTTGGCGATTTCTTTGGCCAGCATGCTGATGGATTCAGGGGCTTTGTCGCCACCGTAAACTACAGCTGGAACCAGGCTTGCGAGACGACGCAGGCGGCGGCTCGCACCTTTCCCCAGGTCGGAACGCGCTTCAGCATTCAGAGTAAAATCGTTCATGTTGTATCTCCAAAATAACCACATTCGCCCCAGCGTTTGCGACCAGCGCTAAAGGCGATATGGGCAAAAAAGCCCCGCCCCAACAGAATGCTGGGGCGGGGCGCTTTTCGTCAGTGAGGTGTACCGAAGGTTTGACCCTTAGCGGAACATCGCGCTGATCGATTCTTCATTGCTGATGCGGCGAACCGCCTCGGCAACTACCGGTGCGATATCCAGTTGACGGATACGCGAACAGGCTTGAGCTGCTGCGGACAACGGGATGGTGTTAGTCACCACCAGTTCGTCCAGCATGGAGTTCTCGATGTTCTCGATCGCTCGGCCCGACAGCACAGGGTGTGTGCAGTAGGCGAAGACTTTTGCTGCACCGTGCTCTTTCAAGGCTTTTGCCGCGTGGCACAGGGTGCCGGCGGTGTCGACCATGTCATCAACCAGAATACAGGTACGCCCTTCGACATCACCGATGATATGCATCACTTCAGAGTGATTGGCTTTCTCGCGGCGTTTGTCGATGATCCCGAGGTCCACGCCCAAGGATTTGGCAACAGCCCGTGCACGCACGACGCCACCAATGTCCGGGGACACGATCATCAGGTTTTCAAAGCGCTGGTCTTCGATGTCATCCACCAATACTGGCGAACCGTAGATGTTATCTACCGGAATATCGAAGAACCCCTGGATTTGGTCAGCGTGCAGGTCAACCGTGAGAACACGGTCGATGCCTACCACGGTCAGCATGTCAGCGACGACTTTCGCGCTGATAGCCACACGTGCGGAACGCGGACGGCGATCCTGACGGGCATAACCAAAGTAAGGGATTACAGCTGTGATTCGAGTCGCTGAGGAGCGGCGGAAGGCATCAGCCATCACGACGAGTTCCATCAGGTTATCGTTGGTCGGAGCGCAAGTCGGCTGAATAATGAAGACGTCTTTACCGCGGACGTTTTCATTGATCTCGGCTGTAATTTCACCGTCGGAGAACTTACCGACAGAGATGTCACCGAGAGGGATATGCAGCTGACGTACGACACGCCGAGCCAGATCGGGGTTAGCATTCCCCGTAAAGACCATCATCTTGGACACGCGCAGTACCTAGAGGCTGAGGGTAACCTGGATGAGTATAGAAAATGGCAGGGGCGGCTGGATTCGAACCAACGCATGGCAGGATCAAAACCTGCTGCCTTACCGCTTGGCGACGCCCCTGTATCTGTTGCAACGAGTGCCTAACACTCGGTTCCTTTTAGAGCAGACTTTGCAGCTTGCGATGCAACATCGAAACGTTGCTTCCCTTTGCTACAAACCCTGTAAGGGTCTCTGTAAGAAGGGCCGAGACTTTATCAGCTTCAGCTTTGCTTGGGAAGCCCCCAAACACACAACTTCCAGTTCCGGTTAATTTTGCTTCGGTAAATTTACCTAACAAATTCAAAGCGTTACGTACCTCTGGATAACGCCTTGCTACAACCGGTAAGCAGTCATTTCGACTGTTTCCCTTGGGAACGGGGCGCACTTTAATGGGATCAGAGTTACGTGTCAACAACGGATCTGAAAAAATTTCTGCTGTACTTACAGATACTTGCGGCACAAGCACGAGATACCAAGGCTCCTCGGGCTCTACAGGGGTCAGTTTTTCCCCGACACCCTCAGCAAATGCGGCGTGTCCACGCACGAAAACCGGGACGTCGGCGCCCAGTGTAAGGCCCAGCGCAGCCAGACGATCAGGGTCCCAACCCAGCTGCCACAAGTGATTCAGACCCAGCAGTGTGGTGGCCGCATTCGAACTGCCGCCGCCGATGCCGCCGCCCATGGGCAAGATTTTGTCGATCCATATGTCGATGCCGAGGACGCTCCCGGATTGTTCCTGGAGTTTTCTCGCCGCCTTCACGATCAGGTTGCTGTCGTGGGGCACACCTTCGAATTCAGTGTGCAGCTTGATCACGCCATCGTCGCGTACGGCGAAGGTCAGCTCATCGCCGTAATCAAGAAATTGAAACAGTGTCTGCAACTCGTGGTAGCCGTCTTCACGGCGACCCAGAATGTGCAGCATCAAATTGAGTTTGGCGGGGGAGGGCAGGGTCAAGCGTTCCACGGTCACGTTATTGCCCCAACTTGCGCGGTTGCCAGTCCTTGATCACCAGCGTGACGTCAAGGTCAGTGCCGTGCAGTTTGATGCGCTCAGGCAGCCAATATCCGCTTTGCTGGACGTAGCTCAAATACTCTACCTGCCAACCATCCTGTTCGAGGGTGGCCAGGCGGCTGTCTCCATTAAGGCCCAGACGGCTCTTGCTGTCGGGCGCTGGCAAGCCGCGCACCCACCACACCAGGTGGGACACCGGCAGCTTCCAGCCAATTTGTTCTTCCAGCAGCGATTCGGGCGACGTCGCCTCGTAGCGGCCCTGGTTGGCCACTTCGAGGCTTACTTGCCCCGGTCGGCCGGTCAGGCGCGCCGCACCACGGCCCAGCGGGCCCGACAGGCGAATGTCGTAGTAGTCCTGGCGTTGCAGCCAGAACAAGGTGCCGCTGCCGGAATCTTTTGGCGCGCGAACCCCTACCTTGCCTTCGATCTGCCAGCCGTCGATGCTGCTGAGCTGGTCTTTGTGCTGTTTCCATTGCGCCGGGTTGCCCTGGCCTTCAACGGATTCACGGCTGCCGATGCCCGCACAACCGGCGAGCAGGGCGATGAGACTGAACACTACAACATGGCGCAAGAACATAAGCTTAAAGGGTCTCGGATCCGGTCAGGCGCTTGATGGTGCCGCGCAGGATGGGGCTTTCGGGTTGTTCCTTGAGGAATTTTTCCCAGATTTGTCGCGCTTCGCGCTGCTTGCCGTTGGCCCACAGTACTTCGCCCAGGTGGGCCGCGACTTCCTGGTCGGGGAAGCGTTCCAGGGCCTGGCGCAGCAAGCGTTCGGCTTCGTCCAGGTTGCCCAGGCGGTAATTCACCCAGCCCAGGCTGTCGAGCACGGCCGGGTCTTCCGGGTTGAGCTTGTGGGCTTGCTCGATCAATACCTTGGCTTCGTCGTAGCGCGTGGTGCGGTCCGACAGGGTGTAGCCCAGGGCATTGAGGGCCATGGCGTTGTCCGGGTCGCGCTTGATGATCAGGCGCAGGTCTTTTTCCATCTGCGCCAGGTCATTGCGTTTTTCGGCCTGCATGGCGCGGGTGTACAGCAGGTTCAAATCGTCGGGGAATTGCAACAAGGCTTGTTGCAGCAATTTCCAGGCGCGCTCACCTTGTTTGTTGGCCGACAACGTCTCGGCCTGGATCAGGTACAGCTGGATCGCATAGTCCGGTTCGGCATCCCGCGCTGCCGCCAGGCGTTTTTCCGCCTCGTCGGTGCGGCCGTTGCTCATCAGGATATCGGCCTGGCGCAATTGTGCTGGTAGGTAGTCGTTGCCGGGGCCGACCTGGGCGTATTCAAGCAAGGCGGCCTGCGGGTCGTTTTTCTCTTCAGCAATACGGCCCAGGTTCAGGTGTGCGGAATCCACATGGCTTTCGCGCTCGATCAATTCTTCCAGGTAACCCTTGGCCTCGTCCCAGGCCTTGGCTTCCAGGCACACCAGCGCCAAGGAGTAACGCAGTTCGTCGTCGTCTGGGTATTGCTGGACCAGGTTGGCGAACTGCACTTTGGCGTCCTCCATGCGGTCCTGTTCCACCAGCATGCGCGCGTAAGTCAGGCGCAGGCGTTTGTCGTCCGGGTACTTCTTGATGCTTTTTTCCAGCAGCGGAATCGCTTCCTTGCCGCGATTGAGATTTTGCAGCAGTCGTGCGCGCAGCAGAATCGGGGCGATTTCGCCTTCTTCCGGCGGATTTTGCTCAAGCAGCTTGAGTGCGGCGTCGGCTTCATCATCTTGTTGCAGCAGCAACGCCTTGCCGAAAATCAGCTGGCTGTTCTTCGGATGCTTTTGCAGCAGGCGGTCGAAACTCTTCATCAGGCCGTTGCGCGTGTCCTGGTCGGTGTCGGCAGCCGACAGCGCGAGGAAGTCGAAATGGGTGTCGCCCTTGCCCTGCAGGACTTTCTCCATATAGACCATGGAGTCGTCATAGCGCCCGGCGCGGGCCAGTTGAATGGCGGCTGCGCGTTGCGCTTCCAGGTCGTCCGGTGCGTTTTTCGCCCAGATCAACGAGGTGTCCAGCGCTGCTTGGTCGGCCCCCAGGTACTCGGCGATGCGAAACGCCCGCTCCGAGATCCCCGGATCCTGTGTGTTGATGGCCTGGGTCACGTAGTTATCCAGGGCAATATCGAAACGATTGCGCTGGCCAGCCAGCTCCGCGCTCAGCAGGCTGAACACCGTATCTTCACTGAACGAGGAATAAACCTTGGGTTTTTCAGGGGCGGGAGTGGTGTCTTCCACCGGCGGCGTACCGTCCGGCGACACGGGGGCCATAGCCTGGCAGCCGCTGAGGAAAACAAGAGTTAGGAGCAACGCGGAAGATCTATTCATATAGGAAGAGGACGACTAACCTGCGGTCGGATCATCATGACACAAGCCTTCGGCCAAACATAACCGAGTCTCAGTTGGTGCCTTTATAGACACAAGGCATTAGGACAATAGCTTACGGTGGTTGTTCTGAATCTTTCGAAGTAGGACAATTGTCGGCTTCCCGACATCATCAGCGATATTGAATGGCCTTCCTCGCACTCGGTATTAACCACAAGACTGCCTCCGTAGACGTGCGCGAGCGCGTGGCGTTTACGCCTGAGCAGTTGGTTGAGGCCTTGCAGCAGCTCTGCCGGCTCACCGACAGCCGCGAAGCTGCGATCCTTTCGACCTGCAATCGCAGCGAGCTTTATATAGAGCAGGAACATCTTTCAGCAGATGTCGTGCTGCGCTGGCTGGCCGATTACCACCATTTGAACCTCGACGACCTGCGCGCGAGCGCTTATGTGCATGAAGAGGATGCGGCAGTTCGTCACATGATGCGCGTGGCGGCCGGTCTCGATTCGCTGGTGTTGGGCGAGCCGCAGATCCTGGGCCAGATGAAATCCGCCTACGCCGTGGCGCGTGAGGCCGGCACCGTCGGCCCGCTGCTGGGCCGGTTGTTCCAGGCCACGTTCAATTCGGCCAAGCAGGTGCGCACCGATACGGCCATCGGCGAAAACCCGGTGTCCGTGGCGTTTGCAGCCGTGAGCCTGGCCAAGCAGATTTTCAGTGACTTGCAGCGCAGCCAAGCGTTGTTGATCGGCGCTGGCGAGACCATCACTTTGGTCGCCCGCCATCTGCATGACCTGGGGGTCAAGCGTATCGTGGTGGCCAACCGTACCTTGGAGCGCGCGAGCATCCTCGCCGAACAGTTCGGTGCCCACGCCGTGTTGCTGGCAGATATCCCGGCTGAACTGGTGCGCAGCGATATCGTCATCAGCTCCACCGCCAGCCAGCTGCCGATTCTTGGCAAGGGCGCGGTGGAAAGCGCGTTGAAGTTGCGCAAGCACAAACCGATCTTCATGGTGGATATTGCCGTTCCCCGGGATATCGAGCCCGAAGTCGGCGAGTTGGACGACGTTTACCTCTATAGCGTCGACGATCTGCACGAAGTGGTCGCCGAAAACCTCAAGAGTCGCCAGGGCGCTGCCCAGGCCGCCGAGGAAATGGTCAGCACCGGCGCCGAAGACTTTATGGTGCGCCTGCGTGAACTGGCGGCGGTGGATGTGCTCAAGGCGTATCGTCAGCAAGGCGAACGCCTGCGCGACGAGGAGCTGAGCAAGGCCCAGCGCTTGCTCGCCAACGGCAGCAGCGCTGAAGAAGTGCTGATGCAGCTGGCCCGTGGCCTCACCAACAAGTTGCTCCACGCTCCCAGCGTTCAGTTGAAAAAGCTTACCGCCGAAGGCCGCCTCGATGCGCTGGCCATGGCCCAGGAACTCTTTGCCCTCGGTGAGGGCGCGTCAGAAAGCTCTTCGGATAAAAAACCGCAATGAAAGCGTCACTGCTCAATAAACTGGACGTGCTCCAGGACCGTTTCGAAGAACTGACCGCCTTGCTCGGCGATGGCGAGATCATTGCCGATCAAACCAAGTTCCGCACCTATTCCAAGGAATACGCGGAAGTTGAGCCGATTGTGGCCGTCTATTCGCAATGGCTGAAAACCCAGGCCGACCTTGAAGGCGCCCAGGCGTTGCTCAAGGACAGCGACCCGGACATGCGCGAAATGGCCGTGGAAGAAGTCCGCGAGGCCAAGGAAAAACTCACCGAGTTGGAAGGCAGCCTGCAACGCATGCTGCTGCCCAAAGACCCGAATGACGGGCGCAACGTGTTCCTCGAAATCCGCGCTGGCACCGGCGGCGACGAGGCGGCGATCTTCTCCGGCGACCTGTTCCGCATGTATTCGCGTTACGCCGAGCGCCGCGGCTGGCGGGTGGAGATCCTCTCGGAGAACGAAGGCGAGCACGGCGGCTATAAAGAAGTCATCGCCCGGGTTGAAGGCGACAACGTCTACGGCAAGCTGAAATTCGAGTCCGGCGCCCACCGCGTACAGCGCGTTCCGGCGACCGAATCCCAGGGGCGCATCCACACCTCCGCCTGCACCGTGGCCGTATTGCCCGAGCCGGACGAGCAGGAAGCCATCGAGATCAACCCCGCAGACCTGCGGGTTGATACCTACCGCTCGTCGGGCGCCGGTGGTCAGCACGTCAACAAGACCGACTCCGCCATCCGCATCACCCACTTGCCGTCGGGCATCGTGGTGGAATGCCAGGAAGAACGCTCCCAGCACAAGAACCGGGCGCGAGCCATGTCCTGGCTGTCGGCCAAGCTAAACGACCAGCAAAGCAGCGCCGCCGCCAACGCGATTGCCAGCGAGCGCAAGTTGCTGGTGGGCTCGGGCGACCGTTCCGAGCGCATCCGTACCTATAACTTTGCCCAGGGCCGGGTGACCGACCACCGGGTCAACCTCACCCTCTACTCCCTGGACGAGATTCTCGCAGGCGGTGTAGACGCGGTGATCGAGCCGTTGCTTGCCGAATACCAAGCCGATCAGCTCGCCGCGATAGGTGAATAAATGACCATCATCGCCAGCCTGCTGCGCGCCGCCGACCTGCCCGACTCGCCCACCGCGCGCCTGGATGCCGAGTTGTTGCTGGCCGCTGCGTTGGGCAAGTCCCGCAGCTACCTGCACACCTGGCCGGAAAAAATCGTTACCAGCGAAGACGCGCTGACCTTTGCCGGCTACCTGCAACGCCGCCGTGGCGGTGAGCCGGTGGCGTATATCCTCGGTCAGCAGGGCTTTTGGAAGCTCGACCTGGAAGTCGCGCCGCACACGCTGATCCCGCGCCCGGACACAGAACTGCTGGTCGAAGCGGCCCTGGAATTGTTACCGGCAACGCCGACTCAAGTGCTCGACCTGGGCACCGGCAGCGGCGCCATTGCCCTGGCCTTGGCCAGTGAGCGCCCGGCCTGGCAAGTCACTGCCGTCGACCGCGTGCTGGAAGCCGTTGCCCTGGCCGAGCGCAATCGCCAGCGCCTACACCTGAACAACGCCACGGTACTCAACAGCCATTGGTTCAGTGCCCTGCAAGGCCGTACCTACGACCTGATCATCAGCAACCCACCGTATATCGCCGCCAACGACCCGCACCTGGCGGCCGGTGACGTGCGTTTCGAACCGGCCAGCGCGCTGGTGGCAGGCCATGATGGCTTGGACGATTTGCGCCTGATCATCAAACAAGCGCCAGCGCACCTGAATGCCGGTGGCTGGCTGTTGCTCGAGCACGGTTACGACCAGGCCCTGGCCGTACGTGACCTGCTGTTGACCGAAGGTTTCGAGGAGGTCCATAGCCGCATCGACCTCGGCAACCATGAGCGCATCACCCTGGGGCGCCGGCCGTGCTGACCGACCAGGAGCTGTTGCGCTATAGCCGACAGATTCTGTTGCAACATGTCGACATCGACGGCCAATTGCGCCTGAAAAACGGCCGCGCGTTGATCATCGGACTCGGTGGCCTGGGCGCGCCGGTGGCGTTGTACTTGGCCGCCGCGGGCGTTGGCGAGCTGCACCTGGCGGACTTCGATACGGTTGACCTGACCAACCTGCAACGCCAGATCATCCATGACACCGACAGTGTCGGGCAGACCAAGGTCGATTCGGCCCTGCGCCGCCTGACGGCCATCAACCCCGAGATTAAGCTGATCGCCCATCGCACCGCGCTGGACGCCGATTCGCTGGCGGCGGCAGTTGCGGCGGTGGATGTGGTACTCGATTGCAGCGACAACTTCTCTACCCGCGAAGCGGTCAACGCCGCCTGTGTGGCCGCTGGCAAACCGTTGATCAGCGGTGCGGCGATTCGCCTGGAGGGGCAATTGTCGGTGTTCGACCCGCGCCGCGCCGACAGCCCGTGCTACCACTGTTTATACGGGCATGGCAGCGACACCGAACTCACGTGCAGCGAAGCTGGCGTGGTCGGCCCGCTGGTGGGGATGGTCGGCAGCTTGCAAGCCCTGGAAGCCTTGAAGTTGCTGGCCGGTTTCGGCGAGCCGCTGGTGGGGCGCTTGTTGCTGATCGATGCGCTGACCACGCGTTTTCGCGAGCTGCGGGTTAAGCGCGACCCGGGTTGCAGCGTGTGTGGGACTGCACATGGTTAAGGACGCGCCCATCGGTGTGTTCGACTCCGGCGTCGGCGGCCTGTCGGTGCTGGAAGAAATCCAGCAACTGCTGCCGCAGGAATCGCTGCTGTATGTGGCCGATTGCGGGCATATCCCTTATGGGGAGAAAAGCCCGGCGTTTATCCTTGAGCGTTCGCGGCAAGTCGCCGGGTTTTTCCGCGAAAAGGGCGCCAAAGCGTTTGTGATTGCCTGCAACACGGCGACCGTCGCGGCCGTGGCTGATTTACGCCAGGATTTCCCCGAGTGGCCGTTGGTGGGCATGGAACCCGCCGTCAAGCCCGCCGCCGCGGCCACTCGCAGTGGTGTGGTCGGCGTGCTTGCCACCACCGGCACCCTGCAAAGCGCCAAGTTTGCCGCCTTGCTCGATCGGTTTGCCACCGATGTCCGGGTCATCACCCAGCCCTGCCCGGGCCTGGTGGAGCTGATCGAAACCGGCGACCTGGACAGCCCGGCCTTGCGCCTGATGTTGCAGGGCTATATCGAACCGTTGGTGAGCGCCGGCTGCGACACCATCATCCTCGGCTGCACCCACTATCCCTTCCTAAAGCCGCTTCTGGCGCAGATGTTGCCCCCCAGCATCATCCTCATCGACACCGGCGCGGCCGTGGCCCGCCAGCTTAAGCGCTTGCTGGGCGAGCGCGACCTGCTGGCCGCTGGTAATCCGCAACCGGCACAGTTCTGGACCAGCGGCGATGTGTATCACCTAAGAAATATCCTACCGACACTATGGAAACATCCTGGCGTTGTGCGACGCTTCGCGGTGTGAAAAATTCGTTAAATACCGGCGTTATAAGCTGGAACTTCCGTCTATTCGCCGGCTTCTATAGCGAGTTAGCTTGTACAAAATCACATAACGTCGTTGGGAAAGGATGTTTCTTATGAAGCGCTTGTTCTGTTTGGCTGCGATTGCGGCCGTCGTTGTAGGACACTCTGTTTCGGCGCAGGCCGCAGGCCTGGAATTGGGGGTGGGGAGCACCAGTGATTCGACCATGACCTATCGGCTGGGGCTCACCTCGGACTGGGATAAAAGCTGGTGGCAGAGCGAAACCGGCCGTCTGACTGGCTATTGGAGTGGCGCCTACACCTACTGGGACGGGGACAAGCGTTCCAGTGTCAGCAGCCTGTCGTTCTCGCCGGTGTTTGTGTATGAGTTCGCCGGGGAGAAGGTCAAGCCGTACATCGAGGCGGGGATCGGTGTGGCGGTGTTCTCGCGCACAAAAGTCGAGGACAACAACATCGGCCAGGCCTTTCAGTTCGAAGACCGGTTGGGCTTTGGCCTGCGCTTTGCCGGTGGGCATGAGGTGGGGATTCGGGCCACGCACTATTCCAATGCGGGCTTGAGCAGTAATAACGATGGGGTAGAGAGCTACTCGCTGCATTACACCTTGCCGCTGTAGATCTAAAGACCACAGCAGGTCCCCTGTGGGAGCGGGCTTGCTCGCGAATGCGGTGTGTCAGTCGCTGAACATGTTGACTGATACACCGCATTCGCGAGCAAGCCCGCTCCCACATTTGGATCGCCAATAGCCTGATTCTCAGCGGTAGGCCGTCGCAATCCCCTGCCGTTCTTCGAGGCATTCCGGCGCGCCCATCTCGAACTCCCGGCAAATCAGCGGCCGTCGCTCGTAGATCGTGCACATCATCGTGTCCCGGTCCAGCGCCGCGCACCAGCCGTCGTCCAGGCGCAGCATGACCTCGCCGCCCCAATCGTCGGTATCGATGTAGCGTTCCGGCACGCCGGTGTCAGTGATCAGCATCACTTCCAACTGGCAGCAGCAGGCCGCGCACGTCGAGCAGGTGACGGCGGGTTCGGTGATTTGGGTGTGAGGGATGTTGGTCATAGGCGCGCAGTGTAAGGCAAGCCGGTGACGCGCGTACGGATGCTCTGACGGGCGTCAGTGCCCAAGCTGATCAGCGACCCAATGCAACACGGGAAATAACAGGGCCCACAGCACCGCCAGGCCGATCAGGGTCGGCGCCGTACCGTAGCCAAAACTCACCCCGGCCAACTGGCTGCCCGCGTAGTACGACAGCGGCCCACCTACCGCGCCCAACAGGCTGGCGCGCCACCAGGGCAGTGCGCTCCAGGCCAGGCAATGGCGCAAGGTGGTGGCCAGCAACGCCCACAGCACAATCAGCCAAAAGGGAATCAACGGCCCCGGCATGCTGAAATGAAAGACGCCAAAGGTGCGCAGCGAGGTGTCCACCACCGTCCCCAGCAAGGTCACGGCAAGGATCACCTGCCCGTCCTTGGACCAGGCACTTATCCACAGCAGGTGGATGACCAATACGGCCAACCCCACGAGCAACCATGGGCCATTGCCGCCGAGCACACAGGCCAGCCAGCCGCACTGGAACAGCACGGCATTGGCCAGTGGTTTAAGCACTGAAACGTCCCAGCAAAGGTGGGTTGAGTGCGGCCGGCTTGGCCAGCAACAGTTGCGCGGTACCGATCGTGCGTTCCATAAACCCACCCTCGCAGTAGCACAGGTAGAACTCCCACAAGCGCAGGAAGTACTCATCGTAGCCCAGCTCCCCAAGACGGCCGTGGGCGCGGCGAAAGTTCTCATGCCACAGGCGCAGGGTGCGTGCGTAGTGCAGGCCGAAATCTTCCATGTGCATCAGGTTCATGTCGGTGTCGCGGCTGACGATCTCCAGCATCTTTTGCACGCAGGGCAGGGCGCCGCCGGGGAAGATATAGCGCTGGATAAAATCGACGTTGCGTTTGGCCTGCTCATAGCGCTGGTCGCGAATGGTGATGGCTTGCAGCAGCATCAGGCCATCGCTCTTTAGCAACTGCGCGCATTGCTTGAAGTAGGTGGGCAGGAACCGATGGCCCACGGCTTCGATCATCTCGATGGACACCAGTTTGTCGTACTGGCCGGTCAGGTCGCGGTAGTCCTGCAACAACAGGGTCACCTGGCCTTGCAAGCCCAAGGTTTTGATGCGTTTTTCGGTGTAGGCGAACTGTTCCTTGGACAAGGTCGTGGTGGTGACCTTGCACCCGTAATGCTGCGCGGCATACAGCGCCATGCTGCCCCAACCGGTGCCGATTTCCAGCAGGTGGTCGCTGGGTTTGAGGGCGAGTTTCTGGCAGATGCGTTCCAGCTTGTTCAGTTGTGCCTGTTCCAGGGTGTCGTCGGGCGTGAGGAATTGCGCGGCGGAATACATCATGGTCGGGTCGAGGAATTCTTCGAACAGGTCATTGCCCAGGTCGTAGTGGGCCGCGATGTTTTTTTGCGAGCCCTTGCGCGTGTTGCGGTTCAGCCAGTGCAAGCCTTGGGTGAGCGGGCGTGCCAGGCGCGCCAGGCCACCTTCCATCGCGTCGAGTACATCCAGGTTGCTGACCATCACGCGCACCACGGCGGTCAGGTCCGGGCTGCTCCAGTAACCATGGATAAACGCCTCGCCAGCACCGATGGAGCCGTTGGCCGCCACCAGGCCCCACACGGCCGGGTCGAGGATCTGGATTTCCCCCAGCAGGTGCGCTTCCCGTGCGCCGAAGACCTGGCGTTCACCGTCTTCGATCACCACCAACTGGCCGTGGCGCAGTTGACCGAGTTGGCGCAGCACGGCCTTGCGCAGCAGGGCGCTGGTCATGCCGTTGACGTTCAGGCGGTTGGCCTTGACCGATAAGCTAGGGGTTTTCATGGCGGCGATCCTTGGTGTACCCGACTGCGGTGCTGGAGACGCCATCGGCGGCCCGGTGGGGGAAAATCGGTGTGCGTTTAAGCAACAGGCGCAGGGCCTGCCAGTAAATTGCGAGACAGGTCTTGGCGGTCATCCAAGGGAAGCGCCACAGGTAGCGATGCAGGCTGGCGCGGCTGAGTGCTTCCTTTTGCAGGCTCAAGGTGGCGTCGAAAACTTTCTGCGTGCCTTGCCAGTCGGCCATATGCACGCCGAGTTTGGCGGCGGGCGGGCTGAAGCTCATGCGGTATTCCAGGTCACGGGGCAAAAACGGCGACACATGGAAAGCCTTGGCCACGGCGAAATGCTGATGCTCATCGGCGTCCAGGGCCTGGGCCGGCAGCACGTAGTGATAGCGCTCGCGCCATGGAGTGTTGGTCACTTCACACAGGATCGCGGCCAGTTGTCCGTCGGCCTCGAAACAGTAGAAGAAACTCACAGGGTTAAAAGCCAGGCCCCAACTGCGGGCCTGGGTCAGTAGGCAGATAACGCCCTGGGGTGTACGCCCCAGTGCCTTGCCGACTTCCTGGCGCACGGCATCGCTCAAGCTCATGCCGGTGCGCGTCAATTCACGCAGGTAATCCTGCTGGCGAAAACCGAAGGGCGCAAAACGACTGCGCCCGGCCAGCGGCGAGAGGCCCAGCACTTGCTGTTCTTCGCTCAAATCCAGGTACAGCAGGCCGATGCGATAGCGAAAGGCGTGGGCCTTGGGCGCAAACCGGCGATGGGCAATCCAGCCGCTGTACAGGGCGCTGTTCACAGGCTTTCCCCAAACGCTTGGGCCACGCGCAAGGCGCTGACCACGCCATCCTCGTGAAAGCCATTGGCCCAGTAGGCGCCGCAATAAAAGGTGTTGTGGGCACCGCACAATTCTTCCCAGCGCGCCTGGGCCGCCACCGCCGCCAGGCTGTATTGCGGATGGGCGTAGGTGTAGCGGGCCAGGATTTTGAGCGGGTTGATCACCGATGTCTGGTTGAGGCTGACGCAAAAGGTGGTGGCGCTGTCGATGCCCTGCAGGATGTTCATGTCATAGGTGACCGCAGCCTGGCTCTGGGCATTGCCGCTCAGCCGGTAATTCCAACTGGCCCAGGCCAGCTTGCGGTCGGGCAGCAGGCGGGTGTCGGTGTGCAGCACCACGTCGTTGTCGGCGTAGGGCAGGGCACCGAGGATGTCTTGTTCGGCTTGGCTGGGGTCGGCGAGCAAGGCCAGGGCCTGGTCGCTGTGGCAGGCAAACACCACGCGGTCAAACTGTTCGATACCGACCGGGCTGTGGATAACCACGCCGTCGCCGGTGCGTACCACTTTACCCACAGGGCAGTTGAGGCGGATCTGCTCGTGAAAGCTTCGGGTCAGCGGTTCTATATAGCTGCTGGAGCCGCCTTCGATCACGCACCACTGCGGGCGGTTGCTCACCGAGAGCAAGCCGTGGTTCTTGAAGAACCGCACGAAAAACTGCAGCGGAAAGCCCAGCATGTCCGCCAGGGACATCGACCATATCGCCGCCCCCATCGGCACGATGTAGTGCCGGATAAACCGCTCGCCATAGCCGCCGGCGGCGAGGTAGTCGCCCAGGGTCATTTCGGCGCTGATGCGTTGCTCCTGCAGGTCCAGCGGCGCCTGGCGGTTGAAGCGCAAAATGTCGCGCAACATGCCCCAAAACCCTGGCGACAAGATATTGCGCCGCTGGGCAAACAGGCTATTGAGGTTGTTGCCGTTGTACTCAAGCCCGGTGTTTTCATCGCACACCGAAAAACTCATCTCAGTGGGTTTGAACGTCACCCCAATCTGCCCCAGCAAGCGAATGAAGTTGGGGTAGGTCCAGTCGTTGAACACGATAAAACCGGTGTCCACTGCATAGCGTTTACCCTCGACGGTGACATTGACCGTGTGGGTATGCCCGCCGATGCGGTCGCCCGCTTCGAACAGCGTGATTTCATGCTGGCGGCTGAGCAGGTAGGCGCTGGTCAGCCCGGCAATGCCGCTGCCGATAATAGCGATCTTCACAGGTCGTCCTTTTTCGGCGGCGGGCTGCGCAGCATGCGCTTGCCGATGATCAACTGCGCCCGGTTGGGCAGTTTCGACAGCGGCCACAGGGTGGCGATAAACAGTGCCGGGAAGGCGATTTCCAGCGGGCGTTTTTCCAGTTTGGCGAAGATATGCCGGGCAGCTTTGTCGGCCGGCCAGCTCAGGGGCATGGGGAAATCGTTGCGCTCGGTCAGCGGCGTATCGACAAAGCCTGGGCTGACCACCGTGACGTCGATGTTTTCCGTTGAGAGGCTGATACGCAGGGATTCAAACAGGTAGCGCAGGCCCGCCTTGGAAGCGCCGTAGGCTTCGGCGCGGGGCATCGGCAGGTAGGTCACCGCGCTCGCCACACCCACCAAATGCGGCGTACGACCGGCGCGTAACAGCGGCAGGGCGGCCTCGATGCAGTAACTGCTGGCCAGCAGGTTGGTGCGCACCACGTGCTCGATGATCGATGAATCGAATTGCTTGGCGTCGATATATTCACAGGTGCCGGCATTTAGGATCACGGTGTCCAACGTGCCCCAGGTCGCCGCGATCTGTTCGCCGATCTCGCGCACCGTCTGGCTGTTGGTCAGGTCGCCGGCTACCACCAGCACTTGCCCTGGATAGTGTTCAGCCAGGGTGTCCAATGGCGCTTTTGAACGTGAGCTGACGGCCACGTGGGCGCCGCTGTTGAGCAGTTCGATCGCCAGTGCGGCACCGATGCCACTGCTGGCGCCGGTCAGCCAATAACGACGGGGAGGCACAGTGTTCATCCCACTCTCCTTTTCAGCCAACCGACGACGCTGCCCAGAACGGGCAGGTGTTCGTAGAGCATGGCGCCGGCATCGAAATAGTCACGGTGGCTATACACCTTGTCGCGCCACATCAAGTGCGAACAGCCTTCCACCCGGATCACCTGGCCGCCAGCCAGTCGCGGGTGGCAGAAACTCATTTTCCAGCGCAGGTAACCTTCGCCTTCAGCTACTTGATCGAAACCGTGGAAGTCGAAGCGTAGTTGGCTGACGTTGCTATACAACTGCGCAAAGTAGCTGTGCAGCGCAGTCAGGCCGTGGACTTCATGCAGCGGGTCGGCAAACGCGATGTCTTGGCTGTACAGGCTGTCGAGCAGGTGCAGGTTGTGCTTGTCCAGCGTGGCAAAGGTTTGGGCGAACCGGCGCAGGAAGTCACTCATGAATGCCTCCAGCGGCTTCGCGTGAAGGCAGGCTGCGGAAGGCGGCCAGGGCGCGCTCGCGGGACTTTTTCAGGTCGACGATGGCGCGTGGGTAATCGGCTACGCCAAACAGGCCGCCAGCCGCCTCGGGGTTGTGCACTTCTTTTTTGTTCAACGCAGCCAACTCAGGCAGCCAGCGCTTGATAAAAATGCCTTCGCTGTCGAATTTTTCTGACTGGCTCAACGGGCTGAAAATTCGGAAATAGGGCGCCGAATCGGTGCCGGTGGAAGAGCTCCACTGCCAGCCGCCGTTGTTGGCCGCCAGGTCGCCATCGATCAGGTGGCGCATAAAGAAGCGCTCGCCTTCGCGCCAGTCGATCAATAGGTTCTTGGTCAGGAACATCGCCACCACCATGCGCAGGCGGTTGTGCATCCAACCGGTTTCGAGCAACTGGCGCATGGCGGCGTCGATGATCGGCAGGCCGGTGCGCGCCTCTTGCCAGGCGGCCAGGTCCTTGGGCGCATTGCGCCAGGCCACGGCTTCGGTTTCGGGGCGGAACGCGCGGTGGCGCGAGACCCGTGGGTAGCCCACCAGGATGTGTTTGTAGAACTCGCGCCACAGCAACTCGTTGATCCAGGTGATGGCGCCCATGTCGCCGCTTTCAAATTCACCCTGGTTGGTTTGCAGCGCGGCATGCAAGCACTGGCGCGGCGAAACCACGCCCGCCGCGAGGTACGCCGAGAGCTGGCTGGTGCCGGGCTTGGCAGGGAAGTCGCGTTCATCCTTGTAGTAGCTGATCTGTTGGTCGGCAAAAGCGTCGAGGCGGCGACGGGCTTCGTCTTCGCCGGCCGGCCACAGGGCGCGCAGAGTCTCGCTGGGCGGTGCAAAGCCGTCGACGGTCGACGGGATGGGGTCGCTTTTGATCGCAAGTTTCGCCTGGGCCTTGGGCGTTGGCACCAGGCGCGGCAGGCTGCTGTGCAGGCGGGTGTAGCAGACCTTGCGGAACTGGCTGAATACCTGGAAGTACGTGCCAGTCTTGGTCAGCACACTGCCGGGTTGGAAAAACAATTGGTCCAGGTAGCTGTGGAAACTCACGCCGTCGGCTTCCAGCGCTTTGGACACGGCCGCATCACGGCGGCTTTCGTGGATGCCGTACTCCTCGTTGACGTGCACCGACTCAACCGACAGTTCACGGCACAGTTGGCTCAACACGGCGGGCGCCTGGTCCCAGGTCGGGGCGGTGCGGATCAGCAGCGGGATATTCAGTTCGCCCAGTGCGGTGCTCAGGTGCTGCAGGTTGCGCAGCCAGAAGTCCACCTTGCACGGCGCATCATCGTGGGCCAGCCACTGCTCGGGGGTGATCAGGAAAACAGCCGCCATCGGGCCTCGCTGGCTCGCGGCGGCCAGGGCGGTGTTGTCGTGTAGGCGCAGGTCGGTGCGCAGCCAGATCAAATGCATTTAAACGATTCCACGCTGGATCAGTTGCTGGTGGGCCGACAAGGGGTCTTCGGCCACGCACAATTGCGGAGTGTCACGGGTTAATACGGCTAACTCGGCCTGGTGGATGCATACCGTTGGTCCGACCAGCAGCGTCGGGCAATTAATGCCGCCCAGTAATTTGCCAAGGGCCGGCAACTGCAGGGCTTTGCTCGAATACAGCAGCACCCCGCGCGGTTGCAGGTGTTCCACTGCTAGGGCCAGTTCGCCAGCGGGCAGCGGCCAGTCGAACACTTCCACCGGGCAGTCGGCGCTGCTGGCCAGCCAGGCGCTGAGCCACAGGTGTGGCTCCAAGGGCAGGTCGGACTGGTTGACCAACAACAGCGGTGCGCCCTGCAACTGGCGGTTGTTGTGGTAGATGCGTGCGCCGAACTTGCTGCGCAGCCAGGACAGGAAAAACACTCGCTCCATCTGCGCGCCGAACTGGCCCTGCCAGCGTTGCTCCAGGGCCTGCAACAGCGGCAACAGCAATTGCTCGCACAGGGTGCGCGGTGGGTACAGCGCCATGGCCTGATTGAAGACGTCATCGACCCGGCGCTCGGCCAACTCGCTGATGGCTTGCACCAGGGTCTGGCGCAGGGTGTGCCATTCATTCTCGACGGCATCGGGCATCGGTTGGGCGGAGTCGATCAAGCCTTTGACCTGGCTGACCGGCACGCCGCGATTAAGCCAGGTGAGGATGGTGTGGATGCGTTGCACGTGTTCGGCGCTGAACAGCCGATGGCCCTTGGGCGTGCGCTGGGGCACGATCAGCCCATAGCGGCGCTCCCAGGCGCGCAAGGTCACGGCGTTGACGCCGGTCTGGCGCGCCACTTCGCGGATAGGCAACCAACCGTCTTCGAGGGCTTGGTTGAGGTCTTCTTGCTGGGCAGTTTTCATGGGTTAGATCGCGTTACGCAGGCTGAGGTTTTCCGGGTGCGGCTGCAAGTAGGCCTGCTGCGCGATGTAGCGGTCCGGGTGTTGGCGAAAGTGGTGTTTGAGCAGGGTGAGCGGCACCACCAGCGGCACGATGCCGTGGCGGTACTGGCCGATGACGGTCTGCATTTCCTGTTTGTCATCGGCACTGATGGCCTGTTTGAGATAGCCGCTGATGTGTTGCAACACATTGGTGTGGGTACCACGGGTGGCGCACTTGGTCAGGCCGGTCATCAAGTCGCTGAAATAACAGGCGGCCAGTTCGTCGAGGTTGGCGCCCTTGCCCATGTTGCCCAGCAGGTGGCCGAGGCTTTTGTAATGCGCCGGGCTGTGGGCCATCAGCAAATATTTGTAGCGCGAGTGAAAGGCCAGCAAGCGGTGGCGGGTCAGCCCTTCGGCGAGCAATTGCTGCCAACTGGCGTAGACAAATACGCGGGTCAGGAAATTTTCCCGCAACACTGGGTCATTCAGCCGACCGTCTTCTTCTACCGGCAGGTTGGGGTGACGCGCGCAAAAGGCCTGGGCGTAGATACCGCGCCCACCGCCGTCCACCGGGGTGCCGTTTTCACGGTAGACCTTGACTCGCTCCAGGCCGCAGGAGGGCGACTTCTGCATGAAGATGTAGCCGCACAGGTCGGTGTGTTCCAGCGCCATCTGCTGGCCGTAGTCGTCCAGTGGCTGGGTCACGTTGAGTTCGCGGTGCACGGTGCCCACGGCTTGCGGGTGGGCTGGGTCGCCCACCAGGCGGATCGGTTCGCGGGGGATGCCCAGGCCGATGGCGACTTCGGGGCACAGCGGCACAAAGTCGAAATAATCGGCAAGGGTTTGGCTGCACAGCAGGGATTGTTTATGTCCGCCGTTAAAGCGCACGTTCTCGCCCAGCAGGCAGGCGCTGATGGCGATCTTCGGTTTGCGGATGCTGGACATGTTCAAACCCCGGCAAGATTCCTGTACAAGACGGAAGCCTTGTACAACTAAATCTCATCATAGGTTCGATGCTGTACAAGTCAAATTCTTTGTACAAGTTTTTGCGCGAAGACTACTGCCAGCCGATTTTCCAGTCCTCGGCATTTTGCAGGGTTTGCCAGGCCAGGCGCTCGGTGCGCCGGGTCATGACCGCTTGCAGTTCGATTTCCAGCACGACGCCTTCTTCATCACGCAACAGCTCGGTGACCAGGAAGTGTTTTTCCTTGTTCCAGGGGCGTGCTGCTGTCCACTTCGACAGCAGCAATTTGGCGGGGTTGATGCGGTTCATTGCAGGTGCTCGATCAAGCGTCGCGCCGCTTCCTGGCCGCTGAGCCATGCGCCTTCTACGCGGCCCGACAGGCACCAGTCGCCACACACGTACAGGCCCAGGTCGGCGTCGGCGAGCACGCCGAATTCATGGCTGCCGGAGGGGCGTGCGTAGAGCCAGCGATGCGCCAGGCTGAACGACGGCGCGGGCATGGCGCTGTGCAACAGCTCGGCAAACGCGCCGTGCAGGTGTTCGATCACGGCCTCTTTGGGCAGGTCCAGGTGGGCCTTGCTCCAGGCGCTGGTGGCGTGTAGCACCCAGGTGTCGAGGGTGACATCGCGCCCCGGTTTGCTGCGGTTGCGGGCCAGCCAGTCGAGGGGGCTGTCTTGCACGAAGCAGCCTTCCATAGGGGTATCCAGAGGGGTGTCGAAAGCCAGGGCGATGGCCCAGGTGGGGTCCATCTTCACGCCCGCAGCGGCACTCGCCAGCTTGGGCGCGGCGGCCAGTAGGGCGGTGGCTTGGGGCGCCGGCGTGGCAATGATCACGTGGCTGAACGGGCCGTGGTTACCGCCGTCGGCGTCCAGCAGGTTCCAGTGTTGCGTGCCTTGGAACACTTCGGTGATGCGGCAGCCGAATTGCACCGGCAGGTCATCAAGCAGGGCGCGGGTGATGGCGCTCATGCGCGGCGTGCCGACCCAGCGGATTTGTTCATCGGGGGAGGGCGTGAGTTGGCCAGACTTGAAGTTGTACAGCTGGGGCTTCCACTGCTCGGCCCAACCGTGGCTTTGCCAGCGCTGCACTTCATTGACGAAGCGGCGGTCGCGGGCAGTGAAGTATTGCGCGCCCATGTCCAGGGAGCCTGCATCGCTGCGCTTGCTGGACATGCGGCCACCACTGCCGCGGCTTTTATCGAAGAGTTGTACAACGTGCCCCGCGTCTTGTAACGCTCGGGCGGCGGAGAGACCGGCGATGCCGGTGCCGATGATCGCGATGGGAACAGTCATGGGAGGCCTCGTTTTACCGTTGTGCACAGACTACGCCGACACCAATAGCTGTACAATATTGTTTTTTGGTATAAGTTTTGGCTGACCTGTTATTACGGTGTGACCTATGGTTAAAGCTGAGGCTTGAACCAACGTTACGGCCGCTTACAAATGATCCCTGCCTATAAAATAGACCAGTGATCGGCGGCGAACGTTACATGAGGAGCGTCCCATGCATATTTTGCTGACCGGCGGTACGGGGTTGATCGGCCGCCGACTGTGCCAACACTGGCTTGCCCAGGGTCATCGCCTGACCGTGTGGAGCCGCCACCCGGAACAGGTTGCCAAGGTCTGCGGCGCTCAGGTGTCGGGAGTCGGCCGCCTACAACAGGTTATCGGCCCGGTGGACGCGGTCATTAACCTCGCCGGTGCACCTATCGCGGATCGACCCTGGACCCACAAACGCAAGGCGTTGTTATGGAGCAGCCGCATCAGTCTCACCGAAGCACTGCTTAGCTGGATGGAAGGCCTGGAGCAGAAACCTTCGGTGCTGGTGTCCGGTTCGGCCGTGGGCTGGTACGGCGACGGTGGCGAGCGCGAATTGACCGAAGCCAGCGGCCCGGTGCAGGACGATTTCCCCAGCCAACTGTGTATTGCCTGGGAAGAGACCGCACAGCGTGCCGAGGCCTTGGGGCTGCGTGTGGTGCTGGTGCGCACCGGCCTGGTGCTGGCGGCCGAGGGCGGCTTTTTGTCGCGGCTGTTATTGCCGTTCAAACTGGCGCTGGGCGGGCCTATCGGTAATGGTCGGCAGTGGATGCCGTGGGTGCATATCAAGGATCAAATCGCCTTGATTGATTTTCTTGTGCACAAGCCCGATGCCAGTGGTCCTTATAATGCCTGCGCGCCACGCCCGGTGCGCAACCGCGAGTTCGCCAAGACGCTCGGCCAGGTGCTGCACCGCCCGGCGTTCATGCCCATGCCGGCGTTTGCGTTGAAGGTGGGTCTGGGCGAATTGTCCGGCTTGCTGCTGGGCGGGCAGAAGGCGCTGCCCGAGCGGTTGCTGGCCGCGGGTTTCACTTTCCAGTTCACTGAGTTGCGTGCGGCGTTGGACGACCTGTCCAGCCGCCTCTAGAGATAGGATGTTGCATGACGGATCACGCGTTGTTACTGGTCAACCTGGGTTCACCGGCGTCCACTTCGGTGGCCGATGTGCGCAGCTACCTCAATCAGTTTTTGATGGACCCTTATGTGATCGACCTGCCGTGGCCGGTGCGGCGCTTGTTGGTGTCGCTGATCCTGATCAAGCGCCCTGAGCAGTCGGCCCACGCTTACGCCTCCATTTGGTGGGACGAAGGCTCACCGCTGGTGGTGCTCAGCCGTCGCCTGCAACAGCAGATGACCACGCAATGGACCCACGGCCCGGTGGAGTTGGCGATGCGCTACGGCGAGCCGTCCATTGAAAGCGTGCTGGTGCGCCTTGCGGGCCAAGGTATTCGCAAGGTCACGCTGGCGCCGTTGTACCCGCAGTTTGCCGACAGCACTGTGACCACCGTGATTGAAGAAACACGCCGTGTGGTACGCGACAAAAAGCTCGACCTGCAATTATCCACCCTGCAACCCTTTTACGACCAACCCGAATACCTCGATGCCCTGGTGGCCAGTGCCAAGCCGCACTTGCAGCAGGACTACGATCACTTGTTATTCAGCTTCCACGGCCTGCCGGAGCGGCACCTGCAAAAGCTCAACCCTGGGCATACCTTTGACGGTGCCACCGATTGCTGCGTGAACGCATCCCCCGAAGTGCGTGCTAAATGCTATCGCGGGCAGTGCTTTAGCGTGGCTCGCGACTTTGCTGCGCGCATGGGCTTGCCGGAAGACAAGTGGTCGGTGGCGTTCCAATCACGCCTGGGCCGTGCCAAGTGGATCGAACCCTACACCGAAGCGCGCCTGGAAACCCTGGCTCAGCAAGGCGTGAAAAAGCTGCTGGTGATGTGCCCAGCGTTTGTCGCTGACTGCATTGAGACCCTGGAGGAGATTGGGGATCGTGGGTTGGAACAATTCCGTGAGGCGGGGGGCGAGGAGTTGGTGCTGGTGCCGTGCTTGAATGATGATCCGCAGTGGGCGGCGGCGCTCAATACCCTATGCGAAAGAGCCGCCGGGTAAAGATGTGGGGAGCTGTTGTGGCGAGGGAGCCAGCTCCCGCTGGAGTGCGAAGCGCTCCCAAGATTTTGGGGCCGCTGCGCAGCCCAGCGGGAGCAAGCTCCCTCGCCACAGGAAGCCAGCTCCCACATGTTTACAGGTTTAGGGTCAGGCTGACCGTGAGGTTTCGCGGTTCGCCGGGGTTGACCCAATAGCTGCTGTAAGAGCGCTCGTAGTACTTCTCATCAAACAGGTTATTGAGGTTCAGGCCCACGGTGACATTCTCCGTAGCCTTGTAATGCGCCAACACATCCACCGTGTGATACGCCGGCAATTCAAAGCTGCCACCCGCCTCCCCAGAGCGATCCCCCACATACGTAAACGCCGCACCTAGATCAGACCCACGCAACGCCCCATCTTGGAATTCATACACCCCCAACAGACTGCCACTGCGCTTGGCGACGCCAAGAATCCGGCTGCCGGCGGGAATGGCTTTATCGCCTTTGGTGACCTCGGCATCAATGTAGGCAAACGCTCCAATCACCCGTACGGCATCGGTCACTTGCCCCGTCAGTTGCAGGTCAACGCCCTGGCTGCGTGCCTTGCCCACGGCGCGGTTGAGGTTGGTGGCCGGGTCCAGGGCGAGAACGTTTTCTTTTTCGATATGGAACGCGGCGATGGTGGCGCTGAGGCGGTCGTCGAACAGCTCGCTTTTGAGCCCCACTTCATAGCCCACGCCTTCCTCCGGTTTGAAGGATTTGCGGTTGGCGTCCAACCCGCTGTTGGGTTTGAACGAGGTGGAGGCGTTGGCGAATACCCCAATCTCTGGCGTGAGTTGGTAGAGCAGGCCAGCGCGTTGGGTGAAGGCGTCGTGGGTCTGATGGCTTTTGGGGGCGCCGGTGAAATCTTCGATGCTCTGGTCGAAATGCTCGAAGCGCGCACCGAGCATGCCGCGCAGGCGGTCGGTGAAGATGATCTGGTCTTGCAGGTTCAGTGCGTGGCTTTTGGTCTGCTCGAAGAAGTCGGTGCCGGTGCGCAGGCCGTTTGGTTTGGGTTGGCCGTAGACCGGGTTGTAGAGGTCGATGGCGTAGGGGCTGCCGCTGATGGCAGTCACCCGTTCCTTCTTGCGGTAGTCCTCGTATTCGGTGCCGATCAGCAGCTCATGCTGCCAACTGCCGATGTCGAACAGGCCTCGCAGTTCAAGCTGGGTGATGCTGTCGTGCCAACCCATGGAGCGTTCGCGGTAGCGGCGGTTGAGGGTGTGGCCGTCAGCATTTAATGCGCGGTTTTCCGAGGCGTCGCCCCACAAGCTGCCTTGTTTGTAATGGCTGGCCAGGCGCAGTTTCCAGGCGTCGTTGAGGTGATGCTCAAGGGTGGCCTGCAGGCGGTTGTTGTGGTTGTCGATATCGCCGTCGTTGGGCTCGCCGAGGAAGGTTGAGCGCGAGACGCCGGAGGCGTCGACGATGCCACGGTCGAAGGTGGAGCTGTGGCGCACGAATTCGCTCTCCACCAGCAGGTGGGTGTCGGGGCTCAGTTGCCAACTGAACGACGGCGCGACGAACACGCGCTTGCTCTGCACGTGGTCGCGAAAGCTGTGGTTGTCTTCCACCGCCAGGTTGACCCGCGACAGCACGCTGCCTTCGCTGTCCAGCGGGGTGTTGAGGTCCAGGGCGGTGCGATAGCGGTCCCAGCTGCCAGCGCTGGTTTGCACGGTGGTGAAGGCCTCGGGCTGGGGCTTTTTGGTGACGATATTTACAGTGCCGCCAGGGTCGCCACGGCCGTACAGGCTGGCGGCGGGGCCTTTGAGCACTTCGATGCGCTCGATATTGGCCGTGTCGGGTGTACTCGGGTATCCACGATTGGCGCTGAAACCGTCCTGGTAGAACTCTGATGTGGTGAAGCCGCGCACGCTGTATTCATACAGAGTCAGGCCGCCGAAGTTGTTTTGCTTGGACACGCCGCCGGCAAATTCCAGGGCACGTTCCACGTTGGCGCTGCCCAGGTCCTTGAGGACCGTGGCGGGAATCACGCTGATGGATTGTGGGATGTCACGCAGGGCGGTGTCAGTCTTGGTCGCGCTGGCGGAACGGGTGGCGCGGTAGCCTTTGACGGGCCCGGTGGCAGATTCATAGGCGTCGGTGGTGACGCTGATGGTGTCCAGTTCCAGGGTGTTTTCTTCGGCAAAGGCGGGGTCAAGCAACAAACCCAAGGCCAGGCCAGCCAAGGGGGCGATTCTTCGAGACGGCATGATAGAGCGTTCCAATAACTGTATTGAAACAATATAACATGTCCAATGAGAATGAATCGCTTCGAAATATGAGCTTACAGGTACCCGCGAACGGGTACCTGTCTGGTGCTGGTTATTCCTCTTCTTTAACCGGCGCAGGCGGTGGACGCAGGCCGATTTCTGCCGCCAGCTTGATCTCTTTGCCGTTGCGCATCACCAGGATCGTGACCTTGTCTGTCGGCTTGATGCGCGCCACCTGGTTCATCGACTTGCGGCCATCGCCGGCGGGCTCGCCGTCGATGCTCAGGATCACGTCGCCCAGTTGCAGGCCAGCTTTCTGCGCCGGGCCGTCGCGGAAGATCCCAGCCACTACGATGCCTGGGCGCCCAGTGAGGCCAAACGATTCGGCCAAATCCTTGGTCAACGGCTGTACTTCAATGCCCAGCCAGCCGCGAATCACCTGGCCGTGTTCGATGATCGACTTCATCACTTCCATCGCCAGTTTCACCGGGATCGCAAAGCCGATGCCCTGGGAGCCGCCGGACTTGGAGAAAATCGCCGTGTTGATACCCGTCAGGTTGCCATTGGCATCCACCAGCGCACCGCCAGAGTTGCCGGGGTTGATCGCCGCATCGGTCTGGATGAAGTCTTCGTAGCTGTTAAGGCCCAACTGGTTACGCCCGGTGGCGCTGATGATGCCCATGGTCACCGTTTGCCCAACGCCGAACGGGTTGCCGATGGCCAGCGCCACATCGCCTACCCGCAGCCCTTCGGAACGGCCGATGGTGATCGACGGCAGGCTTTTCAGATCGATCTTGAGCACCGCAAGGTCGGTTTCCGGGTCGCTGCCGACCACGCGGGCCAGGGTCTCACGACCGTCACGCAGGGCCACCACAATTTGGTCGGCGCCGGTAGTCACGTGGTTGTTGGTGAGGATGTAGCCCTCGGGGCTCATGATCACGCCCGAACCCAGGCTCGATTCCATGCGCCGTTGCTTGGGCCCGTTGTCGCCGAAATAGCGGCGAAATTGCGGGTCTTCAAACAGCGGATGCGCCGGTTTGTTGATGACCTTGGTGGTGTAGAGGTTGACCACCGCCGGGGCGGCGATGACCACCGCGTCCGCGTACGTCACCGGGCCTTGCACCACCGCGTTGGTTTGCGGGGCCTGTTGCAGGTTTACATCCAGGCTGGGCAGACCCACCAGCCCGGGGAAACGTTGAATGATCAACATCGCGATCAGCACGCCAGCCAACAATGGCCATCCAAAAAAACGCAGCGCCTTGAGCATCAAGTAAGTCCTGACAGGTTGCAGGGGGCGGGAGAGCGCCCATAATGTCGCGCATTATACGAGGCTGCGAGCGCCTTCGAACGGGATATTTAGGAGTCTTTTATGGCCGTTGCCCTTACCACCCTCGTCGAGGAAGCCGACCGCTACCTCGGCAGCGCCAAAATTGCCGATTACTGCCCCAACGGCCTGCAAGTGGAAGGGCGCCCGCAGGTGATGCGCATCGTCAGCGGCGTCACCGCCAGCCAAGCGTTGCTGGACGCGGCCGTCGAAGCCCAGGCGGATTTGATCCTGGTGCACCACGGTTATTTCTGGAAGGGCGAAAATCCCTGCATCACCGGCATGAAGCAACGCCGTCTCAAGACGCTGCTCAAGCACGACATCAGCCTGCTGGCCTACCACCTGCCGCTGGACCTGCACCCTGATGTGGGCAACAACGTGCAACTGGCGCGTCAGTTGGATATCACCGTCGAAGGTCCACTGGACCCGAATGACCCCAAGATCGTCGGCCTGGTCGGCTCCCTCGCCGAGCCGTTGTCGCCGCGTGATTTCGCCCGCCGTGTGCAGGAGGTCATGGGCCGTGAGCCGCTGCTGATCGAAGGCAGCGAGATGATCCGCCGCGTCGGCTGGTGCACCGGTGGTGGCCAGGGTTACATCGACCACGGGATTGCGGCTGGGGTCGACTTGTTCCTGAGTGGCGAAGCCTCCGAGCAAACGTTCCACAGCGCCCGTGAAAACGACATCAGCTTCATCGCCGCCGGCCACCATGCCACTGAGCGCTACGGTGTGCAGGCCTTGGGTGACTACCTGGCGCGGCGCTTTGCCCTGGAGCACCTGTTTATCGATTGCCCCAACCCGATCTAACCAACACCACCCAATCTGTAGGAGCGAGCTTGCTCGCGAAAAACCCGAGAGCGACGCGTGTATCCTAAATGCATGCGTTATCGTTGACGATTTTCGCGAGCAAGCTCGCTCCTACAGTTGCTATCTATCAGCCCAAACTTGGGGGCATATTCATATACCGTTTCGATCTAGCCCGCTCCCTGAATAGAAGAAGGTGCTGTGCTAGCATGCCCCGCTCGAACACGGCCCGAAGGCCGTCCATAAGATCGTTTTTCCGTGAGTAACCATGGTCGACAAACTGACGCATCTGAAACAGCTGGAGGCGGAAAGCATCCACATCATCCGCGAGGTCGCCGCCGAGTTCGATAACCCGGTGATGCTCTACTCGATCGGTAAAGACTCCGCCGTGATGCTGCACCTGGCACGCAAGGCCTTCTTCCCGGGCAAACTGCCGTTCCCGGTGATGCACGTCGACACCCGCTGGAAATTCCAGGAGATGTACAAGTTCCGCGACAAAATGGTCGAAGAGCTGGGCCTGGACCTGATCACCCACGTCAACCCAGACGGCGTTGCGCAGGGCATCAACCCGTTCACCCACGGCAGCGCCAAGCACACCGACATCATGAAGACCGAGGGCCTCAAGCAAGCCCTGGACAAGCATGGTTTCGACGCAGCGTTCGGCGGTGCCCGTCGCGATGAAGAGAAATCCCGCGCCAAAGAGCGCGTGTACTCGTTCCGCGACAGCAAACACCGCTGGGACCCGAAGAACCAGCGCCCGGAGCTGTGGAACGTCTACAACGGCAACGTCAACAAGGGTGAGTCCATCCGTGTGTTCCCGCTGTCCAACTGGACCGAGCTGGACATCTGGCAGTACATCTACCTGGAAGGCATCCCGATCGTTCCGCTGTACTTCGCCGCCGAGCGCGACGTTATCGAGAAGAACGGCACGTTGATCATGATCGACGACGACCGCATCCTCGAGCACTTGTCTGACGAAGACAAAGCCCGAATCGTCAAAAAGAAAGTACGTTTCCGTACCCTTGGCTGCTACCCGTTGACGGGCGCGGTAGAGTCCGAAGCCGAGACGCTGACGGACATCATTCAGGAAATGCTCCTGACGCGAACTTCCGAGCGCCAGGGCCGTGTCATCGACCACGATGGCGCAGGCTCGATGGAAGATAAAAAACGTCAAGGCTATTTCTAAGGGGCTGTCATGTCGCATCAATCTGATTTGATCAGCGAGGACATCCTCGCCTACCTGGGCCAGCACGAGCGCAAAGAGATGTTGCGCTTCCTGACCTGTGGCAACGTCGACGACGGCAAGAGCACCCTGATCGGGCGCCTGCTGCACGACTCCAAGATGATCTACGAAGATCACCTGGAAGCCATTACCCGCGATTCGAAAAAATCCGGCACCACCGGCGACGACATCGACCTGGCGTTGCTGGTCGACGGCCTGCAAGCCGAGCGTGAGCAGGGCATCACCATCGATGTTGCCTACCGCTATTTCTCCACCGCCAAGCGCAAATTCATCATCGCCGACACCCCCGGCCATGAGCAGTACACCCGCAACATGGCCACCGGTGCCTCCACCTGTGACCTGGCGATCATCCTGATCGACGCCCGCTACGGCGTGCAGACCCAGACCCGTCGTCACAGCTACATTGCCTCGTTGCTGGGCATCAAGCATATCGTGATTGCCGTCAACAAGATGGACATCAACGGCTTTGACCAAAGCGTGTTTGAGTCGATCAAGGCCGACTACCTGAAGTTCGCCGAAGGTATCGCGTTCAAGCCGAGCACCATGGCGTTCGTGCCGATGTCGGCGCTCAAGGGCGACAACGTGGTGAACAAGAGCGAGCGTTCGCCTTGGTACACCGGCCAGTCGCTGATGGAGATCCTCGAAACCGTCGAGATCGCCAACGACCGCAACTACACCGACCTGCGTTTCCCGGTGCAGTACGTCAACCGTCCGAACCTGAACTTCCGTGGTTTTGCCGGCACCCTGGCCAGCGGCATCGTGCACAAGGGCGACGAAGTCGTGGTGCTGCCGTCGGGCAAGAGCAGCCGCGTCAAATCCATCGTCACCTTTGAAGGTGAACTGGAACACGCAGGCCCAGGCCAGGCCGTGACCCTGACCATGGAAGACGAGATCGACATCTCCCGTGGCGACCTGCTGGTACACGCCGACAACGTGCCGCAAGTGACCGACGCCTTCGACGCCATGCTGGTGTGGATGGCCGAAGAGCCGATGCTGCCGGGCAAGAAATACGACATCAAGCGCGCCACCAGCTACGTGCCGGGTTCCATCACCAGCATCGTGCATCGTGTGGATGTGAACACCCTGGCCGAAGGCCCGGCGAGTTCGCTGCAATTGAACGAGATCGGTCGCGTCAAGGTCAGCCTTGATGCCGCCATCGCGTTGGACGGTTACGACAGCAACCGCACCACCGGTGCGTTCATCGTCATCGACCGTTTGACCAACGGCACCGTCGCGGCCGGCATGATCATCGCGCCGCCGGTTACCCACGGCAGTTCGGCGCAGCACGGCAAGTTGGCCCACGTGGCCACCGAAGAGCGCGCCCAGCGCTTCGGCCAGCAGCCGGCCACCGTGTTGTTCAGCGGCCTGTCGGGCGCTGGCAAGAGCACCCTGGCCTATGCGGTTGAGCGCAAGCTGTTCGACATGGGCCGTGCGGTGTTCGTGCTGGATGGCCAGAACCTGCGTCATGACCTGAACAAAGGCTTGCCGCAAGACCGTGCCGGCCGCACCGAGAACTGGCGTCGTGCCGCCCACGTGGCGCGCCAGTTCAACGAAGCGGGCCTGCTGACCCTGGCGGCGTTCGTCGCACCGGATGCCGAAGGCCGTGAGCAGGCCAAGGCACTGATCGGTGGCGACCGCCTGCTGACCGTCTACGTGCAAGCGTCGCCTTTGGTGTGCGCCGAGCGTGATCCGCAAGGCCTGTATGCGGCCGGTGGGGATAACATCCCTGGCGAATCCTTCCCGTACGACGTGCCGTTGAATGCCGATCTGGTGATCGACACCCAGGCGTTGTCGTTGGAGGAGAGCGTCAAGCAAGTGCTGGAGCTGTTGCGTCAGCGCGGCGCGATCTAACCCTCGCCGCCCAAAAAAGCCCGCCACCGATTACTCGGTGGCGGGCTTTTTTGTGGGGTCTTGAAAACAACTCGGCCAACTGTGGGAGCGGGCTTGCTCGCGAAAGCGGTGTGTCAGTCAGCACATCTGTTTCTGATACACCGCTTTCGCGAGCAAGCCCGCTCCCACATTTTGATCACTGTTTGTCTGGGAATTCGGTGTGCAGCTTGTCTAGCAGTGCATCCTTGTCTTCCCACAACCGGTTGATCCAACCCTGGAACGCCGTCCGGTACTCCCCATCCTGCTCATAGTTCTTGCCAATGAACTCAGCCGGGATCTGCACCTCTTCAAACTGCACGACAACGTCCTGTACATTCCCGCACAGCAAATCCCAATACCCAGGGCGCCCGGCAGGGTAGTGAATGGTCACATTGACCAATGACTTCAACTGCTCACCCATCGCATCCAACACAAACGCAATGCCGCCGGCTTTAGGCTTGAGCAGATAGCGGAACGGCGATTTCTGCTGCGCATGCTTGCCTGGGGTAAAGCGCGTGCCCTCGGCAAAGTTGAAAATGCCCACCGGGTTGTCGCGAAACTTCGCACAGGTCTTGCGGGTCGTTTCCAGGTCTTTGCCTTTCTTCTCTGGGTGCTTTTCCAGGTACGCCTTGGTGTAGCGCTTCATGAACGGGAAGCCCAATGCCCACCACGCCAGGCCAATCACCGGCACCCAGATCAGCTCCTGCTTGAGGAAAAACTTGAGCGGGCGAATGCGGCGGTTGAGCACGTATTGCAGCACCATGATGTCGACCCAGCTCTGGTGGTTGCTGGTCACCAGGTACGAGTGTTGGTAATCCAGCCCTTCCAGGCCCTTGATGTGCCAGCGCGTACGGCGCACCAGGTTCATCCAGCCTTTGTTGTTGGTGACCCAGGCCTCGTGGGTGTGGTTCATCAGCCATTCGCTGAAGCGCTTGGCGAACGGCAGCGCCTTGAACAGCGCCACGATAAACAGGAACGAACACAACAGGATCGTGTTCAGCGCCAACAACAACGACGCGATCACCCCACGCAGGGCGGCAGGTAGAAAATCCAGCATTTAGATATCCATAGGTCGGTTGGCGGCTTGGATCGCAGTGAGTGCGATGGTGTACACGATGTCATCTACCTGGGCGCCGCGTGGCAGGTCGTTGACCGGTTTGCGCAGGCCTTGAAGCATCGGCCCCAGGCTCACGCAATCGGCACTGCGCTGCACGGCCTTGTGGGTGGTGTTGCCGGTGTTGAGGTCAGGGAACACAAATACCGTGGCTTTGCCGGCCACCTGGCTGTTGGGGGCCAGTTGCCGCGCTACGGTTTCGTTGGCGGCGGCGTCGTATTGCAGCGGGCCGTCGATCAGCAGCGAGCTTTGCTGTTCGTGGGCGAGCAGGGTGGCTTCGCGGACTTTTTCGACCTCTTCACCGCTGGCCGAGTCGCCGCTGGAATAACTGATCATCGCCACGCGCGGGGTGATGCCGAACGCTGCGGCGGAATCGGCGCTTTGCAGGGCGATCTCCGCCAGTTCTGCCGCGCTTGGGTGTGGGTTCATCACGCAGTCGCCGTACACCAGCACCTGCTCGGGGAACAGCATGAAGAACACCGACGACACCAGCGTGCAGCCCGGCGCGGTCTTGATCAGTTGCAGGGCCGGGCGGATGGTATTGGCGGTGGAGTGAATGACGCCGGAGACCAGGCCGTCCACTTCATCCAGGGCGAGCATCATGGTGGCGATCACCACGGTGTCTTCCAGTTGCTGTTCGGCCATTGGCGCATTGAGGCTTTTGCTCTTGCGCAGTGCCACCATCGGTTCGACGTAGCGTTGGCGAATCAGGTCCGGGTCGAGAATCTCCAGGCCTTCGGGCAATTCGATGCCTTGGGCGCGAGCCACCGCTTCCACGTCCGCAGGTTTGGCCAGCAGTACGCAGCGGGCAATGCCGCGGGCCTGGCAGATGGCGGCGGCCTGCACGGTCAGCGGTTCGCTGCCTTCGGGCAAGACGATGCGCTTGTTGGCGGCCTGGGCGCGTTGGATCAACTGGTAGCGGAACACGGCCGGTGACAGGCGCATCTCCCGAGGCGTGCCGCAGCGTTGGTGCAGCCAGCGGGCATCGAGGTGGCTGGCGACGAAATCGGTGATGATCTCCGCACGCTCGCGGTCATCAATGGGGATTTCTTTGTTCAGGCTGTTGAGCTGGTTGGCGGTGTCGTAGGAGCCAGTGCTCACCGACAACACCGGCAGCCCGGCCTGGAACGCGCCACGGCACAGATCCATGATGCGCGGGTCGGGCAGGGTGTCGCTGGTCAGCAACAGGCCGGCCAACGGCACGCCGTTGATGGCGGCCAGGCTGACGGCGAGGATGATGTCGTCGCGGTCGCCCGGGGTCACCACCAGCACGCCGGGCTTGAGCAGTTCCACGGTGTTACGCATGGTGCGGGCGCAGATGATGATCTTGGTCATGCGCCGGGTTTCGTAGTCGCCGGCGTTGAGCACCTGTGCGCCCATCAGGTCAGCCACGTCGCGGGTGCGCGGGGCGTTGAGTTCCGGTTGGTAAGGAATGCAGCCAAGCAAGCGGAAATCACCGCTGCGCAGCAGGGGCGAATGTTCCTTGAGGCGCGCCGAGAAGGCCTCCATGCTTTCTTCGGTGCGCACCTTGTTGAGGATTACGCCGAGTACTTTTGGGTCTTTCGGGCCGCCGAACAGTTGGGCCTGCAATTCCACGCGGCCGGAGAGTTCGGTGAGCACTTCGTTTTCCGGGGCGGAAACCAGGATCACCTCCGCATCCAGGCTCTTGGCCAGGTGCAGGTTGACCCGCGCCGCATAGCTGGCATTGCGCGTCGGCACCATGCCTTCGACGATCAGCACGTCTTTGCCCACGGCGGCTTGCTGGTACAAGGTAATGATTTCTTCCAGCAGCTCATCGAGTTGGCCGTCACCGAGCATGCGCTCTACGTGGGCCAGGCCCAGGGGCTGTGGCGGCTTCAGGCCGTGGGTGCGCGCCACCAGCTCGGTGGAGCGTTCGGGGCCGGTGTCGCCGGGGTGCGGCTGGGCAATCGGCTTGAAGAAACCGACTTTCAGCCCGGCCCGTTCAAGGGTGCGCACCAGCCCAAGGCTGATGGAGGTCAGACCCACACCAAAATCGGTGGGCGCGATAAAAAAAGTCTGCATGCGAATTCTCTGGAGGTGCATGGCTTCGGTGGCGCTCTATGACTGAGCGTCTACCGGGAATCAGGCGCCAAGGTTATCGTTATTCAAGCGCTTGCGCACACCAGCCGCATTTAAACGGCTGGCCTATTTTTTTCAGGCGTTGCGCAGGGTCCAGGACCCAGGCGCGGGACTGCCATGGCGGCTGGTGGCGCAGGTGCTGGGTGTGGCCGCAGGACAGCTCGGCAACCCAGTGCTGGTCGTCGTCCTGGTGGAATCCGGTGACCGTCGGGTCGCTTGTGCGACCCCGTCTGTCCGGGTTCTGTTCGCTTTCGGGCAAATCCTTGTTTAGACTTGTCCGTTCTTCATTCTTATGCAAAAGGTCTCGCCCCATGACGATCGCCGCTAACAAGGCTGTCTCCATCGACTATACCCTGACCAACGACGCTGGTGAGGTCATCGACAGCTCCGCCGGCGGCGCGCCGCTGGTCTATCTGCAAGGCGCAGGTAATATCATTCCAGGCCTGGAAAAGGCTCTGGAAGGCAAGAATGTCGGTGATGAGCTGACGGTTGCCGTAGAACCTGAAGATGCTTATGGCGAGTACTCGGCCGAACTGGTCAGCACCCTGAGCCGCAGCATGTTCGAAGGCGTTGACGAGCTGGAAGTGGGCATGCAGTTCCACGCTTCCGCGCCGGACGGCCAAATGCAGATCGTGACCATCCGTGATCTGGACGGCGACGACGTCACCGTCGACGGCAACCACCCGCTGGCTGGCCAGCGCCTGAACTTCCAAGTGAAGATCGTTGCCATCCGCGACGCTTCCCAGGAAGAAGTGGCCCACGGCCACGTTCACGGTGAAGGCGGTCACCAGCACTGATTGATGCATTGATCAGCTGCTAGCAAAAACGCCCCGACTGGTTCGGGGCGTTTTTTTTTGCCCGGAGAATGTACGCGGTACAAATGTGGGAGGGGGCTTATGTGGGAGCGGGCTTGCTCGCGAATGCGGAGTGTCAGTCGCTAAATCTTTTACTGAGCCACCGCATTCGCGAGCAAGCCCGCTCCCACACACAAACAAAAATGCCCCGGACCTTTCGGTACGGGGCATTTTTTAACTGTTACACAACCAGGGTTGCGATGCAGTTGTTACCACTTAGGCTGCAGCAGCGACGCTCAGAGCCTTGATGTGGCCATTCAGACGGCTCTTATGACGAGCGGCCTTGTTCTTGTGGATGATGCCTTTATCGGCCATACGGTCGATAACAGGCACAGCCAGAACGTAAGCAGCTTGAGCTTTTTCAGCGTCTTTGGTGTCGATGGCTTTAACTACATTCTTGATGTAGGTACGAACCATGGAACGCAGGCTGGCGTTGTGGCTGCGACGCTTCTCAGCCTGTTTTGCACGTTTTTTGGCGGAAGGTGTGTTGGCCACCGTCGAGCTCCTCGAAAGACTTTTTAGGAAATAGCAAACAAAATAGGCCGCGAATCATGCCGATGACTTGATGTGTTGTCAAGGGCGGCTGATGCGAACTGCTGAGTGGTCGATCTGAAGAGGCGGGTGATTTATTTCCGGCGCTTGACCTGTAAACTCGCGAGCTTTGGCTCTGTGCTGTTGCAGGCGCGCAGTATCGCATAAGTAGGCGCGTTGTTCGCCTGCTGTTTATCTAATAGGCGCAAACTCTTTCAATGAACCTCCTCAAATCGTTGGCCGCCGTCAGCTCTATCACGATGATCTCCCGGGTTTTGGGCTTCGTGCGCGACACCCTGCTGGCACGCATTTTTGGTGCAAGCATGGCCACGGATGCCTTCTTTATTGCCTTTAAACTGCCTAACCTGCTGCGGCGGATCTTCGCCGAGGGCGCGTTTTCCCAGGCATTCGTGCCCATCCTGGCCGAATACAAGACCCAGCAGGGCGAGGAGGCGACGCGCACCTTTATTGCCTACGTGTCGGGCCTGCTGACCCTGGTGCTGATGCTGGTCACCGTCATCGGCATGCTCGCCGCCCCTTGGGTGATCTGGGCCACCGCGCCCGGGTTTGCCAACACGCCAGAAAAGTTTGCGCTGACCACCGACCTGCTGCGGGTGACCTTTCCTTATATATTGCTGATCTCCCTGTCGTCGCTGGCCGGTGCGATCCTCAATACCTGGAACCGTTTTTCAGTGCCTGCATTCGTGCCGACGCTGCTGAACGTCAGCATGATCATCTTCGCGCTGTTTCTCACACCGTACTTCGACCCGCCGGTCATGGCCCTGGGCTGGGCTGTACTGGCCGGCGGCCTGGCGCAGTTGCTGTACCAACTGCCGCACCTGAAAAAAATCGGCATGCTCGTATTGCCGCGCCTGAACCTCAAGGACACCGGTGTGTGGCGCGTAATGCGCAATATGTTGCCGGCGATCCTCGGGGTGTCGGTGAGCCAGATTTCCCTGATCATCAACACCGCGTTTGCTTCGCTGCTGGTCTCAGGCTCGGTGTCGTGGATGTACTACGCCGACCGTCTGATGGAACTGCCGTCCGGCGTGCTGGGCGTGGCTTTGGGCACGATTTTGTTGCCGACCCTGGCGCGTACCTACGCCAGCAAGGACCGCCAGGAGTATTCGCGCATTCTCGATTGGGGCTTGCGCCTGTGCTTTGTGCTGGTGCTGCCGTGTTCCCTGGCGCTGGGGATCCTGGCCGAGCCGCTGACCGTGTCGCTGTTCCAATACGGTCAGTTCGACGCGCATGACGCGCTCATGACGCAGCACGCGCTGGTTGCCTATTCTGTCGGCTTGCTCGGCATCATCGTGATCAAAGTGCTGGCGCCGGGTTTCTACGCCCAGCAGAACATCCGTACACCGGTGAAAATCGCGATTTTCACGCTGATCGTCACGCAACTGCTCAACCTGGTGTTTATTGGCCCGCTGGCCCATGCCGGCCTGGCCCTGGCCATCAGTGCGGGTGCATGCATCAATGCTGGCTTGCTGTTTTACCAACTGCGCAAGCAGCAGATGTTCCAGCCGCAGCCGGGCTGGGGCATGTTCGCCCTCAAACTGGTGGTGGCGGTGGCGGCGATGTCGGCGGTATTGCTGGGCCTGATGCACGTTATGCCTGCCTGGGACGAAGGCCATATGCTGGAGCGCTTCATGCGTTTGGGCATCTTGGTGGTGGCTGGTGTGGTGGTGTACTTCGGGATGTTGCTGCTGCAGGGGTTCCGGCTGCGGGATTTCAATCGCAAGTCGATTGGCTAGAGCGTTTGCCGCGATAAAGCGGCTGTTTTATCGATTCGACCCATTTGGCCTGTTCTGTTGCCTGTCGTCCGGGGCTGGGTGTGGTTATAATCGACCACTTTATGAGCAAGAAGCGCGTTATGCAGCTGGTTCGAGGTCTCCACAACCTGCGCCCCCAGCATCGGGGCTGCGTCGCCACTATTGGCAACTTTGACGGTGTTCACCGTGGCCACCAGGCTATCCTGGCCCGGCTGCGCGAACGTGCGGTCGAGTTGGGCGTGCCCAGCTGCGTGGTGATTTTTGAGCCACAGCCGCGGGAATACTTTACCCCCGAGACCGCGCCGGCGCGCCTGGCCCGCCTGCGGGACAAGCTGCAACTGCTGGCCGAGGAGGGCGTGGACCGTGTTCTCTGCCTGGCCTTCAACCAGCGTTTGCAAAGCCTTAGCGCCGCCGAGTTCGTCGACCGTATCCTCGTTGACGGTCTCGGCGTGCAGCACCTGGAGGTCGGCGACGACTTCCGTTTTGGTTGCGACCGCGTTGGCGATTTCGATTTCCTGCAACATGCCGGCGTCAACCAGGGTTTTACCGTCGAAGCCGCGCAAACCGTCGAACTCGAAGGCCTGCGCGTGAGCAGTACCCAGGTGCGTAACGCCCTGGCCGCTGCCGACTTCGCCTTGGCCGAGCGTTTGCTCGGTCGCCCGTTCCGCATTGCCGGGCGGGTCCTGCACGGCCAGAAGCTGGCGCGCCAACTGGGCACGCCAACCGCCAACGTGCAACTCAAGCGCCGTCGTGTGCCGCTGACCGGGGTTTACCTGGTGAGTGTCGATATCGACGGCCAACCGTGGCCGGGAGTCGCCAACATAGGCGTCAGGCCCACGGTTGCAGGTGATGGCAAGGCCCACCTGGAAGTTCACCTTTTGGATTTTGCCGGTGATCTGTATGACCGGCGTTTGACGGTGGTTTTCCACCAAAAGCTGCGTGAAGAGCAGCGTTTCGCCTCCCTTGAGGCGTTGAAAACGGCGATCAATGCGGATGTCGCCGCCGCCCGTGCACTAGCCGCACCTAGCGCCCATCGCTAACCGAAGAGCCTTAAATGACCGACTATAAAGCCACGCTAAACCTTCCGGACACCGCCTTCCCAATGAAGGCCGGCCTGCCACAGCGCGAACCGCAGATCCTGCAGCGCTGGGACAGTATTGGCCTGTACGGAAAGTTGCGCGAAATTGGCAAGGATCGTCCGAAATTCGTCCTGCACGACGGCCCTCCTTATGCCAACGGCACGATTCACATCGGTCATGCACTGAACAAGATTCTCAAGGACATGATCCTGCGCTCGAAAACCCTGTCGGGCTTCGACGCGCCGTACGTGCCGGGTTGGGACTGCCACGGCCTGCCGATCGAACACAAGGTCGAAGTGACCCACGGCAAGAACCTGGGCGCGGATAAAACCCGCGAACTGTGCCGTGCCTACGCCACCGAGCAGATCGAAGGGCAGAAGTCCGAGTTCATCCGCCTGGGCGTGCTCGGCGAGTGGGACAACCCGTACAAGACCATGAACTTCAAGAACGAGGCCGGTGAAATCCGCGCCTTGGCCGAAATCGTCAAGGGCGGTTTCGTGTTCAAGGGCCTCAAGCCCGTGAACTGGTGCTTCGACTGCGGTTCGGCCCTGGCTGAAGCGGAAGTCGAGTACGAAGACAAGAAGTCCTCGACCATCGACGTAGCGTTCCCGGTTGCCGACGAGGCCAAGCTGGCCGAGGCGTTTGGCCTGGCATCGCTGGCCAAGCCTGCCGCCATCGTGATCTGGACCACCACCCCGTGGACCATCCCGGCCAACCAGGCGCTGAACGTGCACCCGGAATTCACCTACGCCTTGGTGGACGTCGGTGATCGCCTGCTGGTGCTGGCTGAAGAAATGGTTGAAGCCTGCCTGGCGCGCTACGAGCTGCAAGGCTCGGTCATCGCCACCACCACCGGCACCGCGCTGGAACTGATCAACTTCCGTCACCCGTTCTATGACCGTCTGTCGCCGGTGTACCTGGCTGACTACGTTGAGCTGGGTTCGGGTACCGGTATCGTTCACTGCTCGCCTGCCTACGGCGTAGACGACTTTGTGATCTGCAAGAAGTACGGCCTGGTCAACGATGACATCATCAACCCGGTGCAAAGCAACGGTGTGTATGTGCCGTCGCTGGAGTTCTTCGGCGGCCAGTTCATCTTCAAGGCCGACCAGCCGATCATCGAAAAGCTGCGTGAAGTCGGTGCGCTGATGCAAACCGCCACCATCCAGCACAGCTACATGCACTGCTGGCGTCACAAGACCCCGCTGATCTATCGCGCCACTGCGCAGTGGTTCATCGGCATGGACAAAGAGCCCACCAGCGGCGACACCCTGCGCAACCGTGCGATCAAAGCCATCGAAGACACCAAGTTCGTCCCGGCCTGGGGCCAGGCGCGCCTGCACTCGATGATCGCCAACCGCCCGGACTGGTGCATCTCTCGCCAGCGTAACTGGGGCGTGCCGATCCCGTTCTTCCTGAACAAGGAAAGCGGCGAGTTGCACCCACGTACCGTCGAGCTGATGGAAACCGTTGCCCAGCGCGTTGAACAAGAAGGCATCGAAGCCTGGTTCAAGCTGGACGCCGCCGAACTGCTGGGTGATGAAGCGCCGCAGTACGACAAGATCAGCGACACCCTCGACGTATGGTTCGACTCGGGCACCACCCACTGGCACGTGCTGCGTGGCTCGCACCCGATGGGCCACGAGACTGGCCCGCGTGCCGACCTGTACCTGGAAGGCTCCGACCAACACCGTGGCTGGTTCCACTCGTCGTTGCTCACCGGTTGCGCCATCGACAACCACGCGCCGTACCGCGAACTGCTGACCCACGGCTTCACCGTCGACGAGACGGGCCGCAAGATGTCCAAGTCGCTGAAAAACGTGATCGAGCCGAAGAAGATCAACGACACCCTGGGCGCCGACATCATGCGTCTGTGGGTAGCGTCGACTGACTATTCGGGCGAGATCGCCGTCTCGGACCAGATCCTGGCCCGTAGCGCCGATGCTTACCGTCGTATCCGCAATACCGCACGCTTCCTGCTGTCGAACCTGACCGGTTTCAACCCGGCCACCGACATCCTGCCGGCCGAGGACATGCTCGCCCTGGACCGTTGGGCCGTGGACCGTACCCTGTTGCTGCAACGCGAGTTGCAGGAAAACTACGGCGAATACCGTTTCTGGAACGTCTACTCGAAGATCCACAACTTCTGTGTGCAGGAGTTGGGTGGCTTCTACCTCGACATCATCAAGGACCGCCAGTACACCACCGGCGCCAACAGCAAGGCCCGCCGTTCGGCGCAGACCGCGCTGTTCCATATCTCCGAAGCGCTGGTGCGCTGGATCGCACCGATCCTGGCCTTCACCGCCGACGAACTGTGGGAATACCTGCCGGGCGAGCGTAACGAGTCCGTGATGCTCAACACCTGGTACAAAGGCCTGACCGAACTGCCGGCTGACTTCGAACTGGGCCGCGAGTACTGGGAAGGCGTGATGGCCGTCAAGGTTGCGGTGAACAAGGAGCTGGAAGTACAGCGTGCGGCCAAGGCCGTCGGTGGCAACCTGCAAGCCGAAGTCACCCTGTTTGCCGAGGAAGGCCTGACCGCCGACCTGGCCAAGCTGAGCAACGAACTGCGCTTCGTGCTGATCACCTCCACCGCGAGCCTGGCGCCATTCGCCCAGGCCCCGGCAGACGCGGTCGCCACCGAGGTGCCGGGCCTGAAGCTCAAAGTGGTCAAGTCGGCCTTTGCCAAGTGCGCCCGTTGCTGGCACTGCCGTGAAGACGTCGGCGTGAACCCTGAGCATCCAGAGATCTGCGGTCGTTGCGTCGACAACATCAGCGGTGCGGGTGAGGTTCGCCACTATGCCTAACGCTTCCAGTCGTTTCGGACGTCTGGGCTGGCTCGTACTGAGCGTGCTGGTCCTGATCATCGATCAGGTCAGCAAGGCTCACTTCGAAGGCTCCCTGCAGATGTTCCAGCAGATTGTGGTCATTCCCGACTACTTCAGCTGGACCCTGGCCTACAACACTGGCGCTGCGTTCAGCTTCCTCGCCGACGGTGGCGGCTGGCAGCGCTGGTTGTTTGCCCTGATCGCCGTGGTGGTCAGCGCGGTGCTGGTGGTTTGGCTCAAACGCTTGGGCCGTGATGACACCTGGCTGGCTATCGCCCTGGCATTGGTGCTGGGCGGCGCGCTGGGCAACCTGTACGACCGCATTGCCCTGGGCCATGTGATCGACTTTATTCTGGTGCATTGGCAGAACCGCTGGTACTTCCCGGCGTTCAACTTTGCCGACAGCGCCATCACCGTCGGCGCAATCATGCTGGCGTTGGACATGTTCAAAAGTAAGAAAACCGGAGAGACCGTCAATGACTGATCAGGTATTGGCTGAGCAACGCATCGGCCAGAACACGGAAGTCACTTTGCATTTTGCACTGCGCCTGGAGAATGGCGACACGGTCGACAGCACGTTCGACAAAGCCCCAGCCACTTTTAAAGTGGGCGACGGCAACCTGCTGCCGGGGTTCGAAGCAGCCCTGTTCGGTTTCAAGGCCGGCGACAAGCGCAACCTGCAGATCCTGCCGGAAAACGCCTTTGGCCAGCCCAACCCGCAAAACGTACAGATCATCCCGCGCTCGCAGTTCGAAGGCATGGACCTGTCGGAAGGCTTGCTGGTGATCTTCAATGATGCAGCGAATACCGAGCTGCCTGGCGTGGTTAAGGCCTTCGATGACACCCAAGTGACCATCGACTTCAACCACCCGTTGGCCGGTAAAACCTTGACCTTTGACGTTGAAATCATCGACGTTAAAGCGCTCTAATCAACAACGCGGTTAAAAATGTGGGAGCGGGCTTGCTCGCGAATGCTGAGTGTCAGTCAACGGATTTATTTACTGACCCACCGCATTCGCGAGCAAGCCCGCTCCCACCTTTGATCTCTATTGTCAGGTGGGTTAGCGTCAAGCTTGAACCCCAGTGGCCGCAAGACACGAGGCACAGCATGCACATCAAACTCGCCAACCCCCGTGGCTTCTGCGCCGGCGTGGACCGGGCGATCGAAATCGTCAATCGCGCCCTGGAAGTCTTCGGGCCGCCGATCTATGTGCGCCATGAAGTCGTCCACAACAAATTCGTGGTCGAAGATTTGCGCGCCCGTGGCGCCATCTTCGTCGAAGAGTTGGACCAGGTACCGGACGACGTGATCGTCATCTTCAGCGCCCACGGTGTATCCCAGGCAGTACGTACCGAAGCGGCAGGCCGCGGCCTGAAAGTGTTCGATGCCACCTGCCCGTTGGTCACCAAGGTGCATATTGAAGTTGCGCGCTACAGCCGTGACGGCCGTGAGTGCATCCTCATCGGCCACGCCGGCCACCCGGAAGTCGAAGGCACTATGGGCCAGTACGACGCCAGCAATGGCGGCGCCATCTACCTGGTTGAAGACGAGAAAGACGTCGCCAACCTGCAGGTACACAACCCAGAACGCCTGGCATTCGTGACCCAGACCACCTTGTCCATGGACGACACCAGTCGCGTGATCGACGCGTTGCGCAGTCGTTTCCCGGCCATTGGCGGGCCGCGCAAGGATGACATTTGCTACGCCACGCAAAACCGCCAGGATGCGGTGAAGCAACTGGCCAACGAATGCGATGTGGTCCTGGTCGTCGGCAGCCCAAACAGTTCCAACTCCAACCGCCTGCGCGAGCTGGCGGAGCGCATGGATACACCGGCATACCTGATCGATGGTGCCGAAGACATGCAGCGCAGCTGGTTCGATGGCGTTGAGCGTATCGGCATCACCGCGGGCGCCTCGGCCCCCGAAGTGCTGGTACGTGGCGTGATCCAGCAGTTGCATGCCTGGGGCGCCACCGGCGCTGACGAGCTGGCCGGTCGGGAAGAGAACATCACGTTCTCCATGCCCAAGGAGCTGCGGGTCCGCTCGCTGCTCTGAGTGCCCGTGTGCCGGAGCCATTCCGGCACAACGCCTGCTCGGCGCTCTCGCTGCGCAGGCTGATGCGCCCACTGGGTGCCAAAACGATCTGATACAGGCTCTGTGCCTGGTCTACCGCACACACATGCAACGTGCCGGCACGAAATCCCCCGCCTGAAAAGACCGGCTCGCCCAAGCCATTGAAGCGGACCTGATTGCTCACTGGCCCGTTGCCTGCAATCGGCACCTTGCCGCTGTCCTGGCGCTCCAGCAATACCGGGTGTTCCTCTGCATCCAGGATGACTTGCCAACCCTGGCCCCAATCACCGTCCCGCGCTTGAATGACCACTGGCCTGTTGCGCACGATGGCCTCGGTGCGTGCGTGGCGCAGCCCTTGCGCCAGCGATTGCGCCGCATTGTGTTGCGCTTGGGATTGCAGCAGGTGCTTGAAACCGGGCACTGCAAGGTGCGCCAGGACGCCGCTCACGATCAGTCCGAGCAGTAATTCGAGCAGAGTGAAACCTCGCTGGATCATAAGTCCACCTTCCATGGATGTGTTTGCAGCCATAGGTATAGCGCCCGATCTGTCGGGCTGGATGATGGCTTTTATGTCCAAAGTATTTCCCTTTGTTCCGATCGCAACACGGGCGAAAAACCGGCGCTAGTCTTGGCCCACACAGTAGGTTTTTCCTGCTTTTTCCTAGGCCTTCGACACGGATGACGATGGTAATGCTTGCCTGCCTCAACACATTTGCTCCCCATGCTTTACCTCGCTACCAAGCCGGCATGACGCTGATCGAGGTGCTGGTGACGGTACTGATTCTCGCCATCGGGCTAGTGGGCGCAGCGTTGCTCCAGCTCAATGCGCTCAGGTTCACCGACAGTTCAAGAATGACCAGTCAGGCCAGCTTCATCGCCTACGACATGCTCGACCGAATCCGTGCCAACCCTGGTGCAGATTACTCCTGGGGCAGAACCGAGGGGGCGCCTGCGAGCACGGCAACCTCCAGTGTTCGCGACCTGGATTTGCATGATTTTGAGGCCAACGTCCTCGGGTTTGCCGGGCAGGACGCCAAAGGTTCGGTAGTGATCAGCGACAGCGAGGTAACCGTCAGTATCCGTTGGGAAGATCGCCGCAGCAGTTATGCGCCTGGCGCCTGGGAAACCTTCACGCTGACCAGTCGCATAGAGGGGGCGCAATGAGTGGCCTTGCCCGAGGTTTCAGCCTGCTGGAAATGCTGCTGGCCCTGGCATTGGGGCTGATAGTGGTGCTTGGGGTGAGCCAGGTAGCGATCAGTTCCCGGATGACCCAGGGCAGCCAGCAAGCCGCGATGCTGTTGCAGGACGACGCGCGGTTCGTGCTTGGCAAAATGGTCCAGGACATCCGCCAGGCGGGCATGTTTGGCTGCCTGGCCACGGCGTATATCGACAACGCGCCGGCGGCCTTTGATCGGCCTGTCGCTTGGAGTGCCGGTAGCCATTCAAAGGCTTTGACACTGGTGACGGCTGATGCCGGTGACGCAGGCAGGCCTGACTGGACGGTGTTGTCCGATTGCACAACATCAGCCCAAGCGTACGCGGCAAATCCGCCGGCACCAGGCCCCGGGCAAATCCGTTTTGCGATACGCCAACTCACTTACACCTTCGAGGCGGGCCAGTTGAAGCTCAGTACACCCGCGACTCCCGCCAAGGCGGTGCTGGTAGATAACGTGCGGGCGTTCGATATCAGTTTCGGTGTGGCGGCCAAACAGGAGTCGGCCGCAGTGGTGCGTTATGACATCAGCCCCAGCGACACATCCCTGATACGCAGTGTGCGCATCCTGATGACACTGCAGGACCCGAGTGGCCGGGTGAAAGATCAAACCTACAGCGTCGTTACGGCGCTGCGAAATCGGTTGGGGTAGGGCGGTCATGGTACTTGCCGAACACGGTCAACGGCTTCAAGGCGGCATGGTTCTGTTGATTGGTCTCGTATTTCTGCTGCTGTTGTCGCTGATCGGCCTGTCATCCCTGCAAGGTGCGGCCGCCCAACAAAAAATCGCCGGCAGCCTCTGGCATCGCAATCAGTCGTTTCAAAGTGCCGAGAGCGGCCTGAGGCTGGGGGAGGCGACTGTGCGGCGTGCATTTGCGGCGTTGCCGTTGTGCCAATCCATCGTTGCGTGTGCGCCACCGCCCGAGGCGTTTTCCGTGATGGGCGCAGGTGTAGGCCCTGTTTCCGGCGTTGCATGGGTTGCTGTGAAGGGTGGCTTCTACGGCATTCAATCCTTGGGGGTGGCCTTGGGGCTGCCCCAATTGCCAGCGCAATCCCCGGCCGCGTTGTATCGGCTGACGGCGGTGGGGCTCAGTGGTCAGTCGCGCACAGTGCTGGAAAGTCTGTATGTGCGGGTGGAGGGGAAGGGCGGTTCGCGATTTCGGCGAGTGGCATGGAGACAACTTCAATAGGGAGCAGTGGAATGGATAGGGACAACCAGGGTTTTACCTTGATCGAGTTACTGGTCGCGGTGACGATCATCGCTTTTTTGGCCGGGATCGCTTACCCCGGATATGCCAGTCATATGAAAAAGGTCTATCGCACGGAAATTGTCGGGCTGTTGACTGAGCAAGCTCAGCACCTGGAACGCTTTTATACGAGAAACGGCACTTTTATTGATGCCGGCGGCGTCAGTGCGGGCAATGATCGCTATAGAATCACCGCTGCATTGACCCCTCAGGATTTCTACTTGGTGGCCACGCCTGTTGTTGATTCGGTGATGGCGGGTGACCCTTGCGGCGAATTCAGCCTGGCCAGTACCGGTGCGCGAGCCAACCCGGGTGCCGCACCTGACATGTCGCGCACGGCGTGTTGGGGGCAATGATGAGGGTGCTGGATGACTGGGCGCCGGGTGCGCTTGTTCCTATTTATCGGCTGGATCAAATGATGGCAAAGCAACAGCAGGTAGTGATTGTCGGTGGCGGAGTCATCGGCTTGTTGACGGCGTTCAACTTGGCCTCCCAGGGGCAGGCGGTTGTGTTGCTGGAGCGGGCTGGGTTGGGGCAGGAGTCTTCCTGGGCCGGTGGCGGTATTGTTTCGCCGTTGTATCCGTGGCGCTACAGCCCCGCGGTCACTGCGCTGGCCCATTGGTCCCAGGATTTTTATCCACAGCTGGCCGAGCGCCTGTTTGCTGCCACGGGAGTTGATCCGCAGGTTCATACCACAGGCCTGTATTGGCTTGACCTGGATGATGAGACCGAGGCACTGGCCTGGGCCGTACGTGAAGGACGGCCCCTGAGCAAAGTAGACATTTCAGCCGCTCATGATGCCGTTCCGGTGCTTGGCGGCGGTTACTCGCAAGCGATCTACATGGCTAATGTGGCGAACGTGCGTAACCCGCGCCTGGTCAAGTCCCTCAAAGCGGCCCTCCTGGCGCTGCCAGGCGTAACCATTCGCGAGCAGTGCGAGGTGACCGGGTTCGTTGTGGATGACGGTACCGTGGTCGGCGTCAATACGGCTCATGGTCCGATCTTAGGCGATCAGGTTGTACTGACGGCCGGGGCATGGAGTGGGGATCTGCTCGGTACATTGGGTCTGGCGTTGCCGGTAGAGCCGGTCAAAGGCCAGATGATCCTGTACAAGTGCGCTTCGGACTTCCTGTCGAGCATGGTCCTGGCCAAGGGTCGTTATGCGATCCCTCGACGCGACGGGCACATTTTGATCGGTAGCACCCTGGAGCATGAGGGCTACGATAAAACGCCAACCGAGTCGGCGTTGGAAAGCCTCAAGGCGTCGGCAATAGAGTTGATCCCGGCTCTGGCTGACGCCGAGGTGGTGGGGCATTGGGCCGGCTTGCGGCCCGGCTCACCGGAGGGCATTCCCTATATCGGCCCGGTGCCAGGCTTTAACGGCCTGTGGCTCAATTGTGGGCATTACCGCAATGGCCTAGTACTTGCGCCGGCGTCCTGCCAGTTGTTCGCCGATTTATTGCTGGGGCACGCGCCGATTATTGATCCGGCACCTTATGCGCCCGAAGGTCGGATCAACGCTGGATAGATTTCGGCCCTTGCTCCAGGTGCGCCTGGGTGCAATACCACTCCTGGCGTGAGCTCAAGGCGCGGTCCTGCGGTAGATGCACGCCACAGTGGGCGCAGCGCACCATCAGGGCGGCGCCGGGCTCGCCGGTACGTTGCTGTTTGGCGGCCGGGCTTTTGAATTTGCGCCAGAACCATACCGCGGCAGCAATAACGGCAATCCAGAACAGTAGACGAACCATGATGGGTAATTTCTCGACAAGGAATGCGCCAGTTTAGCCAAGGACGTTGCGGGCGCACAGCGCAATAATGCTGGCCCATAAAAAAGGGAGCCCCGAGGGCTCCCTTTTTGCGTTGCGCCGGCTGGATCAGTCGAACACACCGAAGGTCATGTAGCTGAACCACGAGCGGTCCTGGTTGTTGCCTAGGGCCTGCGGTTCTTCTTCTTCGATCACGTCGCCGTTCTCGTCATGCGGCTTGAGGTCCGAAGGAATGGCTTCTTTGGCGTCCTGGAACTGTTTCATCACGTCCTGGTTGGCGCGGGTTTCGCCCGGCGGCAGCGGTGGACGGGATTCGATCAGGCCCAAGGTGTACTTGCTCAGCCACGAGCGGTTGTCCGCTTCGGCAACCTGCGGTACGAACTGGCCGTCTTTCAGGCTTGGGTGATCCGGGTAGTTGAGTTTCAGGGTTTCCAGGCTGGTGTTGGCCAGCTCGTCCAAGTGCAGACGCTGGTAAGCCTCGGTCATCACGGCCAGGCCATCACCCACGGATGGGGTTTCCTGGAAGTTTTCCACCACATAACGACCACGGTTGGCAGCGGCTACGTAAGCCTGACGGGTCAGGTAGTAGTGGGCCACATGGATCTCGTAGGACGCCAGCAGGTTGCGCAGGTAGATCATGCGCTGCTTGGCATCCGGTGCGTAGCGGCTGTTGGGGTAGCGGCTGGTCAGCTGGGCGAACTCGTTGTAGGAGTCGCGGGCAGCGCCCGGGTCACGCTTGGTCATGTCCAGCGGCAGGAAGCGCGCCAGCAGGCCAACGTCCTGGTCGAACGAGGTCAGGCCCTTGAGGTAGTAGGCGTAGTCCACGTTCGGATGCTGCGGGTGCAGGCGGATAAAGCGCTCGGCAGCAGACTTGGCAGCTTCCGGCTCGGCGTTCTTGTAGTTGGCGTAGATCAACTCAAGTTGGGCCTGGTCGGCGTAGCGCCCGAACGGATAGCGTGACTCCAGGGCCTTCAGCTTGGCTGTGGCGCTGGTGTAGCTATTATTGTCCAAGTCTTTCTGAGCCAGTTGGTACAACTCGACTTCGCTCAGGTTTTCGTCGACGACTTCCTTTGTTGACGAGCAAGCAGCAGTCATGGCGAGGATGGCGATCAGCAGCAGGTGTTTCACTTGCATGGCGGCTTGCGTCCCTATGACGGCCGCTGTCTTGGGCGGGGCCGTCCTGTTATGATGAGCGCCCCGTTGAAAGCCTCGGGGCAAAAGACGCCGTATTTAACCACAAGCGCGCAGCCGAAACCAAAGGCTGTGCCACGCCTAGTCTGAGCATGTCCGATAAAATTGAACTTCGCGCAGAGGTGCCGTCCGAATTGGGCGGCCAACGCCTCGATCAAGTCGCCGCACAATTATTCGCTGAGCACTCGCGCTCGCGCCTTTCCGCCTGGATCAAAGACGGCCGCCTGACTGTGGATGGAGCGGTTATCCGCCCGCGAGACATAGTCCATGGCGGTGCGATTCTTGAGCTGACTGCCGAGCAGGAAGCCCAGGGAGAATGGATTGCCCAGGACATTGAACTGGACATCGTCTACGAAGACGACGACATCCTGGTGATCAACAAACCCGCAGGCCTGGTGGTTCACCCGGCTGCCGGGCACGCTGATGGCACCTTGCTCAATGCCCTGTTGCACCATGTGCCGGACATCGTCAACGTCCCGCGCTGCGGCATCGTGCACCGTCTGGACAAGGACACCACCGGCTTGATGGTGGTGGCCAAGACCATTCAGGCGCAGACGCAGTTGGTCACACAACTGCAAAGCCGCAGCGTCAGCCGGATCTACGAGTGCATCGTGATCGGCGTCGTGGTGGCCGGTGGCAAGATCAACGCCCCAATCGGTCGTCACGGCCAGCAGCGCCAGCGTATGGCGGTGATGGAGGGCGGTAAGCAGGCCGTTAGCCACTACCGTGTGCTGGAGCGTTTCCGTTCCCACACCCATGTGCGGGTCAAGCTGGAAACCGGTCGTACCCACCAGATTCGGGTGCACATGGCCCACATTAACTTCCCGTTGGTCGGCGATCCTGCCTACGGTGGTCGCTTCCGCATTCCGCCTGCGGCCAGCCAGACCATGGTTGAATCGTTGAAAACCTTCCCGCGCCAGGCACTGCATGCACGCTTCCTGGAGCTGGATCATCCGACGAGCGGTAAGCGCATGAGCTGGGAATCGCCTCTGCCAGACGATCTGGTCTGGTTGCTGTCGCTGCTCAAGCAGGACCGCGAGGCATTTATCGGATGAGTGACTGGCTGATTCCTGACTGGCCTGCGCCGGCTCAGGTGAAAGCCTGCGTCACCACCCGTGCGGGCGGCGTCAGTCTGGCGCCGTTCGACAGCCTCAACCTGGGCGATCATGTCGAGGACAGCCTCGAGGCCGTCCTTGAGAATCGCCGTCGTCTTAGTGATGCCTTCAATATTCAGCCGGCCTGGCTGCGTCAGGTTCACGGGGTCACTGTGGTCGAAGCCGACCCCAGTCGCACCGTCGAAGCGGATGGCAGTTGGACCAGCACCCCAGGCATCGCCTGCACCTCGATGACTGCCGATTGCCTGCCTGCTCTGTTCTGTAACCGCGCCGGCACCCGTGTTGCGGCGGCCCATGCCGGTTGGCGCGGCCTGGCAGCGGGTGTGCTGGAAGGCGCTTTTGAAAGCCTGGATACCGAACCCGGCGAGGTTCTGGTCTGGCTCGGCCCAGCCATTGGCCCGCAAGCCTTTGAAGTCGGCCCGGAAGTGCGCGAAGCCTTCATGCAGCAACTGCCGATCAGCGCCGAAGCTTTCGTGCCCAGCCGCAACCCCGGCAAGTTCATGGCTGACATCTATAAGCTGGCTCGCCTGCGCCTTGCCGCGCGGGGTGTCACTGCTGTTTATGGCGGCGGCTTCTGCACCGTGAACGACCCGCGCTTCTTTTCCTACCGCCGCAGTCCTCGCACTGGTCGGTTTGCCTCCCTTATCTGGCTGGAACGCTAGACTCTCCTGACTTGGGTCAACTGTCGAACGCTTGAAACTTCCAGAATCCACCCCATCTATAGGGGTATCTGGCAGGTTTCTTCATTCAGGATGTTTTATAGCTCCGGCCTGCTCAAAAGGAAGGTGACTAATGCGTATTGATCGTTTAACCAGCAAATTACAGTTGGCACTGTCTGACTCTCAATCCTTGGCGGTGGGCCTCGACCACCCGGCCATTGAGCCTGCGCACTTGATGCAGGCGCTCCTGGAACAGCAAGGTGGTTCTATCAAGCCCTTGCTGATGCAGGTGGGCTTCGACGTCAACAGCCTGCGCAAGGAGTTGAGCAAAGAGCTCGACCAACTGCCAAAAATCCAAAACCCGACCGGCGACGTGAATATGTCCCAGGACCTGGCGCGCCTGCTTAATCAAGCAGACCGTCTGGCCCAGCAAAAAGGTGACCAGTTCATCTCCAGCGAACTGGTGCTGCTCGCCGCCATGGACGAAAACAGCAAGCTCGGCAAGTTGTTGCTGGGCCAGGGTGTGAGCAAGAAAGCCCTGGAAAACGCCATCAACAACCTGCGTGGTGGCGACGCGGTGAACGACCCCAACCATGAGGAGTCGCGCCAAGCCCTGGATAAATACACCGTCGACCTGACCAAGCGCGCCGAAGACGGCAAGCTCGACCCGGTGATCGGCCGTGACGATGAAATTCGTCGCACTATCCAGGTGCTGCAACGTCGCACCAAGAACAACCCGGTGCTGATCGGTGAGCCTGGCGTGGGTAAAACCGCGATTGCCGAAGGTCTGGCCCAGCGCATCATCAACGGTGAAGTGCCGGACGGCCTTAAAGGCAAGCGCCTGCTGTCCCTGGACATGGGGGCGTTGATCGCTGGCGCCAAGTTCCGCGGTGAGTTCGAAGAGCGCCTGAAATCCCTGCTTAATGAGCTGTCGAAGCAGGAAGGGCAGATCATTCTGTTTATCGACGAACTGCACACCATGGTCGGCGCCGGTAAAGGCGAAGGCTCCATGGACGCGGGCAACATGCTCAAGCCAGCCTTGGCGCGGGGTGAGTTGCACTGTGTCGGTGCCACGACGCTCAACGAATATCGCCAGTACATTGAAAAAGATGCCGCTCTTGAGCGTCGCTTCCAGAAAGTGCTGGTGGAAGAACCGAGCGAAGAAGACACCATCGCGATCCTGCGTGGCCTGAAAGAGCGGTATGAGGTCCACCATAAGGTGGCAATCACTGACGGCGCGATCATTGCGGCGGCCAAATTGAGCCATCGCTATATCACTGACCGCCAGTTGCCCGACAAGGCCATCGACCTGATCGACGAAGCGGCCAGCCGCATTCGCATGGAGATCGACTCCAAGCCGGAAGTGCTCGACCGTCTGGATCGGCGCCTGATTCAACTGAAAGTTGAGTCCCAGGCCCTGAAGAAAGAAGAAGACGACGCGGCGAAGAAACGCCTGGAAAAACTCCAGGAAGAAATCGTCCGTCTGGAACGCGAGTATTCGGACCTGGAAGAAATCTGGACGTCGGAAAAAGCTGAAGTGCAGGGCTCTGCGCAGATCCAGCAAAAGATCGAGCAGTCCCGCCAGGAACTGGAAGCGGCGCGCCGTAAAGGCGACCTGAACCGCATGGCCGAGTTGCAGTACGGGGTCATCCCGGACCTGGAACGCAGCCTGCAGATGGTCGATCAGCATGGCAAGCCTGAGAACCAGTTGCTGCGCAGCAAGGTGACCGAGGAAGAAATTGCCGAAGTCGTCTCGAAGTGGACCGGTATTCCAGTGTCGAAAATGCTCGAAGGTGAGCGCGACAAGCTGCTGAAGATGGAAAACTTGTTGCACCAACGTGTGATTGGCCAGGAAGAGGCTGTGGTGGCCGTGTCCAACGCAGTGCGGCGTTCGCGGGCCGGTTTGTCCGACCCTAATCGCCCAAGCGGCTCGTTTATGTTCCTCGGCCCAACCGGCGTGGGTAAGACCGAGCTGTGCAAGGCCTTGGCCGAGTTCCTCTTTGATACTGAAGAGGCCATGGTGCGGATCGATATGTCCGAGTTCATGGAGAAACACTCGGTGGCTCGCCTGATCGGCGCACCACCAGGCTATGTGGGCTACGAGGAAGGTGGCTACCTGACCGAAGCCGTGCGGCGTAAGCCTTACTCGGTGATCCTGTTGGATGAGGTCGAGAAGGCGCATCCGGATGTGTTCAACATCCTGCTGCAAGTGCTGGAAGACGGCCGCCTGACGGACAGCCACGGGCGTACCGTGGACTTCCGTAATACGGTGATCGTGATGACCTCCAACCTGGGCTCTGCGCAGATCCAGGAGTTGGTGGGGGACCGTGAAGGCCAGCGCGCTGCTGTCATGGATGCGCTGACCAGCCACTTCCGCCCGGAATTTATCAACCGGGTCGATGAAGTGGTGATCTTCGAGCCTCTGGCGCGGGATCAGATCGCGGGTATCACCGAGATCCAACTGGGTCGCCTGCGTAGCCGCCTGGCAGAGCGCGAGCTCAACCTGGTGCTGAGCAGCGAGGCGTTGGACAAGCTGATCGCGGTCGGTTACGACCCGGTGTATGGCGCACGGCCTCTGAAACGTGCGATCCAACGCTGGATCGAGAACCCACTGGCGCAGTTGATTTTGTCGGGCAGCTTTATGCCTGGCACCAGCGTCGAAGCGACTGTGGAAAACGACGAAATTGTCTTCCACTAAGCCCAGTCAGTGGTGTTGTAAAAGGAGGCCCCGCATCGCGGGGCCTTTTTTTTCGATAGGGCGTTGAACTGTAAGGAAAAGGCTAGTAAAGTGCGCCCCGCAACAACGTCAGCCCACGGGTTTCTTCTCCCCAAGAAGAAATCAGAAACAAGCGCAAATCATTGTCTTAAAAGCAATTTAAAGGGTTGACAGGGGTTTTTAAGATTGTAGAATAGCGCGCCTCAGACATGACAACGTAGCGATACGGAAGACTCGAAGAGAAGGTTACACCGCAGTAGAAGTTGTACATTTGAAATATGTAGTTCCGTGATAGCTCAGTCGGTAGAGCAAATGACTGTTAATCATTGGGTCCCAGGTTCGAGTCCTGGTCACGGAGCCAATTTCAAACCGGGGTATAGCGCAGTCCGGTAGCGCGCCTGCTTTGGGAGCAGGATGTCGGGAGTTCGAATCCCCCTACCCCGACCATATTTGGGTCGTTAGCTCAGTTGGTAGAGCAGTTGGCTTTTAACCAATTGGTCGTAGGTTCGAATCCCACACGACCCACCATTTTTGAGACCAGTTAACGCTGGAATCGAATCTTAAGATCAGAGGCCAAAAGCGCTGATCGAAGAAGGCGACTGAAAGGTCGCCTTTTTTTTACCGGGGTATAGCGCAGTCCGGTAGCGCGCCTGCTTTGGGAGCAGGATGTCAGGAGTTCGAATCCCCTTACCCCGACCATATTAAAAATCCTCGTATCGAAAGATACGGGGATTTTTTTTGTCTGCGTAAATCCTGAATCCTGCGCAAAGCAAATGTGGGAGCGGGCTTGCTCGCGAATGCGGTGTGTCAGTCAGTGCATCTGGCACTGAACCACCGCATTCGCGAGCAAGCCCGCTCCCACATTTACCATGTCACATTCTAGACCCGGTTGTTAATGCAATTTGAGACGTGGCTCAGTCCCACGCCCAATCTTGCTCCCCAGCATCAACATTGCCGTACGGAAGAACCCGTACAGCGCCATCTGGTGCATGCGGTACAGCGACACATAAAACATCCGCGCCAACCAACCCTCCAGCATGACGCTACCAGTGAGGTTGCCCATCAAGTTACCCACAGCGGAAAAACGCGACAGCGAAATCAGCGAGCCGTAGTCGGTGTACTTGTAGCTCGGCAGGTCCTTGCCTTCGATACGCAGCTTCAGCGACTTGGCCAGCAGCGAAGCCTGCTGGTGAGCGGCCTGGGCCCGTGGCGGCACGTTGCGGTCGGTGCCCGGTTGTGGGCAGGCGGCGCAGTCGCCAAAGGCGAAGATGTTCTCGTCACGGGTGGTTTGCAGCGTCGGCAACACCTGCAATTGGTTGATGCGGTTGGTTTCCAGGCCATCAATGTCCTTGAGGAAGCCTGGTGCACGAATCCCGGCCGCCCACACCTTCAAGCTGGCGGGAATCACCTGGCCGCTGCTGGTGATCAGCGCGTCGGCCGTCACTTCGCTTACCGCTGAGTTGGTCAGCACGGTGACCCCGAGTTTCTCCAGGGTTTTATGCACAGGCCCGCCAATCCGCTCCGGCAGGGCAGGCAATACCCGTGGGCCGGCTTCGATCAGGGTGATGTGCATGTTTTCCGGCTTGATGCGGTCCAGGCCGTAGGCTGCCAGTTCGTGGGCAGCGTTGTGTAACTCGGCAGCCAGCTCTACGCCGGTGGCACCCGCGCCAACGATGGCGACGCTGATCTGCTCCACCACGTCGGTCTGCCCCGCATGGGCGCGCAGATAGTGATTGAGCAATTGCTGATGGAAACGCTCGGCCTGTTTACGGGTATCGAGGAACAGGCAGTGTTGCGCCGCGCCCTCGGTGCCGAAGTCATTGGTGGTGCTGCCGACCGCGATCACCAGGCTGTCATAGCTCAGCACGCGCGCGGGCACTAGCTCGCGGCCTTCTTCATCGAGGGTGGCGGCCAGCTGGATTTTCTTCTGTTCGCGATCAAGCCCGCTCATGCGCCCCAGTTGGAACTCGAAGTGGTTCCATTTGGCCTGGGCAACATAATTGAGCTCGTCTTCCGAAGAATTCAGCGAACCGGCAGCGACTTCGTGCAGCAGCGGTTTCCAGATATGGGTCAGGTTGGCGTCCACCAGCGTGATGCTGGCGGTGCCGCGCTTGCCCAGAGTCTTACCCAGGCGGGTAGCCAACTCCAGGCCGCCGGCGCCGCCGCCGACGATAATAATACGATGGGTCATGGGGATATCTCGCAAGGCTAAAAGAAATCGGAGCAGTTACCCCCGCGAGCGCCAGGCAGCTCATAGCGTCAGGTAACTCAAAAGGCGGCTCAGCAGACCGAGCCCGATCACCACTACCAGCACCACACAAAGGAGCAGCCACGGCCGGAAAGGCTTGCGCTCGACTCTGTTCTGGGAGAGTTGCAGGTACTCTTCGACATGCTGTTGGTCATCGGGGTTCAGGCGGCTGGTCATAAAGGCCTCGTCAGGTAGACGTTGCAAAAGGGCGCCACGTTACAGTCGGGGGGATCAGAGGCTGATGCCCACGTCGAACACTATGCTGCGGCCCAGGTTGTTGCGCAAGAAATCCGGCGCGTCCGGATGGGCGAACAGCACCCGTGCAAAGGTCGGCCCCACCAGGGACAGCGAGCGCCAGCCCTGGCGCAGGTATTCCGTCGGCGGCGGGAAATGGCTATTGAGGTCGAGCACCTCGCGCTTGAGACTGGTGAAGGCGACAAGGTCCAGCTCCCCCAGGTCCATCCCGCGTTCTTTGTAGTTGTGGGCCTTCTTGCGCAACGTGGGCGCCAGGCGCAGCAGGAATTCATGGGCCGGAATGCGCCGCGGCTTGGCTTCGCGCCGTACCAGTTGGCTCAGGGAGAAGGCACTGCGCCGGCGCAGCAGTTCGTCGCGCCATTCGTCGTTCAGGCGCCGGCCTTCGTCCAGTACAAAAAACACCTCGAAACTGGCATCGCGAAACAACACGTCCGGCGGCTCTTGCCCAGCCGGGTGAAATTCTTCGGCTCGGTACGGCACATTCAGGCCTTGCAGCAGGCGCTGGCAGACCCAACGCTCACGCTCCCACTTGCGGGCATTGGACAAAAACGCGTTGGCTTGTTCGGCCGCTACGGTGAGCAGGCGCAAGTAATCTGAGTCATCCATGCCACCAGCTTAGCGTTCAAATGATGACCGCAGGAAGTCCTGCTGCAAAAGGTCGGTGTAGACTGGCGGCTTACCCTTTATTCAAGTGTGGGAATGCCGCCGTGATCAGCGCCACTGTGCTCGCACCACAAACCCTCGGTGTTGGTTGGCTGTTGTATGCGCCGCTGGTGCTGTGGGCGATCCTCCGTTCGCCGTGGGTAGAGTTGTTCGCTGACCGACGGCGCCAGCATTTGCTGTTCGGCACCGTGTTCGCGCTGTTTATGTTGTGGTTGGTGCGACGGGATTTCGATACCGGGGTCTCCTACCATTTTATCGGCATGACCGCCGTGACCCTGCTGCTGGACTGGCCCTTGGCGATCGTCGGCGGGTTTGCCGCCCAGCTTGGTTTGATGTTGCTGGGGCGCCAGGACCTGGCAGCCCTCGGCGTCAACGGCTTGTTGCTGATCGGCCTGCCGGTGCTGGTCACCGAATGCTGTGCGCTGTTGGTGGAGCGCGCACAACCGCGCAATCCCTTTGTGTATATCTTCTGTTCGGGCTTTTTTGCCGCCGCGCTGTCGGCGTTGCTCTGCCTGCTGTTCGGGCTGGGTCTACTGTGGTGCGACGGTGTTTTCGCCATGCCCGAATGGCTGGAAGATTTTGTCGGCTACCTGTGGCTGATCATCTTCCCCGAAGCGTTTATCAACGGCATGGTGATCAGCGCTTTGGTGGTGTTTTGCCCGGAATGGCTGGAAACGTTCAACCGCACCCGCTACCTCTCGGCGCCCTGGAAGGAAGACGATTCGCAGCGTTGATCCAGATCAAATCCCGCGCACCCAGGCAAGCCCATGCTCTGCAGAATTTTTCCAGGAGCACGGATCATGAGTGTGTACGAATGGGCACGGCAGGAGTTGCGCAGAAGCCAGGACGCGGCACAGGAAATCGGCTTTGACCCCGGCTTGACCCTGCGTGCCATGCTCAGCGCGGTGGTGCAGCAGAGCAAGGGCGTGCGCAGTTTCGAAGACCTGGCCGACGAGCTGCAATACCTTGCAGAGAACCTCGACGACCAGCAGGAATACGCCTTTATGCGCCCTTAATGGCGCGGCGGTAGATTTTCGGAAAACAGTTCGTCTTCGGCATCCGGTGCTACCGGGATCTTGTGTTCTTCGGCGGCCCAGGCGCCCAGGTCGATGAGTTTGCAACGGTCCGAGCAAAACGGCCGGTTGAGGTTGGTCGCTGTCCATTCCACGGGTGCGCCGCAGGTTGGGCAATCGACGGTCAAGGGTTGGCTCATGATCGGCCTCCACGCAAAGTAAGGTAAAAGTGGTGCAGTCGCTCGACCTCGCTGTGCAGCCAGGCGAGGTCCTTGTCATTGACCAGCACGTCATCGGCATGTTTCAGGCGGTCTTCGCGGCTGGATTGAGCCTTGAGGATCGCCTGCACCTGCTGCTCGCTGATGCCGTCGCGCTGCAGGGTACGCTGAATCTGCAGTGATTGCGGCACGTCGATCACCAGCACGCGCTGGGTCATGCTGGATTGGCCGGACTCGACCAGCAGCGGTGACACCAGGATCGCGTAAGGCGACTGCGCGCGCGCCAGATGGCTACGAATCTCTTCGCCAATCAACGGGTGCAAAAGGGCTTCCAGCCAGCGGCGCTCCTCGGGTACTTCAAAGATCAGTTTACGCAACGCGGCGCGGTCCAATTGGCCGTCGGGCTGCAGCACCCCGGCACCAAAATGCTCGGCGATACGGGCCAATGCCGGTCGACCCGGTTCCACCACCCAGCGGGCAGCATGGTCGGCATCCACCAGGTCGATGCCCAGGTCAATAAAGTGCTGGGCCGCTGCGCTTTTACCGCTGCCAATGCCGCCGGTTAGGCCAAGAATCCAGGGTGTTGCAACAGAAGTGGTCATTTGAAACCGACAGACTGCAAATAGAAGTCGGTTATTTGACCACCCCAGAGCAATGCAATCCAGCCGGCAATTGCCAGATACGGCCCAAATGGCATTGGCGTGGACGCCTGCGTCTTGCGTACCCGCATCAGGATCAGCCCGATAAACACACCTACCAGCGACGACATCAGCAGTGTCATCGGCAGAATTTGCCAGCCGCCCCAGGCGCCCAGCAGCGCCATTAATTTGAAATCGCCATAGCCCATGCCGTCCTTGCCGGTGGCCAGCTTGAACAACCAAAACACGCTCCACAGGCTCATGTACCCGATCACCGCGCCCCACAGGGCATCGTGCAATGGGGTCAGCAAGCCGAACCCGTTGACGATCAGCCCCAGCCACAGCAATGGCAGCACCAGCACGTCGGGCAGCAGTTGGTGGTCAGCATCAATCAAGCTCATTGCCAGCAAGCCCCAACTCAACAGCATCACCGCGCCCGCTTGCCAGCCAAAGCCGAAATGCCAGGCCACGAACGCCGAAATCAGCCCGCATGCCAGCTCCGTGAGCGGGTAGCGAGCACTGATCGCGCCTCGGCATCGGGCGCAACGGCCCCGTAGCATCAGGTAACTGAGCAGTGGGATATTTTCCCAAGGGCGAATCGGGTGCTCGCAGTGTGGGCAGCAGGAATTGGGGTGCATCAGGTTGTAGACCGGCCCGGCAGGCTCGGCGGGCAAACCGAGAACCTCATGGGCCTGGGCGCGCCACTCCCGTTCGAGCATCTTCGGCAGGCGCCACACCAGCACGTTGAGAAAACTGCCGACGATCAACCCCAGAACCAGCGCCAGCCAGACAAAGGCTTGCGGGTGTTCACTCAACAACAGGCTCAAAACGCGCTCCCCAACTGAAACACCGGCAGGTACATGGCAATCACCAGCGCGCCCACAATCCCCCCCAACACCACCATGATCAGTGGTTCCATCAGGCTGGTGAGGTGATCGACCCGGTTGTCCACATCGGCCTCAAAATGGCTGGCGACTTTTTCCAGCATGCAGTCCAGGGTGCCCGACTCTTCACCAATCGCGGTCATCTGGATCGCCATGCTGGGGAACAGGCCGCTGCTGACCATGGATTGATTCAACTGCATGCCGGTAGATACATCGTGACGCATATGTTCGATTGCCTGTTTGAACGGCCCATTGCCCGCTGCCCCTGCCACTGAGTCCAAGGCTTGCACCAGCGGAACACCCGCCGCAAAGGTGGTGGACAGCGTGCGGGCGTAGCGGGCTACGGACGAATTTTTCAGCAGTTTGCCTGCCAGGGGCACTTTCAACAAACCGGCGTCCAGCCAATCGCGAAAATCAGCGCGCACCCTATAGGCTTGCCGCAGCCCCATGGCTCCAGTAGCCAGCCCGAGCGCCAGCATCCACCAGGCCTGTTGCATGAATTCGGACAGGGCAATGATGTGCAAGGTGAACCCTGGCAGCTTGCCATCGACGCCGGCGAACAGGTTCTGGAACTGGGGGACTACATGGATCAGCAACACGGCGGTGACAAGGCCGGCGACTATCAGGACAGTGATCGGGTAGGTCATGGCCTTTTTGACCCTGGCCTTGAGTTGCTCGCTCTTTTCCCGATGGATCGCCACGCGCTCCAACAGCGTTTCAAGCGCCCCGGACTGTTCGCCGGCAGCCACCAGGTTGCAATACAGCTCATCGAAATGACGCGGTTGTTTGCGCAAGGCGTCGGCCAGGTTAGTGCCGCTGGCAATCTCTTGTTTGAGCCCCTGCACCAGCTCACGTACAGGGCGGTTGTCGAAGCCTTCGCTGATGATGTCGAGGGCTTGCAGCAGCGCAACTCCCGCCTTGAGTAGCGTGGCCAGTTGGCGAGTGAACAGGGTGATGTCCGCTGGCTTGATCGCCGGCGTTAGGCCCGGCAGCCTCGGTAACTGCCTGCGCACACGCTCAGGGCTGATGCCTTGCTGGCGCAGTCGGGCCTTGATCAGGGCGGGATTGTGGCCCCTGGTTTGCCCGCTCACGCGGCGCCCTTTGCGGTTGATGCCTTCCCAGGCGTAGATCGTCGAAGCGTTGTCCATGTCACGGTTCCGCGCAGAGGTCGTCGAAGATTTATAGCTTAGTCAGGTGACGGATTCTGGCCGGCGGGAAGCCAAGGATAAAATGTCAGAATATGCGTCTTGCAGGCGCCTGGCTGCGTGCGGATGAGTACACTGGCGCCGCTGCACAATACGGGGCGCAGGATGCGCCTTGTCATGAGTTCTATCCTGGAGAGTGAATGTGATACGTCAAAAAGGTTTTACCCTGATCGAGCTGTTGATCGTCGTGGCAATCATCGGCATTTTGGCCACCATCGGCCTGCCGATGTACACCACGCACCAAGCCAAGGCCAAGTTCACCGCCGGGCTGGCTGAAATTACGGCCTTGAAGGCCGGGTATGAGTCCACCATCAACCAGGGCACCGTACCGACCCTGGCACTGATCGGCGGCACCGGCGACACCACCGCCAACTGCAAGATCGACGTGACGGGTGATGTGACCACCGGTGCGGGCACACTCAGCTGCGAAATCCTCGACGCCCCGGCGCCCGTGCTGAACAAGGTCATCACCCTGACGCGCAATGCCACCACCGGCTGGAAATGCACCACGACCGCTGAAGAAAAATATGTCGCCAAGGGCTGCGGCGCAGACGGGGCATAACTGCTAAACCCTCCACATGGACGCAGAGGTGGCCGATGTCGTTATCCGTACAGCAGCGTGGCAGTATTTTCCTGGTCGTAACGGTATGCCTGTTGGTTGTCGGGATTTGTGCGCCGTTCAGTGGGCACGACCTGCAGCGGGCGATGCAGATCGCCATCGGGGTTTGCGCGGTGCTGTACCGGGTGTCGGTCCCTTCCGCTGAGCGCCTGGTGGACCGGCCTACCGTTCTGGGCCTGATGTTGATCATCACGTTGGGCCTGGTGTCCGCCGCGTTGGCCCACCAGCCGCTTTGGGCGTTCACCGAAGTCGCGCTGGTTATCAGTTGTGGGGCAATCGCCGTGGCGTTTGCCTTGCTGCGTCGTCAGGGTGGCGAGCGGTTGGACCGCGTCTTGATCCTGATAGTGGTGTTGCTGTGCCTGATCAAGTCGATTCAGTACCTGTACGCAGGTGTGCTTGCCCTGTCCCACGGCGAGCGGGAGCTGGACCTTGACGCGTTGCTGATCGGTTTTTCCAACAAGCGTTTCTACGGTCAATTCCAGACGTTCACATTGCCATTGCTGGCGCTTCCTTTGCTGATACCTACGGTCTCCCGTTCCCTGCGGGCTGTAGTGTTCACGTTGCTGTGCGTCTGGTGGTTGATCGCAATCGGTGGCGGCACTCGCGGTACCTGGCTGGGTATGGCGGTGGCCGGCGTGGTGCTGGCGCTGCTCGGGCCCTGGGGGCGGCGCTGGTTGGCTTGGCAATTGGCTGCGATGGTTGGCGGGATGCTGCTGTACGGGTTGGCGTTTACCGTACTGGCGGATTACCTAGGTATCCGCATGTCTGCTGGGGCCAGTGATCGGCTGACCACGTCACTGTCAGGCCGAGGTCCGATCTGGTGGCAAGCTTGGCATATGCTGGCCGAGCATCCATGGCTGGGCTTCGGGCCGATGCATTTTGCCGATATCGCTAACAAGATCGCCGCGCATCCCCACCAGGCCATTCTGCAATGGGCCAGTGAATGGGGCGTGCCATCGGCGTTGTGTGTGGCAACTCTGGCATGGCGGGGCGGTTGGGCCACGTTGGGCGTGCTGCGCGAGCGGATGCTGTCCAGCGAGCGTTCGGACCTGCTGCGGTTGTGCCTGTTTGCCGCGTTGATCGGCGCACTGGTGCAGTCGATGGTTGATGGCGTGATCGTGATGCCCAACTCCCAGGTCTGGCTGGCGCTGATCGTGGGTTGGCTGATGGGGCTGCATGTGTGGCAAGGCCCGGTGACGCCCGCGATGCCTTTGGCCTGGACTGCGTGGAAGGGCTTGAGTGTGTTGGCCGTTGGTCTGCTGATCGTGATCGCGGTGCGCGACGTCCCTCACCTCCAGCAGGCCCAGCGGGAGTACCTCGGCACCCATGACAATTTTCTGCAACCGCGCTTTTGGGCTCAAGGCGTGATTGCCCGCTGAGTGCTGCAAGTTGCCGGACGCCCGATGCGGTGCTAGCTTTAGCCCACCGCCCGTGTAGCTCAGCCGGTAGAGCAGCGCACTCGTAACGCGAAGGTCGCAGGTTCGATTCCTGTCTCGGGCAAAAAGGCAACGCTGTTTCAAAGGCAATGCTTCAAAGGCAACGTTTTCAGATGATCCCAAGAATGGTTCTGAAGGCCAGACGAGCCGGCATCCGTGCTTGCTCTTTTGTATCTGCGCAACCTTGATGTCCCAGATGCATCCCCATTCCTCGATCTAAAGAGAACAACATGACCACGACTGAAATGCCCCAGGAAGTTCGGCATCAAGCAGCCCTCGAAAAATACCTTGAGGAGTCGCCGCAGCTTAAAGAAGAGATCAAGGACCTGAGCGCTGATGATCAGCGTGACCAGATTCAGTGGGCATTCGAAGACGAGGCCGAGAGCCAGGGCTATCAGCCCTGGGAGCTGACCCTCAAGTACACCTCGACAGCGGATGAATTTGAAGTGGCACGGCTGGCCTTGCACAAAGAGGCCGCCGAGGTGCTAGGTGTCGAATGGGACGAGTATTGCGAGATGAATGATCTCGTCGTCTGAGCAGTGCTACGGGCTTGTTGTGGTGAGCGGGGCAAGCTCCAATGCCAGTCAGTTAAGGGTTAGAAAGAGTAAAAGCTAACCTGTGGCGAGGGAGCTTGCTCCCGTTGGACTGCGCAGCAGTCCCATCTTTGGGGCCGCTACGCGGCCCAGCGGGAGCAAGCTCCCTCGCCACACTGACGGTGTTTGCCCTTAACTGACTGGCATTAGGGCAAGCCCGCTCGCTACAGGGTCAGATGCTTAGGCGCATCGACAAATCCACTGCCTTCACATCCTTGGTCATCGCGCCGATGGAGATGTAGTCCACGCCGGTCTCAGCGATGGGCAGCAGGGTGCTTTCAGTTATTCCGCCGCTGGCCTCCAGCTTGGCCTTGCCGCCGTTCAGGCGCACGGCTTCGCGCATGTCTTCCAGGCTCAACTCGTCGAGCATGATGATGTCGGCGCCCGCCGCCAGGGCTTCGCGCAGTTCATCCAGGCTTTCTACTTCGATTTCCACCGGCTTGCCAGGGGCAATCTTGTGGGCGGCCGTAATCGCCTGGGCAATGCCACCGCAGGCGGCGATATGGTTTTCCTTGATCAGGAACGCGTCATACAGGCCGATGCGATGGTTATGGCAGCCGCCGCAGGTCACCGCGTATTTCTGCGCCAGGCGCAGGCCGGGCAGGGTCTTGCGGGTATCCAGTAGCTTGACCTGGGTGCTGGCGACGAAATCCGCCAGGTATCGGGCACGCGTGGCAACGCCGGACAGCAGTTGCAGAAAATTCAACGCACTGCGTTCACCAGTGAGCAGCGAACGCGCCGGGCCTTCGAGGCGGAACAGCACCTGATTGGGGCTGACACGTTCACCGTCGGCCACCTGCCAATGCACGGCAACCCGTGGGTCCAGTTGGCGGAATACGGCGTCCACCCAGGCCGTACCGCTGATAACGGCGGCGTCGCGGGTGATGATCGTGGCCGTGGCCAGCCGTTCGGCCGGGATCAACTGCGCGGTAATGTCGCCACTGCCGATGTCTTCCAAGAGTGCACGGCGCACGTTGGCTTCGATTTCGGCGGTGAGGTCGGCAAGACGGAGATTGGGCATAACAGGCTCCACAAACAAAGTGCCCCGATTATAGGGGCAGTGCGCGTTTGAACCCAGCGACCTGCTCATTTACGACCAAATGGCAGAGTGTGCTGGCGTAAACACCCTCGTTTGCAAGATAATCTCGCGCCTTGCAATTGGCGTCATAGCTTTGACGTCCGCCCAATACCGCCGTTTCAGGAGGCCAGGATGCACAATGACGGAAAGGTGGTGCCAATCAACAAGGCGCACGCTACGCCATCACCGCTCGCCCGGTTGCCGGTGGTGTTGTTGCAAGTGCGCGACAAGGCGGCGCAGCAATTGCAGCAAGGCTTGCAGGAGCTGTTCGATAACGCCGACGACACCTTGTTCGAAATGGCAGACAAGGCCCGCAACAACCTCGACCACCATATTTTCTTTGAAGCCATGCGTGACCTGCGCCTCAAGCGCAAGAATTTCGAGCGCGTGTTCATGGAGCGTCTGTTCGAGGCCTTTGCCAGTCTGGGTCAGGCCGGGCGCAGCGAGCGGCAGTGGCTGCCGGTGGTGTCCTACGAAACGGCGCCGGGCACCTCCAGGGACGACCTGGAAAAAGCCGTGGCCCTTGAGGCCATGCTGGGGCGAGTGCGCCATCGCGATGGCCTGGCCTTGGGGCAGCTCACCTCACGCTTGAGTGCCCTGCTGGGCAACCGTCTGGATGACCGCGAAAACCCCTTGGGCCCTGCGCTGCTGTGTGAATTCTTCCTGCGGGCCGGGCGCAGCCTGGGCGTGGAGATCCGCGTCAAGTTGATCATGCTCAAGCTTTTTGAAAAGTATGTGCTCAGCGACGCTGACCAACTGTACGGCGAAGCCAATCAACTGCTGGTCGTGACGGGCGTATTGCCTGAACTCAAGGCCGTCCCGTCGCGCCGCCCTGGTGGGCGTGCTGCACGGGACCATCAGCGCGAAGAAGCGTCTCCGGTGGTAGATCAGCCCGGCGATGACACAGACCAGCAAGCCTTCGCCGCGTTGCAGCACTTGCTCGTCGCCGTGCGCGGCAGTGTTGCGCCCACCCTTGAAGCCAGCGCCGAACCCCAGCCCATTTCCACCCGCGACCTGCTGCGCCTGCTGTCCCACTTGCAACAATACGTGCCTGAGCCAGATGCCGAAGACGACTTCGACCTGCGCAGCCAGCTTGAGCAGTTGCTCACCCGTGTCAGTGTCAAGAGCGGCAAGTCGCGGGTGGTGGAGGCAGCGGATGAGGACGTGATCAACCTGGTCGCGATGCTCTTTGAATTTATCCTCAACGACCGTACGGTGCCGGATGCCTTCAAGGCCTTGATCGGCCGCTTGCAAATACCGATGCTGAAAGTGGCAGTGCTGGATAAGAGTTTTTTCAGCTGCGCCAGCCACCCGACACGGTGCCTGCTCAATGAACTTGCGGCCACCGCCATGGGCTGGAGCCCGCACGCCGACTATCAGCGCGACACCCTATACCTGCGCATCGAGCAGGTGGTGCAGCGCTTGCTCCATGAGTTTGTCGACGACGCGGAGATTTTTTCCCAGTTGCTGGCACAGTTCAGCACGTTTGCCGTCGATGAGCGGCGGCGCAGCGACCTGCTTGAGCAGCACACCCGTGATACCGAGCAAGCCCGCCTGCGTACCGAAGCCGTGCGCCAGCGGGTCGCCGATGTTTTGAATCGGCGCTTGCTGGGCAAGGTCCTGCCGCGCTCGGTGGTGCTGTTCGTGCAGCAAGCCTGGAGCCAGGTGCTGTTGCTCGCCAACCTCAAGCACGGTGAGCAATCGGTGCAGTGGCAAGCAGGGCTGCGCACCCTTGATGAGCTGATCTGGAGCGTCAGCCTGCAGGACGACACCAAAGCCGGGCAGCGTTTGCTGGACCAGGTGCCGGGCCTGCTCAAAGCCTTGCGCGACGGCTTGACCAGCGCGGCGTTCGACCCTTTCAGTACCCGTGAATTCTTTGTGCGCTTGCAGGCCCTGCATCTCCAGGCCCCGGAGGATGTCGATGCGCTGATCGAAGTGCGCGAACCGTTCGTGCTCTGTACCCCCTCGGCAGATCCTGTGGACGCGCTGCCGGAGGATGATCCCGACCTGCTCAAGGCCCGCGCGTTGCAGGTCGGTAGCTGGGTTGTGTTCGAAGAGGGCGAAACCAGCGTCCAGCGTTGCAAGCTCACGGCAATCATGGCGCCTGCCAATGTCTATATTTTTGTCAGCCGTACGGGGCTCAAGGTATTGGAGCGCAGTGCCGGTCAACTGGCGGTGGCGTTCAAGTGTGGTGCGCTGCATACCCTGGACGACGGGCCGTTGTTCGAGCGGGCGCTGGTGACCGTGGTGGGCAGGTTGCGACAACTCAATCGCGGCAAGTGATCGCAACCGCAGGGGCGAACGCGGCATACTGGTCACACGTTGACTCATTCAAGGAACCCGTATGCAGTTGGACCCCACCAGCGGTTGGTGCCAGGGCATCCGTCATTGCCCTTCGCCCAACTTCAACGAGCGCCCCGCAGGCGAGATCTCGCTGTTGGTGGTGCACAACATCAGCCTGCCGCCAGCGCAGTTTGCCACCGGCAAGGTGCAGGAGTTTTTCCAGAACCGCCTGGATGTCACGGAACATCCCTACTTTGAAGGGATTGCCGACCTACGGGTGTCTGCGCACTTTCTGATTGAGCGCGACGGCGCGGTGACGCAGTTTGTGTCCTGTATCGACCGGGCCTGGCATGCCGGGGTCTCGTGTTTCGAGGGGCGTGAAACGTGCAATGACTTTTCCTTGGGCATTGAGCTGGAAGGCACGGATGACCTGCCGTTCACCGACGCCCAATACAGCTCGCTGATCGACCTGACCCGTCAGCTATTGGCGGCGTACCCAGGCATCACCCCCCAGCGTATATGTGGGCACAGTGATATTGCACCGGGGCGCAAGACCGACCCGGGGCCGGCTTTTGATTGGACGCGCTTTCGCAGCGCTCTGCAGGATGGAGGACAAGCACGATGAGTTTTCTGGTGTTGGTGCTGGCCGTATGGATCGAGAAGTTCTCGGCCCTGCGCCAGCGGTTGCAACGTGATGGCGGATGGCTGCGTGAGTTGGCCAAGCTGGAGTCGAGCCCGCGCATGGGCAAGCAGCCATGGCTGATTCTGGCGCTGCTGGTGTTGTTGCCGGTGGCGTTACTGGCGCTGTTGCTGCTGGTGCTGGAGCCGGTGGCCTACGGTTTGTTGGCCCTGCCGGTGCACGTGCTGGTAGTGATCTACAGCCTGGGCCGTGGCGATTTACTGGCCGGGCTCGGCCCATTTCGCGATGCCTGGCGCCGGGGCGACCTGCAGGCCGCAGAGCACGTGGCCGAGCGCGACCTTAGCTTGAGCGCCGACAGTGGCGAGCAATTGCTTGAGCGCGTTCAGGGCCACCTGTTGTGGCAGGCCTACCAGAGCTTTTTCGCGGTGATTTTCTGGTACTTCCTGTTAGGCCCGGTGGCTGCGTTGGCCTATCGCCTGCTGGCGCTGGCCAGTGAGCACAGCAAAAATCCCTTGGTGGCCGAGCGCGCCGAGCAGCTTCGCCACGCGTTTGACTGGTTGCCGGTACGGCTACTGGCGGCCAGCTTCGCCCTGGTGGGCAACTTTGTCGCGGTCAGCCGCGTGATGCTCCACGAGTTGTTGAGTTGGGACATCAGCGCTGCCCAACTGGTGGAAAAAGTCGGCCTGGTGGCCGCCGAAATCCCACCGCCGGTAGTCGGCGCCGAAGGTATCAACAGCCTGGACCGCCTGTGGGAAATGCTGCTGCGTGCCGCCGTCCTGTGGTACGCCGGGTTCGCGATCTGGACCGTATTGCCTTAAGTGTGGGAGCGGGCTTGCTCGCGAAAGCGGTGGATTAGTCGATGAATAGGTTGACAGACACTCCGTCTTCGCGAGCAAGCCCGCTCCCACACAAGCCCGCTCACTACAAGGTTTTCGCAGTGTCCTGATTCTCGTTAACCTTAAGTTACAAAACTCCCTTTCAAATTGAGCTATACAGATGATGGCTAACTGCCGCCCTGCGCCTCAATAAAAATAAAAGAAAGGGAGTTCACCTGTGAAGAGCTTGCTCTATCCCGCCGTCGCGCTGATGAACCGCCTGAGCTTCGGCATGAAGTTCAGCCTGATCAGCGTGCTGTTCCTGTTGCCAATGCTGGCGACCAACTATTACCTGGTACGCGATTCCTGGCGCGAGTTCCAGGGCACCCGTGTCGAATTGCAAAGCCTGGATTTACTCGGCAGTAGCCTGGCGTTGCGGCGTGATCTGGAAACCCTCAACAACCAAGTGCAGATCAACGCCGCCCTCGGCCAGTCCGGCAAGGCCGCTGACCTGGAGGGCAAGATCAGTACCCTGGAACAAAGCGTGCTCAATCGCCTGCAAGGCCTGCGCGCCATGGCCACCGAGCCCGAGCAAATCGCCGCGTTTGAGAGCAAGCGCGATGAGTTGATCAGCGCGTTCAAGGCCCAACAACAGGAAACCTCGCTGCTGAGCAAAAGTGCGCTGATCGGCAAGTTACTGAACAAGGCGCAGATGCTCAGCCAGGTCATCGCCAGTCAATCCGGCCTGAGCCGCGACCCCCAGAGCGATTTGCGCCAGCTCAGCGAGCTGATCACCAGCGTCACCCCGCAAATCACCCAGACCCTGGGCGAAGGGCGCGCGATGGGCAGCTATTCCCTTGGGCTGGGGTTTCTCAATTCATCGTCCAGTACCCGCTTTGACGAATTGCTGCAACAGCTGGAAAAACTCCAGGCCGAATACGGCTTGAAACTGCAGGACGCTCTGGGTTCCAGCACCGCTGCGCGTGCGGCCCTCGATGGCACGGCCAAGGCCAGCAGCGCCAGCCTTAAGCAAGGCAGCGAGCTGTTTGAAGAGCAGGTGGTGATGGCCGAAACCCTCGATGCGCCCTGGCAGCCGTTCTACGACAATGTCAGCCAGTTGATGGCCCAGACGTACCAGCTCAACGAAGCTACCCTGGCATTTATCGGGCAGCAGTTGGAGCAGCGCCTGGCGCAGAATCGCATGCACATGGTGGTGCTGGTGTCGGCCCTGAGCGCGGTGTTTCTGCTGATTTTCTATCTGTATGCTGGTTTCTATGCCTCCACCCGCACCACCCTGCGGCGCCTGGGGCTGATGATGGATAAAGTGGCCGCAGGTGATATGACCGTCAGCTTTGTATCCCACAGCCGTGATGAATTGGGCGACCTGGGCCAAGTGTTCAACGGCACCGTGGCAAAGATTCATGACCTGATCGAGCGTGTCGGGCACACCGTCAGCCAGGTCGAGGTGCAGGCTGGCCAGGTGGAAACGGTCTCGGCCCAGAGCAATCAGGCGGTGTCGGGCCAGCGTACGCAGATCGAGCAGGTGGCGACGGCGATGAACCAGATGTCGTCCACCGCCCAAGAAGTGGCGCGCAGTGCGGCGGCAGCGGTCAGCAGTGCCCACAGCGTCAACGATGAAACCGTCAACGGCCGTGGCTTGGTGCAATCCCAGCAGGGCAGCATTGCGCGGCTTGCGACGGAGATCGACCAGTCGGTGCAGGTGATTAATCAACTGGCCACCGACAGCCAATCCATCAGCAGCGTATTGGAAGTGATCAAAAGCATCGCCGAGCAGACCAACCTGCTGGCGCTCAATGCTGCCATCGAGGCTGCGAGGGCCGGTGAACAAGGTCGTGGCTTTGCGGTGGTGGCCGATGAGGTGCGCACCCTGGCCCGCCGCACTCAGCGCTCCACCGAGGAGATCGATCAGATGATCAGCCGGTTGCACAGCGGTGTGGATGCGGCCGTGAAGGCCATGGGCACCAGCCACGCCATGGCCAATGGCACGGTGGGGCAGTCGGAAAAGGTCCAGCAGGCGTTGGAAAACATTCTGGGCGCCGTAGGCATGATCGTCGATCAGAACCAGCAGATTGCCGCTGCGGTGGAGCAGCAGACCGCCGTCGCCCACGATATCGACCAGAACATCGTCGAAATCAACCGCGCCGGCGAGCATGCCGCCGAGGGCGCCCATCAGACCGAGGCCGCAAGCCGGCAGCTGTCGATGCAGGTGATTGAGTTGAAGCAATTGATCGGGGCGTTTCGTGTGTAGGTCGTATGTGTAGGATTTATTTCTGTACGGTGTGGTGCATGTCCTGATTTCCCTGTGGCTCTTTTTTGGCAGCGTGGATAAGTGAGAATTTGTTTCACTCAAGTCGAAGTCCAAGGGAGCACAGCGATGACCGCTGCAATCGGCATCAAAGGGCACTGCGCCCACTGCGACATCACCTTCGTACTCAAACCGTGGCAGTTGAACGCCATCTCCATCGAAGAACCCTTCGATTGTCCGTATTGCCAACGGATCTTGCAGTTGAATTGCCCCAGGCAGTTACGCCAACTCAGGACCTTGGACCATTGGGCGCTGGTGCGCCCGAGCATGGTGGTGCTGACATGCGTGGTGTTGATCGTGGCGCTGGTGGCGGAGTGGGTGGGGTTGATCAGCCTGGTCGGTCAGTTCAACGTGTCGCTGGTGGTGCTGCTGGTGCATTTTCTGGCACTGCGTTATGCGCGTTATCGCCAGCGCATCACGCTGGAGTTACAGGTGGTCACTCCCACCCTGCCAATTGAACAGCTCGCACGCATTGCGTGTGCTCGCCTGCGCCAGCAATAAAGGCTCAATGCCCATGCGCTCGGCCAGCGCGTTGCAGATGGCCGGTAAGTGTTGCGGGCTGTTGCGCTGGCCGGGGTACATGGCAGGGGCCATGTCGGGGGAGTCGGTTTCCAGTACCACGGCATCCAGCGGCAATTGCGCCAGCACTTTGTGCATGCGCAGGGCCTGGGGCCAAGTGGCGGCACCGCCCAGGCCCAGTTTGAAACCCAGCTTGATGTATTCGCGGGCCTCTTCCTGGCTGCCGGCAAAGGCGTGGATGATGCCGCCCCGTGGCAGGCGGATACGCTTGAGCGTTGCAATCACCGCCGCGTGGCTGCGGCGTACGTGCAGCAACGCGGGCAACTGGAAGTCCACCGCCAGCTGGAGTTGGGCTTCAAACAGGCGTTGCTGGCGTTCGCGGTCCAGTGTTTCGAGGTAGTAATCCAGGCCAATTTCCCCCACCGCGCACAGCTGGCGGTGGCCGCGCAAGCGGGTGAGCCAGTCGCCCAGTTCGGTCAGGTCGGCGGCGCGGTGGTCATCCAGGTACACCGGGTGCAGGCCAAAGGCGGCGAACAGGCTTTGATCGGCTTGCACCAGATCCCACAGCCGCTGCCAATTTTGCTGATACACCCCCAACACCACCATGCGTCGCACCCCCAGCGCATGGCTGTGGGCGAGGACTTCCCGACGGTCGCTGTCAAAGTCCGGGAAGTCCAAGTGGGTGTGGGTGTCGATCAGCTCCACGCTCAGGCCTCGTGAATACGCTGCTTGAACGTGCGGCCGATAGCGTGCACGCCCGGCTGGTACTGTTCTTCTTCAATCGCAGCCAGGGCCAGCTTCAAGGCGGCATCGGCGATCAGTTGATGTTGCTGGGCCATGGCGTTGACCGGCAGCGGCAGGAAGTCCAGCAACTGGGTGTCACCAAAGGTGCCCAGCTGCATTTGGCGTTCTTTTACTGGAACCGCTTGCAGTGCATCGAACACGCCTTGCAGCAGCACGTAGGACGTGGTGATCAGCGCGTCGGGCAAATGCCCCAAGCGTTGCAAGAGTTCTTCCATCATCTGCTTGCCGCATTCGCGACTGAAGGCCAGGCCGTGTTCAATGCTGCCTTCCACCTCGCTGTCGCGCAGGGCCAGGCAGAAGCCCTTGGTGCGCTCCTGGCTGATGCTCAGCTCGGCCCGCGCACCCAGCAGCACGATCTGCTTGGGCTTGAGTTGCAGCAGGCTGGCGGTCAATTGCTGGCTGGCCTCGCGGTCATCGCTGACCACCGAACAGAACTGCGTCGGGTCCATCTCCCGGTCGATGGCAATCACCGGCAGGCCTTTGGCTTGCAGCTCACGGTAGCTGTCATCGTTGGGTGGCAAGCAACTGGCCACGAACAACGCATCACAGCGCCGGGCGCGAAACAGTTGCAGCAGTTGGCGCTCGCTGTCTGCGTCATCGTCGGAGCTGGCGATCAGCAACTGATAGCCACGGGCCCGCGCACCTTGCTCCAGGAGCTTGGCGATGCGTGCATAACTGGGGTTTTCCAGGTCGGGCAGGATAAAGCCCAAGGTGCGCGTGTGCCGACTGCGCAGCCCCGCGGCCTGGGGGTTGGGGGTAAAACCGTGGGCCTGAACCACGGCACGCACCCGTTCGACGGTGGCGTTGCTGATCCGTTGTTGTTCGGCCTTGCCATTGATGACGTAGCTGGCGGTGGTCACGGACACACCGGCCAGACGTGCGATATCACTGAGTTTCAAACCGGGATTTCCTTGTTTTTTGGAGCTTGCCCCGACATTTTGTCCAATCGTAACCGATTCCTGTACACGACCAATGCCTAGACTCACGCGCCGAGTGGTTCTTCAAGGATGCGCAATTAACGCGTAATCTGCCATAAATTCTAGATTAAACGTTTCAGCAGGCGTATTTTTACGATATTCGCTACTGAGTGGCCACTGCCAATTGACTACTCAGTCAGTTATTCCGAATCGCCCTTACACTGTTTATTCAAAACAATACCTAGTGCACCACCGCACTAACTAGGAGAACGGCATGCTTGAGCTCACTGTAGAGCAGATTTCCATGGGCCAGGTGGCTGTGGATAAATCTGCTGCCTTGCACCTGCTCGCAGAAAAACTGGTGGCCGATGGCCTGGTCGCCGAGGGTTACCTCAGTGGCTTGCAAGCCCGTGAAGCCCAAGGCTCGACCTTTCTTGGCCAAGGTATTGCCATCCCCCACGGCACCCCCGAAACCCGCGACCAAGTGCATTCCACTGGCGTGCGCCTGCTGCAATTTCCCGAGGGCGTCGACTGGGGCGATGGCCAGATCGTCTACCTGGCCATTGGCATTGCCGCCAAATCCGACGAACACCTGCGCCTGCTGCAACTGCTCACCCGCGCCCTCGGTGAAACCGACCTGGGCCAGGCATTGCGCCGTGCCGGTTCCGCCGAAGCGTTGCTGAAACTGTTGCAAGGTGCACCACAGGAACTGGCGCTGGATGCGCAGATGATCAGCCTCGGCGTATCGGCCGATGATTTCGAAGAGCTGGTGTGGCGCGGTGCACGCCTGCTGCGCCAGGCCGATTGTGTAAGCAATGGTTTCGCCGCGGTGTTGCAACAAGTGGATGCACTGCCCCTGGGCGATGGCCTGTGGTGGCTGCACAGCGAGCAGACGGTGAAGCGCCCGGGCCTGGCTTTTGTCACGCCGGACAAACCCATGCGTTACCTCGGCCAGCCGCTCAACGGCCTGTTCTGCCTGGCCAGCCTCGGCGAAGCGCACCAAGCCTTGCTGGAGCGCCTGTGTGCGTTGTTGATCGAAGGTCGCGGCCAGGAGCTGGGCCGTGCCACCAGCAGCCGTGCGGTGCTGGAAGTCCTGGGTGGCGAGCTGCCGCCCGATTGGCCGAGTGCCCGTATTACCCTGGCCAATGCCCACGGCCTGCATGCACGGCCCGCGAAAATCCTGGCCCAATTGGCCAAGAGTTTTGACGGCGATATCCGCGTGCGCATCGTGGATGGCCCGGTGGGCGCGGTGTCGGTCAAAAGCCTGAGCAAGCTGCTGAGCCTCGGCGCGCGGCGTGGCCAGGTGCTGGAGTTTGTCGCCGAGCCAAGCATCGCCGGTGACGCACTGCCAGCCCTGTTGGCCGCGGTGCAAGAGGGCCTCGGCGAAGACGTCGAGCCGCTGCCCACCGCGAGCGCCCAGCCCGCGGCAGTCGATATCGAACCCGTGCTCAGCGCGCCCGTGGCCGGTAGCCAGATCCAGGCCATCGCCGCCGCGCCGGGCATCGCCATTGGCCCGGCCCATATCCAGGTCCAGCAGGTGTTCGATTACCCGTTGCGCGGCGAGTCCGCCGTGATCGAGCGTCAACGCCTGCACGCAGCGCTCAACGATGTGCGCCGTGATATCCAAGGCTTGATCGAGCGCAGCACATCCAAAGCGATCCGCGAGATTTTCATCACCCACCAGGAAATGCTCGACGACCCGGAGCTGACCGACGAAGTCGACACCCGCCTCAAGCAAGGCGAAAGCGCTGAAGCGGCGTGGATGAGCGTGATCGAAGCGGCCGCCAAACAGCAGGAGTCGTTGCAGGATGCCTTGCTCGCCGAGCGCGCCGCCGACCTGCGCGACATTGGCCGCCGTGTGCTGGCCCAACTGTGTGGCGTCGAAACCGTGCAGGAACCGAACGACCCCTACATCTTGGTGATGGATGAAGTCGGCCCTTCGGACGTTGCACGCCTGGACCCGGCCCGCGTCGCCGGTATCCTCACCGCCCGTGGTGGTGCCACGGCCCACAGCGCCATCGTCGCCCGTGCCCTGGGCATTCCGGCGCTGGTCGGTGCAGGCCCGGCCGTGTTGCTGCTGGCCTCGGGCACGCCGCTGTTGCTGGACGGCCAACGCGGCCGCCTGCATGTGGACGCCGACGCGGCCACCTTGCAGCGTGCGACGGTTGAGCGCGATACCCGTGAGCAACGCCTGCAAGCCGCCGCCGCCCAGCGCCACGAACCGGCCCTGACCCGCGACGGCCATGCCGTGGAAGTGTTCGCCAATATCGGTGAAAGCGCCGGTGTTGCCAGCGCAGTGGAGCAGGGCGCCGAAGGCATCGGCCTGCTGCGCACCGAACTGATCTTTATGGCCCACCCCCAAGCGCCGGACGAAGCCACCCAGGAAGCCGAGTACCGCCGCGTGCTCGACGGCCTCGGCGGTCGTCCGCTGGTGGTGCGCACCCTGGATGTGGGCGGGGATAAACCGCTGCCGTATTGGCCGATTGCCCAGGAAGAAAACCCCTTCCTCGGCGTGCGCGGCATTCGCCTGACCTTGCAACGCCCGCAGATCATGGAAGCGCAATTGCGCGCGCTGCTGCGCTCGGCGGATAACCGTCCGCTGCGCATCATGTTCCCCATGGTCGGCAGCGTGGATGAATGGCGCGCCGCCCGTGACATGACCGAGCGTCTGCGCCTGGAAATCCCGGTGGCCGACCTGCAACTGGGCATCATGATCGAAGTGCCATCTGCCGCGTTGCTCGCGCCGGTACTGGCCAAGGAAGTGGACTTTTTCAGTGTCGGCACCAACGACCTGACCCAGTACACCCTGGCCATCGACCGTGGCCACCCAACCCTGTCGGCCCAGGCTGATGGCCTGCACCCAGCGGTGTTGCAACTGATCGATATCACCGTGCGCGCCGCCCATGCCCATGGCAAATGGGTTGGTGTGTGCGGCGAATTGGCCGCCGACCCGCTGGCGGTGCCGGTGCTGATCGGCCTGGGTGTGGATGAGTTGAGCGTATCGGCCCGCAGCATTCCTGAAGTGAAGGCGCGCGTGCGCGAATTCAGTCTGAGCCAGGCCCAGGACCTGGCGCAAAAAGCGCTGGCGGTGGGTTCGCCCGCCGACGTGCGCGCCCTTGTGGAGGCCGTGTAAATGGCAAGGATTCTGACCCTGACGCTGAACCCAGCGTTGGACCTGACAGTGCGCCTGGCGCGCCTGGAACCAGGCGAAGTCAATCGCAGTGAAAATGTGCTGACCCACGCTGCCGGCAAGGGCGTGAATGTGGCGCAAGTGTTGGCCGACCTTGGGCATCAGGTGAGCGTGGGCGGTTTTCTCGGCGCGCAAAACCCCCAGGCATTCAACGCCCTGATCGCCCGCCGTGGGTTTGGCGACGCGTTCATCCGCGTGGCGGGGGAAACCCGCAGCAATATCAAGATTGCCGAACAGGACGGCCGGGTGACCGACATCAACGCACCGGGGCCGTTTGTGGACGAGCAGGCGCAACAAAAACTGCTCAAAATGGTTGCGATTGTCGGTCCTGAATTCGATGCAGTGGTCGTCGCCGGCAGTTTGCCGCGCGGCGTCAGCCCGCAGTGGTTTCAAGGCTTGCTTGAGACACTGAAAAATCTTGGTTTGAAAGTCGCTCTCGACACCAGCGGCGAAGCACTGCGCGCCGGTTTGCAGGCCGGGCCGTGGTTGGTCAAACCCAACACCGAAGAGCTGGCCGACGCCTTGGGCAATGCCGCCGATGCCGTCAGCCAGTTGCACCAGTTGGGCGTGGAACATGTGGTGGTGTCCGATGGCGCCGCCGGCGTGAACTGGTACCGCCCAGGCACGGCGCTGCATGCCACACCGCCACAGGTGACGGTTGCCAGCACCGTGGGCGCGGGCGACTCATTGCTCGCCGGGATGCTCCACGGTTTGCTCAGCGGCGATACGCCGGAGCACACCCTGCGCCGCGCCACGGCGATTGCCGCCATGGCGGTGACGCAGATCGGTTTCGGCATCAGCGATGACGCGCAGTTGGCGCGCCTCGAAAGCGGCGTCCACGTGCGCACGCTGACAGAACAATAAGAGGGATAGTCATGAAGTTAGCCATTGTTACTGCCTGCCCGAACGGCATGGTCACCAGTGTGCTGTGCGCCCGCTTGTTGGACGCCGCCGCGCAGCGCCAGGGCTGGAGCACCAGCGTTGAAGTGGTGGATGTGCAGCGCCCGGAGCGCCAACTGTCCCAGGCCACTATTGATGCGGCCGAGTGGGTGTTGCTGGTCAGCAGCACCCCGGTGGATATGCAGCGCTTCGTTGGCAAGCGCGTATTCCAGAGCACGCCTGCCCAGGCGTTGGCGGATGTCGAAGCGGTGTTGCGTCGCGGCGCGCAAGAGGCCGAGGTGTTTGTCGCCGCGCAGCAGGTGGCGAAAAACGCGCCACGTATCGTAGCCGTCACCGCTTGCCCAACGGGTGTGGCCCACACTTTCATGGCCGCCGAAGCCTTGCAGCAGACTGCCAAGCGCCTGGGCTACGACCTGCAGGTCGAAACCCAAGGCTCGGTCGGCGCACGCACGCCCCTGAGCCCGCAAGCGATTGCCGATGCGGACGTGGTGTTGCTCGCGGCGGATATCGAAGTCGCTACCGAGCGCTTCGCCGGTAAGAAGATCTACCGCTGCGGCACCGGCATTGCCCTCAAGCAGTCCGAAGCGACCCTCAACAAGGCCCTGGCCGAAGGTGCGGTGGAAAGCGCTGCAACGGGGGCGGTGGCCAAGTCGGAAAAAACTGGCGTGTACAAACACCTGCTCACCGGTGTGTCGTTCATGCTGCCGATGGTGGTGGCGGGCGGGTTGCTGATCGCCTTGTCGTTCGTGTTTGGCATCCACGCCTTCGAGCAGGAAGGCACCTTGGCCGCCGCGCTGAAAACCGTTGGCGACCGTGCCTTTATGCTGATGGTGCCGCTGTTGGCCGGCTATATCGCCTACTCGATTGCCGACCGCCCAGGCATTGCGCCGGGCATGATCGGCGGCTTGTTGGCAGGTACGCTGGGCGCCGGTTTTATCGGCGGTATTTTCGCGGGTTTCCTTGCTGGGTATTGCGTCAAGCTGATCACCCGCGCAGTGAAATTGCCCCAGAGCCTGGAGGCGCTCAAGCCGATCCTGATCATCCCGTTGCTGGCCAGTTTGTTCACCGGCCTTGCAATGATCTACCTCGTAGGCCCGCCGGTGGCGCGCATGCTGGTGGGGCTGACCGATTTCCTCAGCACCATGGGCACCACCAACGCGGTGCTGCTGGGCATTCTGCTGGGCGGCATGATGTGCGTGGATTTGGGCGGGCCGATCAACAAGGCGGCGTATGCGTTCTCCGTTGGCCTGCTGGCGGCCCACAGCGGCGCACCGATGGCCGCGACCATGGCCGCTGGCATGGTGCCGCCGATTGGCATGGGCATCGCTACGTTCCTGGCACGCCGCAAGTTTGCCCAGACCGAACGCGAGGCGGGTAAGGCGGCGATGATCCTGGGGATGTGCTTTATCTCTGAGGGCGCGATTCCCTTTGCCGCTAAAGACCCGTTGCGCGTGATTCCGGCCAGCATCGCTGGCGGCGCATTGACCGGTGCCTTGTCGATGTACTTCGGCTGCGTGTTGGCAGCGCCCCATGGTGGGTTGTTCGTGCTGATCATTCCGAATGCGATGAACCATGCGCTGCTGTATTTGCTGGCGATTGTGGCGGGCAGTGTGGTCACCGGGTTGGTGTATGCGGTGATCAAGCGGCCGGAAGTGGTCGAGCTGGCGGTGACACCGGCTCAAGCCTGACGCAGTAAAAAATGTGGGAGCGAGCAAGCCCGCTCCCACATTTGATCTTCACGGGTCGCAAGATTAGTGTCATCTGCGCATGCTTAAGTTGCCCTTTTGATAGCCAAGAGGGCACCCCATGAGCCACTTCGATCTCGGCCGGCGCCGTGTGATGCAAGCCGTCGGCGCTGGGCTGTTGTTGCCCGGCCTTGCCCCGGCGGTGATCGCTTCGGTGAAGGACCGCCCGCAACTCACCGATGGCGTGCAGTCCGGCGACCTGTTGGGCGACCGCGCGATGATCTGGAGCCGCAGCGACCGTGCGGCGCGGATGGTGGTTGAGTGGGACACCCGCAGTGTGTTCACCAACCCACGCCGTTTCATCTCGCCCCTGGCCGACAGCAGTACCGACTTCACCGCCCGTGTCGAGCTCACCGGGCTGCCCGCCGACCAGGCGATTTTCTATCGAGTGTCCTTTGAAGACGCCCAGACCGGCGTGGCCAGCGAGCCCTGGTTCGGTCACCTGCGCAGCGTGCCGCAACAGCGTCGCGATATCCGTTTTGTGTGGAGCGGCGACACCGTGGGCCAAGGCTTCGGCATCAACCCGGACATCGGTGGCATGCGCATCTACGAAGCCATGCGCCTGCGCCTGCCGGACTTTTTTATCCACAGCGGTGACACCATTTACGCCGACGGCCCGGTGCCCACTCAAATGACCGTTGAGGACGGGCGCATCTGGCGCAATATCACCACCGAGGCCAAGAGCAAAGTCGCCGAAACCCTCGATGACTATCGCGGCAATTACCGCTACAACCTGATGGACGAAAACGTGCGCCGCTTCAATGCCGAGGTGCCGCAAATTTGGCAGTGGGACGACCACGAAGTGGTAAATAACTGGTCGCCCAGTAAGCAGCTCGATGGCCGTTACGCGACCAAGGACATCAACACGCTGGTTAACCACGCACGCCAGGCCTGGCTGGAATATTCACCGTTGCGCCGCCAGGCCGCGGACTGGGGTGGGCGGATTTATCGCAAGCTCAGCTACGGCCCGATGCTGGATGTATTTGTGCTGGATATGCGCAGCTACCGTGGCCCCAACGATGACAACCTGGGGGGTGAAAAACCCTTCCTCGGCCGGGAGCAACTGGACTGGCTCAAGCGAGAACTCAAGGACTCCCGAGCCCAGTGGAAAGTGATCGCCGCCGACATGCCCATCGGCCTGGGCGTGCCCGACGGTGAGGTGAGCCCTGGCGTGCCGCGCTGGGAAGCCATCGCCAACAACGACCCCGGCGCACCCCAGGGCCGGGAGCTGGAGATCGCCGAATTGCTGGGTTTTTTAAGGGCGCACAAGGTACGCAACCACGTGTGGCTGACGGCGGATGTGCATTACTGCGCAGCGCATCACTATCACCCGGATCGGGCGGCGTTCCAGGATTTCGAACCGTTCTGGGAGTTTGTCGCCGGGCCGTTGAACGCGGGGAGTTTTGGGCCGAACCCGTTGGACATGACCTTTGGGCCAGAGGTGGTGTTTGAGAAAGCACCGCCGGCACAGAACACCTCGCCGTTGGCCGGGTTCCAGTTTTTTGGTGAGGTGCAGATTGATGGGCAGACGGGGGAGTTGACGGTGATATTGCGGGACTTGGATGGGGTGTCGGTGTTCCAGCAAAAACTGCAACCCACCTGATCTGAAATGCAATCAAATGTGGGAGCTGGGTTGCCAGTTCCCACATTTTGACTTTCAGTGGCTACACAATCTCAGTACACATCCCGGCGATAACGGCCTTGTTCAATCAAGCGTTCCACCGCCTCACTGCCCAGAATATCCACCAGCGCCGCATCCACCCCCGCCGCCATGCCCTGCAAACTGCCGCACACATAAATCGCCGCGCCATCGGCCAGCCACTTGCGCAGCACGTCCGCCGACTCACGCAGGCGGTCCTGTACGTAGATTTTCTCTTCCTGATCACGGGAAAACGCCAGGTCCAGCAGCGCCAGATCACCGCTGGCCAGCCAGCCTTGCAGTTCGTCCTGGCAGAGGAAGTCATGCTTGATATTGCGTTCGCCAAACAGCAGCCAGTTACGTTGCTGGCCATCGGCAACGCGGGCCTTGAGCAAGCTGCGCAGGCCCGCCAGGCCGGTGCCGTTGCCCAGCAGGATCAGTGGCACCGGCGCATCGGGCAGGTGGAAACCGCTGTTGCGGCGCAGGCGCAGGCTGATGGCCGAGCCGAGGGCGGCGTGTTCGGTGAGCCAGCCTGAGCCCAGGCCCAGGCTGCCGTCAGGGTGGCGTTCCTGGCGCACGATCAGTTCCAGCACGCCGTCGCTGGCAATTGATGCGATGGAGTATTCGCGCATGCCCAACGGCACCAGGGCATCCACCAGCGCTTGGGCATGCAGGCCCACCAGATGGGCGCGATGGGTGGGCAATTGGCGCGTGGCCAGGGCCTGGTCGAGGCTGTGCGCCAAGCCATCGATCAGCACGCCGTCGCTGCCGGCCAAGCCCAGGCCTTCGAGGAAGTGCTCGATGGCCCAAGGGCAATTGCGCGGCAGCACTTCCACCAGGTCACCCGCTAGCCAAGTTTGCGGTGAAGGTGGGGTGAGGCCCAGCAGGTAGACATCGGCGCCGGTGCTGCCGCGGTTGAGCAGGCTGCGTTGGGCCAGCGTCCAGTTTTCATATTGGGCGGTGGGCCAGGCGGCTGCCGGTGCGTGGCCGGTGAGTTGGCCCAGTTGCTGTTGCCAGTGCAGCAGGGCGCTGGTGTCGCCGCTGTCCACTTCCACGGGGGCGAACAACGGGTTGCCGCCCTGGTTCGTCAGCCAGAAATGCAGGCGCCGGGCAAAGCCGCAGAAATGTTCGTACTGGCGGTCTCCCAGGGCCAGTACCGAGTAGTTCAAGCCCTTGAGGGACAGGTCCTGGCCAAGCACGCTGCGCTCGAAGCCACGGGCGCTGTCGGGTGCTTCGCCGTCGCCAAAGGTGCTGACCACAAACAGCGCATTTTGCGATTGGCGCAGGTCATCCTGGCTGACACTGCCCAACGCCTGCACGTTCACCGGCAACCCGGCGGCCTGCAATTGGCCCGCCGTTTGCCATGCAAGCTGCTCGGCAAAACCACTCTGGCTGGCAAAGCCGATCAGCCAGGCCGGGGCATCGCTGGCGTTGGCGCCGAGGCCTTTACGCGCATCGCGCACCTGGCGTTTTTTGCGGCGGCGGTCCAGGTACAACAGCCAGCCGGTAATGAAGAACAGCGGCATCAACAGCGAGCTGACGGTCAGGATGATACGACCGGCCAGGCCGAAATAACTGCCGGTGTGCAGCGCGTAGATGCTGGTCAGGATCTGTGCCTTGAAGCTTTTGCTGGCGTATTGGACGTGGGATTTCACCTCGCCGGTGGCCGGGTCCAGGTTGATCTGGTTCAGCGCGCGGTCGTGAGGCGAATCTTTCAATAGGTAGTAAACAGTCGCAGGTTGGCCGGCGACCGCAGGCATACGGATGTTGTAGGCGCTCAAGCCGGGGCCGGCGTTGCTGTAGATGCTGCTCCACATCGCGTCGTAGTTGGCCACGGGGGCGGGGCCGGCGGGCGGCGGGCCGCGCTTGCGCATGCGTTCATTGTGCGGGGCGTCGGAGAGTAACTTGGTCACGCCCTGGCTGTACCAGTCGTAGGACCACGTCAGGCCGGTCAGCGCCGCCAGCAGGTAGGCCAGCAGGCACCAGGTGCCGAACACCGAGTGCAGGTCCCAATTGAAGCTGCGACCCTTTTTGCGCCAGTCCAGCGTTAGCCACGCCCGCCAGCTCGCCACCTGGCGTGGCCAGCGCAGGTACAGGCCAGAGAGGCAGAAGAACACCAGGATCAGCGTGCAGGCGCCGGTAATGTTGCGCCCGGTTTCACCCATGGCGAGGAAACGGTGCAGTTGCAGGATAAAGCCCAACACGTCCTGGCCAACGGCGTCGCCCATGTAGTCGCCGGTGTAGGGGTCGAAGTAGCGCATTTGGCCACGGCGCTCGCCGGGTGGTGGGGTGAAGAACACGCGGGCGGCGTTGCCGCTTTCGCTTTCTACCCAGAGCATGGAGACGGTCTTGCCTTCGGTGGCTTCGAGTTTGCGCACCAGTTCGGCAGGTGGCAGCACACCGGCTTCGCGCTTCTCGACGGTCAGTACGGTGGGGTTGAGCGCTCGCAGTATTTCATCCTGAAACGAGACCGCGGCCCCGGTGATCCCCATCAAGGCCAGCACCAGCCCGGCGGTAATGCCGAAGAACCAGTGCAACTGGAACAGGGTTTTCTTCAACACGTCTGACCGCCTCGTCTATCTGGATGTGAATGCACGGCGCGCATTATGCCGTGAGTTATCGAGAAATATTCTGTTTTACACGCAAAAGCCCCACGCATCCGATGCGTGGGGCTTTGCGTTTAGCTGCCGCTATTAGAAGTGGAAGCTGGTGGACAACAGCGCCGTACGACCAGCTGCCTGGTTGGCGAAGTGCGAGGCGTAGGCCTTGTCGTAGTAGGTCTTGTCAGTCAGGTTTTGCACGTTCAACTGTAGGTCGACGTTCTTGGTCAACTTGTAGCTGGCCATGGCGTCGTAGCGGGTGTACGAGGGCACATACACGGTGTTGGCCGCATCGCCGTAAACCTGGTCGACGTAGAACGCGCCGCCACCGATGGTCAGCTTCGGGGTCACGTCATAGGTGGTCCACAGGCTGAACGAGTTCTCCGGGGTGTTGGGCATCTGGTTGCCTTTGTTGGAGCCTGCCGTGACTACACCGGTGCGGTTGCCGTTTTTACCTGGGTCAACCAGCTCGGCTTTCAGGTAGCTGTAGCCGGCGAACACTTGCCATTGCTCGGTGATTTTGCCGCTGGCCGACAGCTCAAGGCCGTCGACACGGGATTCACCTGCGGTTTGGTAGGTGTTGGAGTCCACCAGGATGCGGGTGTTTTTCTTCTCGGTACGGAACACCGCAGCCGAGAGGGACAGGCGGTTGTGGAACAGGTCCCACTTGGTGCCCAGCTCGTAGTTGACGGTTTCTTCAGGTTTCAGGTCGCTGGTGTTGATGCCGGTCGGGATCGCGTTGTTGTCCACGCCTTCACCCACCAGGCCGCCAGCTGGCGAAGCCGAGGTGGCGTAGGAGGTGTAGATGCTGCCGTTATCCAGCGGTTTCCAGACCAGGCCGGCCTGCCAGTTGAAGAACTGGCTGTCGTCCTTGACCTTGCTGCGTGCCTTTACGGTAGAGGTCGGCACGGCGTTGGTGTTGGCTTCGGTGTCGAAGGTGTCGTAGCGCAGGCCGATGTTCAGCAGCCATTTGGGGTCCAGTTCGATGGTGTCGAACACATAGGCGGCGCGGCTGGTGGCCTTGGTGTTGGTGCCCATGTAGTTGCGCGCGATGGTGCCGTTCCAGGCGTCGTCCGGGTTCGGGTTGCTCAGCGAAGTGCACTGGCCACCCAGGCTGCCGGCGGCCACGGTGCAGGTCGGGTTGGCGTTCGGGCTGACGGTGTAGCCGCTGACGCGGGTTTCTTCGCCAGTGAACTCAAGGCCAGTGGAGTAGCTGTGCTTGAAGCCCAGGGCCTGGAAGTTGCCGAACAGGTCGGTCTGGTTGGTGGTGGTCGTGGTGGTGGAGACGCGGGTGTTGGCTCGACGCCACACCGTGCCGAAACGGCTGACGTTACGTGTGCTGTCGTCCGGCTGGGTGAGGATGTAGTCCTGGCCGGTGCTGCCATGGCGCAGGGTGTTTTTCAGGGTCATGGTGTCGCTCAGGTCGTGCTCGACGGAGACGGTGCTGATGTCCGCACGGGTCTTGCGGAAGTCACGGCTCTTGAGGCCGTAGAAGTTGCTGCTGTCGCCGCCGTCGGTGGGTTTGTCATGGACGTGAGTGGCGGTCGTGCTGCTGTTGGGGAAGGCGTAGGGAATCCCCGAGTCCGGCAGATCGTTACTTTCCATGTGGTAGTAGCTGAGGTTGACGCGGGTCGGGGTGCCCAGGCCAAAGGTCAGCGACGGCGCCACGCCCCAGCGGTCGTAGTTCACTGCATCGCGGCCAGCGACGTTCTGTTCGTGGCTCATCAGGTTCAGGCGGAACGCGGCGCTGTCATCCAGGAACTGGCGGTTTACGTCGAGCACGTAGCGTCGGGTCTGGTCGGAGCCGTAGGTGAAGCCACCGTTGGTGAAGTCCCGTGCTTGCGGGGTTTTGCTCACCAGGTTGAGGCTGCCGCCGGCCGAGCCACGACCGCCGAACGAGGAGTTCGGGCCTTTGCTGACCTCGATCGATTCGATGTCGAAGATTTCACGGCTTTGGCCGCCGGTGTCGCGCACGCCGTCCAAGTAGGTATCGCCTTGGGCGTCAAAACCACGGATGAACGGGCGGTCGCCCTGTGGGTTGCCGCCTTCACCAGCGCCGAAGGTGATGCCCGGTACGGTGCGCAAGGCATCCTGCAACGAGGTGGCAGCGGTGTCCTTGAGCACTTGTTGCGGAACCACGGTGACCGAGCGCGGTGTGTCCACCAGCGGCGCGGTGTACTTCTGCGACGAGGCTTTTTCGACCTGGTAGGAGGTGTTGTCCTGCTCCTGGCCGGTGATGCTGGTGGCGCCGAGAGAAATGCTGTTGCGCTCGCCTTTTTGTTCGGTGTCTTCAGCCGCTTGTGCCAGGTGGGCAGCAGAGCTTGCAGTGAGAGCAACGCCGATGGCCGAGGCCAGCATACGTGGTGAACTGGCAGGTGTTTTTATTGAAGTGCGCGACATGACGTGTCCTTTCCCCAAGGATGTGAGGCGGCGGAATATAGGGCGAACAAGTATTCATATCAATTGCGATACATTGCTATTTGCATCAAATTTACGTTCTTTACACTTTCCCCTTACGGTTTTTACGATCTCATCCGTCTCGGCGTTTTACAGGCTTGATAAGAATCAATACCATTGGCGCCTCTCTGAATTCAGGTGGTATCGCCCCATGTTGCTGCACATTCCCGGCCTGTTCTCTCGTGAAGAAGTGCAGCGCATCCGCCAGGCGCTAGAAACCACCGATTGGGCCGACGGCAAAATCACAGCCGGGCACCAATCCGCCAAAGCCAAACACAACCTGCAATTGCCCGCAGGCCACCCCCTGGCCAAGGAAATCGGCGCGGCGATGCTGGAGCGGTTGTGGAAAAATCCGCTGTTTATGTCGGCGGCGTTACCCAACAAGGTCTTCCCGCCGCTGTTCAACTGTTACACCGAAGGCAAGAGTTTCGACTTCCATATCGATAACGCCGTGCGTCAGGCCCGGGGTAGCTTTGAGCGGGTGCGTACCGACTTGTCGTCGACCCTGTTCTTCAGCGATCCGGAGGAGTACGACGGCGGCGAGCTGGAGATTCAGGACACCTTCGGCCTGCAACGGGTCAAGTTGCCAGCCGGCGATATGGTGCTGTACCCCGGCTCCAGCCTGCACAAAGTCAACGCCGTGACCCGTGGCGCGCGCTACGCCTCCTTCTTCTGGACCCAAAGCCTGGTGCGCGAAGACAGCCAGCGCACGCTGCTGTTTGAAATGGACGGCGCGATCCAGCAACTGAGCGCCGATATGCCCGACCACCCGGCGCTGATCCAACTCACCGGCACCTACCACAACCTGCTGCGCCGCTGGGCTGAGGTCTGACATGGGTTTTTTGTTGCGTCGCGAAGAAGTGCTCAACGTCGAGCAATTGCAAAGCATGCTCGACGACTCTCCGGTACGTGCCGCCCAGGCCATCCTGATCGCGGCGAAAGAAGGGGTGGTGGATGCCCAGGCCCTGCTCGCGCAAATCCTGCTGGAAGGCCGAGGCATCGCACAGGATGAAGCGCTGGCGCTGCGCTGGTTCCAGATCGCGGCCCAGGGCGGGCACTTGATGGCGCGCAATATGGCTGGGCGTTGCCTGGAGCATGGTTGGGGCTGTGCAGTCGATGAAGCGGCGGCGGCGCGGGAATACCGCGTGGCGGCCGAGGCGGGGTTGGATTGGGGGCAGTATAACTGCGCCAATCTGCTGGCCACCGGTCGCGGGGTTGCCGAAGACCAAGGGCAAGCGCTGGCCTTCTATCGCCAGGCCGCCGAGCAAGGCCACGCTAAATCGATGAACCTGCTGGGGCGTTATCTGGAAGATGGACGGTTTTGCCCGAGGGATCTGGATGCCGCTGTGGATTGGTATCGCCGTTCAGCGGAAGGCGGCGATTTTCGCGGACAGTTCAGCTACGCGGCGGTGCTGGCGGACAGAGGCCAGGTCGATATAGCGCTGGAGTGGTTGCGCAAGGCATTGGCGGGGGGGAACTTGAAGTTCTTGCACACGGCGCAGAAGGCGTTGGCGGCGGCGGATGATCCGCAAGTCCGCGCGATGGCCGAGGAGTACGAGGCGCGTGCGACACAGCTGAGTCTGTAGACACCGGCTGTGGCGAGGGAGCTTGCTCCCGCTGGACCGGGCTGGCGCTCCAGTGCGAAGCGCTCCCAACATCGTCGGGGCCGCTGCGCAGCCCAGCGGGAGCAAGCTCCCTCGCCACAGGGAGCCGGTTTCTACAGGGTCAGACGTAGAACGACTTCAACGGCGGAAACCCATTGAACTCAACCGCGCTGTAGCTGGTGGTGTACGCACCGGTGGACAACCAGTACAAACGATCACCAATCGCCAGGTTCAGCGGCAGGCCGTACTTGTAGTTCTCGTACATGATGTCGGCGCTGTCGCAGGTTGGGCCGGCGATAACCACTTCTTCCATCTCGCCTTTCTTCTCGGTCCAGATCGGGAACTTGATGGCTTCGTCCATGGTTTCGATCAGGCCGGAGAACTTGCCCACATCCGTGTACACCCAACGCTCGACGGCGGTACGGGATTTACGCGCAACCAGTACCACTTCGCTCACCAGGATACCGGCGTTGGCGATCAATGAACGGCCCGGCTCCAGGATGATTTCCGGCAGGTCGTCGCCGAAGTCTTCCTTGAGGAAGCGGATGATTTCTTCAGCGTAGGTTTCCAGGCTGTTGGTGCGAGTGATGTAGTTGGCCGGGAAGCCGCCGCCCATGTTGATCAGCTTCAGGTGAATACCGTCTTCTTCCTTCAGGCGTTCGAAGATCACTTTGACCTTGGCGATCGCCGCGTCCCACACGCTGATGTCGCGCTGTTGGGAACCGACGTGGAACGAGATGCCGTACGGCACCAGGCCCAGGTCACGGGCCAGGATCAGCAGGTCCATGGCCATGTCGGTCTGGCAGCCGAATTTGCGCGACAAAGGCCAGTCAGCTGTGGTCGAGCCTTCGGTGAGGATACGCACATACACTTTCGAGCCCGGTGCGGCCTTGGCGATGTTACGCAGGTCGGCTTCGGAGTCGGTGGAGAACAGGCGCACGCCTTTCTCGTAGAAGTAGCGGATGTCCTTGGATTTCTTGATGGTGTTGCCGTAGCTGATACGGTCGGCGCTGACGCCACGGTCCATCACTTTGTCCAGCTCATAGATGGAGGCGATGTCGAAGCTCGAACCTTTCTCTTTGAGCAGGTCGATGATCTCGACGGCCGGGTTGGCCTTGACCGCGTAATAGACTTTGGCGAATTCGAAACCGGCGCGCAGGTCATCGTAGGCCTGGCTGATCATCGCGGTGTCGATCACCACGAACGGGGTTTCTTGCTTATCGGCGAACGCCTTCATTTTGTCAAAAGTGGCGCGCGCGAAATAATCTTCGACCTTGATCGACATGCTGGGAACTCCTACTGGCAAACTGAAATTAACAATGGGTGCAAATGAACGTCCTCCGTATCCCCACTTTGGTTCGCCTACTTCCCAAGGCATGTCGCCGAAAGCAAAAAGGCCATGGGCGGTAATGCAGCCCTTGGCCTTGCTGTCTCGTCGTCAGTACTTGAGCCGGATGGATCGTTTCCAGCATGGACGTTCGGCGCGAACTTTAGGGCGTGAGGGGCTTGAGATCAACTAAAAATGTCGCGTTTTTGCACGCGTTCGTCGCGGGGACCCGTGCAGCTACTTATGTAACCGACAGGTGTGACGGAATGATGTTCCCCGAAAGAGGAGACAGAGAGGAAAAAGGGGGGCTTTTTTAAACGTTCCGCCCCCGCATTCCTGGCATGAGTGTTCAGGAAACCTTACTGACTTAACCTCTCACTACAATCTGGAATGTCCAACTGCCACTTAGATAGGGAGGGTCAATTTGCGTGAGCGTGACGGGGATACTCATATTGCTCGTCACTGACGTGATTCTGACGTTACCGTTCAAGTACCCCAGACCTGCACCGACGAATACCCCTGGGATATTTGGATCGATCCATCTTCCGTTACCGGGAACCTTATTCCCATTGGCATCCAGTAGATCGGCGAAAGGACGTATTTCGTATGAGTTTCCTCTGGTTACCGTATGGGGATTCCCGCTTGGGCTCAATCGCAACGTTACCGCCTGATTTGGGTTCGGATCCGGCTGGTCTTCGCGGCCAGGCGGTGCAGTTGGCAAGTCTGAAGTTGTGGAATTGGTCATTACAGGCTCCTGAATCTGAAGGAAGGCATATCAATGCGCAGGTATGCGCAGAGGCTCTCATGTGCAGATAAAAGGCTGCACAGGGTCAGTTGAATGCTTTGCCAGATAAAAAGAACCTGTGACTTCTCACAGTTTCTGATACCAATTTGTAATAACCAGAAAAAATCGTGATATTCGATCGAATATGGGCGAGAGCAAGCCCCCTCCCATATGATTAAGCGCGTAGTTTCAGGTCACGCCAGCGCAGTCTCCGCTGGCGAAACAATACTGGTCTTGCCCCCACGGGACTTACCAGAGCTTAAATACTCAGCAATCGACTCCTGCGTCACTTCCCCAAGGAACACCCGCTCCGCATCCATCACCGGCAACCACGAGCGGTTGAACTCGTACATGCGCGACAACAAGATGCGCAAATGCTCGTCATACGCCGCCGTGGCGTTGAACTCGCGCAGGTACTGGCCGCAGGTGCCGGTCTGACGGTGCAGGTCGCGACGTCGTACGTAACCCAGCGCCTTGTTCTCGGCGCAGGTGACCACCACATAGCGGCGGTCGTGCTCGTCCATCAGTTCCAGCGCATCGGCCACCGGGGTTTCCGGGCTGACCGAGGGGGCGTTGTCCGCCGCGTCTTCGGCCTTCACCAGCAGCAGGCGCTTGAGGGTGCTGTCCTGGCCCACGAAGTTGCTGACGAACTCGTCGGCCGGGTGGGCCAGCAGGGTGTCCGGATGGTCGATCTGCAGCAACTTGCCAGCACGGAAGATGGCGATCTTGTCACCCAGCTTGATGGCTTCGTCGATGTCGTGGCTGACCATGATCACAGTCTTGTTCAGCGCGCGCTGCATCTCGAAGAACTCGTTCTGGATCATCTCGCGGTTGATCGGGTCGACTGCGCCGAAGGGCTCGTCCATCAACAGCAACGGCGCGTCGGCCGCCAGTGCGCGGATCACACCGATACGCTGTTGCTGCCCGCCCGACAATTCACGCGGGTAGCGATGCAGGTACTGCTTGGGCTCCAGCTTGATCATGCTCATCAACTCGCGGGCGCGGTCGTGGCATTTCTGTTTGTCCCAGCCGAGCAGCTTGGGCACGACCACGATGTTTTCTTCGATGGTCATGTTGGGGAACAGGCCGATCTGCTGGATCACATAGCCGATGTTGCGACGCAGGGTCACTTCATCCAGGTCGGTGGTGTCTTCACCGTTGATCAAAATCTTGCCCGACGTGGGCTTGATCAGGCGGTTGATCATTTTCAGCGTGGTGCTCTTGCCGCAGCCCGAAGGGCCGAGGAATACGCAAATCTCGCCTTCGTTGACGGTCAGGCTCACATCGTTCACGGCGGTGACAGTCTTGCCGTTGCTTTGGAAGGTCTTGGACAGGTTTTGAAGTTCGATCATTTGAGCAATCCTTTTGGAGTCAGCGAGCGTTGCAGCCATTGCAAAAGCAGGTCGGCGAAGATGGCCAGGAGACTGACCAACACGGCGCCGACGATCAGCATCGACATGTCGCTGCGGCTGATGGAAGCCAGAATAAGTACACCCAGGCCACCGGCGCCGATGGTGGCGGCGATGGTCATTACACCAATGTTCATCACCACGGCGGTGCGTACACCGGCGAGGATCACCGGCACGGCGATGGGCAACTCGACCATGCGCAGGCGCTGACCGAAGGTCATGCCGATGCCGCGTGCGGCCTCGCGAATGCCCGGTTCCACGCCGGTTAGGGCCAGGTAGGTGTTACGCATGATCGGCAGCAGGGAGTAGAGGAACACCGCGGTGATCGCCGGCATCGGCCCCAGGCCCTGGCCGAATTTGGAGTAGAACGGCAGCAGCAGGCCGAACAGGGCGATGGACGGCACGGTCAGCAGCACCGTGGCGCTGGCTTGCAGCGGGCCGGCCAATGTCGGGAAACGCGTCATCAGGATGCCCAGCGGCACGCCGATCAGGATCGCGAGGATCACGGCGATGCCCACCAGGGTGATGTGCTGCCAGGTCAGGTGCAGGACTTGGGCCCAGTCAAGATGGGAAAAGGCGTTCAGAAATTCCATGTCTTCTCCTCTTATTGATTGATCGGGTGTTGGCGCAAGAAATCGGCGGCAACAGCGGATGGGCTTTCATGGTCGACGTCGACCCGCGCATTGAGCTGGCGCATGGTTTCATCGTCGAACAGCGCGGCCAGTGGCTTGAGGTCGGCGGCCAGTTGCGGGTGAGCGTCGAGATAAACCTGACGCACCACAGGCGCTGCGGTGTAGTCCGGGAAGTAGTGCTTGTCGTCTTCCAGCAGCTTCAATTTGAATGCGTTCAGGCGACCGTCAGTGGTGTAGACCAAACCGGCAAACACCTGGCCATTACGCAGGGCGGTGTAGACCAGGCCGGCGTCCATCTGCCGGGTGTTCTTGCGGGTCAGGTTCATGTCGTACAGCTTGACCATGCCGGCCAGGCCGTCGGAGCGGTTGGCGAACTCGGTGTCCAGGGCCACCAGGCGGTGGGCGTCGGCCTTGGACGCGACGGCTTCAGTCAGGTCGCTGATGCTATTGATCTCAGGGTGTTCCTCGGCAACCTTCTCAGGCAGCGCCAGGGCATAGGTGTTGCTGAAACGCGACGGCGAGAGCCAGACCAGGCCTTTTTTCGCGTCGAGTTCTTTAACCCGTGCGTAGGACTGTTCGCTGTCGAGCTTCTCGTCCACGTGGTTGTAGGCCACCAGCGACACGCCGGTGTATTCCCAGATCAGGTCCAGTTGCCCGCTTTCCTGGGCACTGCGCGCCAGGTTGCTGCCCAGGCCACCGGTCACGCGGGTGTCATAGCCCTTGGTGCGCAGGTACTGGGAGGTGATTTCGGCCAACAGGGTCTGTTCGGTGAACACCCGGGCGCCGATGCGGATGACTGGTTTTTCGGCGGCTTGCGCAATGCCTGCGAACAGCAGGACGCAGCTCAATATCAAAGTCAGTTTTTTCATGTGAATTCCTTAGCAGCCTTAAGACGGACGCAACCCGCGTTCCAGCCAGAGGCGGCTGGCCATGGTCACCAGACCGTCAAGCAGCAAGGCCAGCAACGCGGTGCACGCGGCGCCGAGCAGCAATTGCGGCTGATTGTTCAGGGCGATGCCGGGGAAGATCAGGCTGCCCAGGCTGTTGGCGCCGATCAGGAACGCCAGCGGGGCGGTACCGACGTTGATCGCCAGGGCCACGCGCACGCCACCGATGATGATCGGCACAGCGTTGGGCAATTCCACGCGAAACAGCACCTGGCGCGGCGTCATGCCGATGCCGGTGGCGGCTTCTTTGAGGGAACCCTGGACGTTTTTCAGGCCTTCGTAGGTGTTGCGCACGATGGGCAGGAGGGAGGCTAGGAACAGCGCGAAGATGGCCGGGCCGCTGCCGATGCCGAGGACGCCGAGGGCGATGGCCAGTACGGCCAGGGGAGGGACGGTGTTGCCGATGTTGAAGATCTGCATGAAGCGTTCTGCGCGCCCGACCATGTGCGGTCGGCTGAGCAGGATACCGGCGGGGATGCCCACAACAAGGGCCGCCAGCATGGAGACTAGAACGAGGATCAAATGTGCTTGCAGGTAAAACAACAAATCGTCGCGGTACATCTCGATCGTGTTGATGCCAATCCAGTGGACCAGCAGGGCCAGGAGGGCGACGACAACCGCACCTCCTATCAGCCCTTTGCCATAGCGAATAGCCACAGGCGGACTCCTTTTTTCTTTTGTCGGCGAACACATTTCCGAGCGGCAATGCCATTCCTGGCTGTCGGCGAATGTGGTCGCGAAAAGCAGCTTGGTCATGTCGGTAAGGCGACGTGAGATCAAGCCATGAGCGCAGCCTCGTCAGGCTAACTTGCTGATTTATCAGCCCCTGTTCCGAGTGCGGTAGCAGGGGAGTGGACGTCTCGACCTTTTAAAAGGTTCCACACTTGGCAGCATTTAGCCACCCCTAATCGGGTGAACGGTGGTCCGGGTGCCTGTGATTACGCTATACTCGCCGCCCTTTTTTGACTCACCTGCCAGGCGATTTCCCATGACCCACCAGGCCGCCGAAGTCGCGAAACGCCGCACTTTCGCCATTATTTCCCACCCCGATGCCGGTAAAACCACCATCACCGAGAAGCTGTTGCTGATGGGCAAGGCAATCGCGGTGGCCGGCACGGTGAAATCCCGCAAATCCGACCGCCATGCCACCTCCGACTGGATGGAAATGGAAAAACAACGGGGTATTTCCATTACCACGTCGGTCATGCAGTTCCCGTATCGCGACCACATGGTCAACCTGCTCGACACCCCGGGCCACGAAGACTTCTCCGAAGACACCTATCGCACCCTGACCGCGGTCGACTCGGCGCTGATGGTCCTCGACGGCGGTAAAGGCGTCGAGCCACGTACCATCGCGCTGATGGACGTGTGCCGCCTGCGTGACACGCCCATCGTCAGCTTCATCAACAAACTCGACCGCGACATCCGCGACCCTATCGAGCTGTTGGATGAAATCGAAGCAGTCCTGAAGATCAAGGCCGCGCCGATCACCTGGCCGATTGGTTGCTACCGCGACTTCAAGGGCGTGTACCACCTGGCCGACGACTACATCATTGTCTACACCGCCGGCCACGGTCACGAACGCACCGAAACCAAGATCATCGAGAAGCTCGACTCGGACGAAGCCCGCGCCCACCTGGGTGACGAGTACGACCGTTTCGTCGACCAACTGGAACTGGTGCAGGGCGCCTGCCATGAGTTCAACCAGCAGGAGTTCCTCGACGGCCAACTGACCCCGGTGTTCTTCGGGACTGCCCTGGGCAACTTCGGCGTGGACCACGTGCTGGATGCGGTTGTCGATTGGGCCCCGCGCCCACTGGCCCGTGTGGCCAACGAGCGCACCGTAGAGCCGGTTGAAGAAAAATTCACCGGCTTCGTGTTCAAGATCCAGGCGAACATGGACCCCAAACACCGCGACCGTATCGCCTTCATGCGCATCTGCTCCGGCAAATACGAAAAAGGCATGAAAATGCGCCACGTGCGCACCGGCAAGGACGTACGCATCGGCGACGCCCTGACGTTCTTCTCCTCCGAGCGTGAACAGCTCGAAGAAGCCTACGCCGGCGACATCATCGGCCTGCACAACCACGGCACCATCCAGATCGGCGACACCTTCACCGAAGGCGAAACCCTGGGCTTCACCGGCATCCCGCACTTCGCCCCGGAACTGTTCCGCCGCGTACGCCTGCGCGACCCGCTCAAATCCAAGCAACTGCGCCAAGGTTTGCAGCAGTTGGCCGAGGAGGGCGCCACCCAGGTGTTCTTCCCCGAGCGCAGCAACGACATCATCCTCGGCGCCGTCGGTGTGCTGCAGTTCGATGTGGTCGCCAGCCGCTTGAAAGAGGAATACAAGGTCGAATGCTCCTACGAGCCCATCACCGTGTACTCCGCGCGCTGGATCGATTGCAGCGATAAGAAGAAGTTGGAAGAGTTCTCCAACAAGGCGGTAGAAAACCTCGCGGTGGACGGCGGTGGTCACCTGACCTACCTGGCGCCTACGCGGGTGAACCTGGCATTGATGGAAGAGCGCTGGCCGGATGTGAAATTCCGCGCGACTCGCGAGCACCATTAAGGTCTGAGCGGTATCGAGAAGGGTGAAGCTGTGATGGCTTCACCCTTTTTTATAGGCGCTGCAAAACCAAATGTGGGAGCGGGCTTGCTCGCGAATGCGGTGTTTCAGCCGATACATATTTCACTGACCCACCGCTTTCGCGAGCAAGCCCGCTCCCACAGGTTGCTCTTCACAAGGCTTGAGGTTGGCGAGAACCGTATATCGGGACTAGCTTTTACCCTCAGACTGTAAAGGAGACCGCTGTGCGAACTCATCAACGCGCCATCCACCTGATACTGCTCGCTGGCCTGCTACTCCCCACCACCCACGCCCTGGCCGACGCCGGCACGCCCCAATGGAAAGACACCGGCCCCGTCACCAAGCGCAAGCAGAACGAAGTCAACTCCGGCAGCTGGAAGCCCCAGGCCCAGCCTGCGCCCAAGGAAGACGCCGAAAACCCCTATAACGAAGGGGAAGACAGCGAAACCTACGACGACGGCGATACCTGACAGGCGCGATTGGCGCAAACCCTTGGACGGAACTAGCTTGATTGATAGTGCCGGTCGAATGCCGGTGCGTGTGATTCACTGACGGGATGGAAACTGACCATGACTATCTTTCAACGTTTAGTGCTGTTGCTCAAAGTGCTGGTGGTGTTATCGCTGGGTGCCTCCTCCGCATGGGCCAACACCGCCGTGCAGAGCCAAGCGACGGGGTTTGTGGCGTCAAAGACCTTGCAGTTGGCTGCAAGCGAATCAGAAGCCGGCGACAAGGACCAAGGCGGCTCCGAGGATGACGATGACCAACAAGCGCCACCGGATGATGACAACAGCGATGATCAAGGTGATAGCGACACATAAAAAAAGCCCCGCCCGCCGGGTTGATGCGCAATCCGACGGGTGGGGCGTTAGAACTCATGTAATGCCCTGGGCCTAATCACCCAGGGCATTTTTTTGCGCGGTCACGCCACAAATTGCTCCGCGTAGTGGCAAGCCACTTGCCGATTATCCAACGCCCGCAACTGCGGCTCCTCGGTGCTGCACCGCGCCGTCGCATACGGGCAACGCTTGTGAAACGCGCAGCCAGGCGGCGGGTTCAGCGGGTTGGGCAGCTCGCCGACGATCTTGATCTTCGGTTTGTTCGGGTCCGGGTGAATGGTCGGGGTGGCCGACAGCAATGCCTGGGTGTAAGGATGCAGAGGGCGGGCGTAGATGTCTTCCTTGGGGCCCACTTCTACCGGGCGGCCGAGGTACATCACCATCACGTCGTCGGCGACGTGTTGCACCACCGCCAGGTTGTGGGAGATGAACACGTAGGCGGTGTTGAATTCCTGTTGCAAGTCCATGAACAGGTTGAGCACCTGGGCCTGGATCGACACGTCCAGTGCCGAGGTGGGTTCATCGGCCACCAGCACTTTGGGTTGCAGCATCATGGCGCGGGCCAGGGCGATGCGTTGGCGCTGGCCACCGGAGAACATGTGCGGGTAGCGCTGATAATGCTCGGGGCGCAGGCCCACTTGTTTCATCATCGCCTGCACTTTCTCGCGGCGTTCGGCGGCGGACAGGTTGGTGTTGATCAGCAGCGGTTCGCCCAGTTGGTCGCCGACTTTCTGCCGGGGATTCAACGAGGCGTACGGGCTCTGGAACACCATCTGCACGTCTTTGCGCAATTGCTTGCGCTGGGCTTTGTCGGCACCGGCGACTTCCTGGCCGGCGATTTTCAACGAGCCCGAAGAGGGCTCCTCGATCAGCGTGAGGGCACGGGCCAATGTGGATTTGCCGCAACCCGACTCGCCCACTACCGCGAGGGTCTTGCCGGCTTCCAGCTCAAAAGACACGCCATTGAGGGCACGCACCGTGGCGTGGCCCTTGAACAGGCCACGGGACACTTCGTAGTGACGGGTGAGGTCGCGGGCGGTAAGAACGACGGCCATTACGCCACCTCCTGGTTCAAGGGGTAGAAGCAGCGCGCAAGGCTGTTGGTTTTCGGGTCAAGCCCTGGGCGCTGGGTACGGCAGCTTTCCTGCACGTACGGGCAGCGCGGTGACAGCAGGCAACCTTGCGGGCGGTCATAACGGCCCGGCACGATGCCCGGCAGCGTGGCCAGGCGCGTGGCGCCCAGGCTGTGCTCGGGAATCGCCTTGAGCAGCGCTTCGCTGTAGGGGTGTGCCGGAATGTCGAACAACTGCGGCACCTGGCCGACTTCCACCGCTTGGCCGGCGTACATCACGCATACGCGCTGGGCGGTCTCGGCCACTACGGCCAAGTCGTGGGTGATGAGCACCAGGCCCATGTTCTGCTCTTTTTGCAGGGCCAGCAGCAGGTCCATGATCTGCGCTTGAATCGTGACGTCCAACGCGGTGGTCGGCTCATCGGCGATCAGCAGTTTTGGCTCGCCGGCAATCGCCATGGCGATGGCTACACGCTGGCTCATACCGCCGGACAGTTGGTGCGGGTAGGCGTCCATACGGCTGGCAGCGCCTGGGATCTCGACCTTTTCCAACAGTTCGATGGCGCGTTTGCGCGCTTGCTTGCCAGACATTTTCAGGTGCAGGCGCAGCACTTCTTCAATCTGGAAACCCACGGTGTAGCTAGGGTTCAGCGCGGTCATCGGGTCTTGGAAGACCATCGCCAGGTCTTTGCCGACGATTTGGCGGCGCTGGCGGTTGCTCAGTTTGAGCATGTCCTTGCCGTCGAAGGTCAGCGAGTCGGCGGTGACGATGCCGGGGTGCTCGATCAGGCCCATCAGCGCCATCATGGTCACGGATTTACCCGAACCCGACTCGCCAACAATCGCCAGGACTTCGCCTTTGTCGACCGAGATGTCGAGGCCATCGACTACCGGTACGGCGGTCTTGTCGCCGAAGCGTACGTTGAGATTCTTGATTTCTAACAGTGACATGGGAATCTCCTCAGGCGGCGTTCTTGAGTTTCGGGTCCAGCGCATCGCGCAAGCCGTCGCCCATCAAGTTGATTGCCAGCACGCTGAGCAAAATGGTCAAACCCGGCAAACTCACTACCCACCAGGCGCGTTCGATGTAGTCACGGGCCGAAGCCAGCATGGTGCCCCACTCAGGGGTTGGCGGTTGTACGCCAAGGCCGAGGAAGCCCAGGGCGGCGGCATCGAGAATCGCCGAGGAGAAGCTCAAGGTCGCCTGCACGATCAGCGGCGCCATGCAGTTGGGCAGCACGGTGATGAACATCAGGCGTGGCAAGCCAGCACCAGCCAGGCGCGCGGCAGTTACGTAGTCACGGTTCAGTTCGCCCATCACCGCTGCGCGGGTCAAGCGTACGTAGGAGGGCAGCGACACGATCGCGATGGCGATCACGGTGTTGATCAGGCCAGGGCCGAGGATGGCGACAATGGCAACCGCCAGCAGCAGCGAGGGCAGGGCCAGCATGATGTCCATCAGGCGCATGATGGTCGGGCCTAGCAGGCGCGGGAAGAACCCGGCGAACAAGCCCAGCAGGATGCCCGGAATCAGCGACATCACTACCGATGACAAGCCGATCAGCAGCGACAGGCGCGAGCCCTGGATCAAGCGCGAGAGCAGGTCGCGGCCCAGTTCGTCGGTGCCCAGCAGGAACTGCATTTGCCCGCCTTCAAGCCACGACGGCGGGGTTAGCAGGAAGTCACGGTATTGCTCACTCGGGTTATGCGGCGCCACCCAAGGGGCGAAAATCGCGCAGAACACGATCAGCAGCATGAACGCCAGGCCGGCAACCGCGCCTTTGTTCTTGGAGAAGGCTTGCCAGAATTCTTTGTACGGGGACGGGTACAGCAGGCTTTGATCGACTGCTGACACTTGAGTAGGTGTGGTCATGGTCTTGATCTCAGCGCTGGTGACGGATGCGTGGGTTGGCGAAGCCGTAGAGGATGTCCACCACGAAGTTCACCAGGATCACCAGGCAGGCGATCAGCAGAATGCCGTTTTGCACCACCGGGTAGTCCCGCGCGCCAATGGCTTCGATCAGCCATTTGCCGATGCCGGGCCACGAGAAGATGGTTTCGGTCAGTACCGCACCGGCCAGCAGCGTGCCGACTTGCAGGCCGACCACGGTCAATACCGGGATCAAGGCATTACGCAGGCCGTGCACGAACACCACCCGCGCCGGCGACAGGCCTTTGGCCTTGGCGGTACGGATGTAGTCTTCGCGCAGCACTTCGAGCATGGATGAGCGGGTCATCCGCGCAATCACTGCCAGCGGGATGGTGCCGAGCACGATGGCCGGCAGGATCAGGTGGTGCAGGGCGTCGAAGAACGCGTCCGGCTCGTCAGCCAGCAGGGTGTCGATCAGCATGAAGCCGGTGCGCGGCTCGATGTCGTAGAGCAGGTCGATCCGCCCGGAAACCGGGGTCCAGCCAAGGCTCACCGAGAAGAACATGATCAGGATCAGGCCCCACCAGAAGATCGGCATCGAGTATCCCGCCAGGGAGATGCCCATCACCCCATGGTCGAACAGGGATCCTCGCTTGAGTGCCGCGATCACCCCGGCCAACAGGCCCAGGATACCGGCGAACAACAGGGCGGCCATGGACAGTTCCAGGGTCGCGGGGAAGAGGGCGGTGAATTCAGTCCACACGCTGGTGCGGGTGCGCAGGGATTCGCCAAGGTCGCCCTGGGCGAGCTTGCCGACGTAGTCCAGGTATTGCGCATACAGCGGCTTGTTAAGGCCAAGGCGTTCCATTGCCTGTGCGTGCATCTCGGGGTCGACGCGCCTTTCACCCATCATCACTTCGACGGGGTCGCCAGGGATCATGCGAATCAACGCAAACGTGAGCAACGTGATGCCGAAAAACGTGGGGATCAATAACCCCAGTCGGCGGGCAATAAAACTAAACATCGTGTTGTGTACCTCAATCAGCCGGTTAGGCAAGTTCGGCACTGCCCTGGTGGGCGGTGCCGAGCGTTTTTCTTATTTACTTCACCTGGGTGGTGGCGAAGTTATTGGTACCCAGAGGGCTTTGTTGGAAACCTTCTACGTTTTTGCGCATGGCCGTGAACAGTTTCGGATATGCCATGGGCAGCCAGGGTTGGTCTTTGTCGAAAACGTCCTGTGCTTGTTCATAGAGTGCAGCGCGCTGGGCGGGTTCAGCGACGGCGCGTGCCTTGTCGATCAAGTCTTGAAACTCCTTGTTACACCAGCGCGCGTAGTTTTCGCCGTTTTTGGCCGCATCGCAACTCAGGTTGGGCGTGAGGAAGTTGTCTGGGTCGCCGTTGTCGCCGACCCAGCCCGCCGAAACCATGTCGTGCTCACCGTTTTTAGCACGCTTAAGCATTTCGCCCCATTCCATGACTTTGATGTTCACTTTCAGGCCAATCTGCGCCAGATCTGCCTGCATGCGCTGGGCGCCGAGCATCGGGTTGGGGTTGGTCGGGCCGCCACCGTTGCGGGTGAACAGGGTGAATTCAGTGCCTTCCGGTACGCCGGCTTCCTTGAGCAGGGCGCGGGCCTTGTCCAGATCGCGCGGCGGGTTCTTCAACTTGTCGCTGAAACCCAACAAAGTCGGTGGATAAGGGCCGGTGCCCACCACGGCATTACCTTTGCCGAACAGGGCTTCGGTATAGCCGGCCTTGTCGAACGCGATATTGATGGCGTGGCGTACCCGCGCATCGCTCATGTATTTGTGGGTGGTGTTCATCGCGGTGTAGCTGGTGGTCATCGCCGCCAGTTCATCGACTTTCAGGTTCGGGTCTTTCTTGATGCTTGGAATGTCATCTGGCTTGGGGAACAGCGCAATTTGGCATTCGTTGGCCTTGAGCTTCTGCAGGCGCACGTTGTTATCGGTGCTGATCGCCAGGATCAGCGGGTCTACCTGCGGTTTGCCACGGAAGTAGTCGGGGTTGGCCTTGAACCGCACCTGAGCATCTTTCTGATAACGGGTGAAGACGAACGGGCCGGTGCCGATGGGCTTGGCGTTAAGGTCTTCGGTCTTGCCGGATTGGAGCAACTGGTCGGCGTATTCCTTCGAATGGATGGAAGAGAATGCCATGCCCAGGTCGGCCAAAAACGGTGCTTCAGGGCGGGTGAGGGTAAAGACGACGGTGTGATCGTCGGTCTTCTCGACGCTCTTGAGCAGTTCCTTGAAGCCCATGCTTTCAAAGTACGGGTAGCCCACGAGGGACTTTTTATGCCACGGGTGGTTCGGGTCCAGCTGGCGCTGGAAGCTCCAAAGCACGTCGTCGGCATTCATGTTGCGCGTGGGTTTGAAGTAGTCGGTGGTGTGGAACTTGATGTCGTCACGCAGGTGAAAGGTGTAGGTCAGGCCATCGGCGCTGATTTCAGGCAGGGCCTTGGCCAGTGCGGGAACCACTTCGGTGGTGCCGGGCTTGAAGTCCACCAGGCGGTTGAACATGGTTTCGGCCGCGGCGTCAGCGGTGACCGCCGTGGTGTACAGCACCGGGTCGAAACCCTCCGGGCTGGCTTCGGTGCAGACCACCAGCGGTTTGGCCGAAATGCCAACAGCCACGCTTAACAGCGCGACAGCGATGGCGGCTTGTAGCGGGAGCATTTTCATTATCAGACCTCGAACACTCGATGGAACCAGACAAGCGTAGACGGCGGGCTCGTCCTGAGCCCGCCGTCTACCTGGCGCTAATTAAAGGATGTTGAACGGGATGGTGGTGACCAGACGGAATTCTTTGATAGAACCGTCAGATTGTTGTTCGCTGGCACGGTGTTCCACGTAGGTGGCGCGAATCGCGGTGGCCTTGAGTGGGCCGCTCTGGATCGCATAGCTGGCGCCGACGCCGTACTCCTGATGCTTCTCGCCATCCTGGAGCTTGATCTGCGCGCCGTAGCCGAGTGTGCCGTTGCCACTGTTGTAGTGAGTACCGTCAATGCCCCAGCCGCGTGCCGAGTAAACGTTGAACTTAAGACCCGGTACGCCGTATTCGGCCATGTTCAGGCCATAGGCAACCTGGAAGGACTTCTCGTTCGGGCCGTTGAAGTCGGAGGTCAGGGAGTTGGCCAGGTAGATGCCGTTGGTTTCGTGCAGGTAGTCGAAGTACTCGTTACCGTCAACCGCCTGGTAGGCGAAGGTCAAGCTGTGCGCTTGGTGCGCCAGGCCGAGCGACAACGAGTACGTGTTGTTGTCGATTTCGCCCATCAGCTTTTTGCCTTCGTCCACGGTCTTGTAGTAGTTCAAGCCGGTGGTCAGGGACAGGATCTGGCTGTCACCCAACTCGTGGGTTGCGCCGAAGTAGTACTGGTTCCAGAAGTCCTTCACGTTGGCGCCGAAGAAGCTGGTCTTCAGGCTCTTGAACGGCTGGTAGTTGGCACCCAGGGTGTAGACCTTGTCGGTGGTCGCGCCGTTTGCACCGCCTGCGCTGTACTCGGAGCGGAATTTGGACAGGCTCTGCTCGGTACGTGGCGACACCCGGTCAAACACGCCGCCCTGGAACGACAGGTTGCTGAACTCTTCGCTGTTGAAGCTCACGCCCTGGAAGCTCGAAGGCAGTGCACGGTTGCCGATGTTGTCGACGATCGGCGTGCTGAAGTTCTGACGGCCGGCGGTCAGCGTGGTGTTCGATACACGGAACTGCACGTTGGCCAGGCCCAGTTTGCTCCACTGGTCTACAGCGTTGCCGTCGGAATCAGCCAGGGTACGGTTGGAGCCACCTTTGATATCACGCTTGCTGCGGTCCAGAACCAGGGCGTTGTACACGGCCACTTCGGTCTTGACGCCTACGGTGCCCTGGGTGAAACCCGAGCTGGCGTTGATGATGGTGCCTTGAACCCAGTTGGTACGGTTACGGTCAGTCTTGGCTACGCCGTGCTCGGTGTAGTTCCAGGAGCCGCCACGATAGAGGCTTTCATGGGAGTACCAGTTACGCGTGGTGCCGCCCAAGCTGAAATCTTCGATAAAGCCTTTGGCCTCGCTTTGGGCGCTGGCGCCGGCCAGGGTGGTAGGAACGAATTCCTGGCTGGCGGGTTCAGCGTAGGCGGTGGCCGTGATGCTGCTGATGGCCAGGGCCAGAAGCGCTTTGCTGCTCAGTTTCATGGATGAAGCTCCTTTGGTTCTCTTTTTTATGCCGGTCTTTTTAGGTGAACCGGCTATTGGGTGTGTAACTCGTTCAAGCCATTGCAAACGTTTGCCGTAGGAAAATTCCCGATAAAAGGCCGCACGTTTGCAGCAAGGCCCTTAAAAGGCCCTGCGCAATCCGGTTATTTTTTTATGGGGTGATGCTGACGCCCGAGAACACGTTGCGGCCGAAGGGGCTCACTTTGAATCCTTCGACTTTCACGCTTAACGGCTGGTTGACCGTCGAGTGGGCGACTGGCGTGATCGGCACCTGCTGTTTGAGCAGTTGCTGCGCCTGTTTGTACAGAACCGTCCGTTGTTCGCGGTCGGTCACGACCTTGGCTTGCTTGATCAGCTTGTCGTACGCCGGGTCACACCACATGGAGTAGTTGTTCCCGCCGATGGCGTCGCAGCTGTACAGGGTGCCCAGCCAGTTGTCCGGGTCACCGTTGTCGCCGGTCCAGCCGATCAGGCTCACATCGTGCTCACCATTCTTGGTGCGTTTGATGTATTCGCCCCACTCGTAGCTGACGATCTTGACCTTGAGGCCGATCTTGGCCCAGTCGCTTTGCAGCATCTCGGCCATCAGCTTGGCGTTGGGGTTGTACGGCCGTTGTACCGGCATCGCCCACAGGGTGATCTCGGTACCTTCCTTCACGCCGGCCGCCTTGAGCAGCTCCTTGGCTTTTTCCGGGTTGTAGGCGGCGTCCTTGATGGTGTCGTCGTAAGACCACTGCGTCGGCGGCATGGCGTTGACTGCCAATTGCCCCGCGCCCTGGTACACGGCGTTGAGGATGCTCTGCTTGTTCACCGCCATGTCCAGCGCCTGGCGCACTTCGAGCTGGTCGAAGGGTTTGTGGCGCACGTTGTAGGCGATATAGCCAAGGTTGAAGCCCGGCTTGGTCAGCAGTTGCAGGTTCGGGTCGGCCTTGAGGGCGTCCACGTCAGCCGGGCGCGGATGCAGGGTCACCTGGCATTCGCCGGCCTTGAGCTTTTGCACCCGCACCGAGGCGTCGGTGTTGATGGCGAAGATCAGTTGGTCCAGTTGGACTTTGCTTGGGTCCCAGTATTGTTTGTTGGCCACATAACGGATCTGCGAATCCTTCTGGTAGCGCTGGAACACAAACGGGCCAGTGCCAATCGGCTTCTGGTTGATGTCGCTGGGCCTGCCAGCCTTGAGCAATTGCTCGGCGTATTCGGCCGAGAGGATCGCGGCAAAGCTCATGGCGATGTTTTGCACGAATGCGGCGTCAACCGAGTTCAGGGTCATCACCACGGTGTGCGGGCCGGTTTTTTCGACCTTGGCGATGTTCTTGTTCAGGCTCATCCCGTTGAAGTACGGAAACTCGGTGGGGTAGGCCTTGCGAAACGGTTGGTCGGGGTCAAGCATGCGGTTGAAGGTGAACAGCACGTCGTCGGCGTTGAAGTCCCGCGTCGGTTTGAACTCCTTGTTGCTGTGGAACTTCACCCCTTCACGCAGGTGAAAGGTGTAGGTCAGGCCGTCTTCGGAAATATCCCACTTGGTCGCCAGCGCAGGCAGTACGTTGGTCGCGCCTTTTTCAAACTCGACCAAGCGGTTGTACAGCGGTTCGGCCACATCGTTGTCGGTGGCGGTGGTGTACTGCGCAGTATCAAAACCTGCCGGGCTGCCTTCGGAGCAGAACACCAGGCTCTTCTTGTCGGCGGCTTGGCCCATCGTGGCCACAGCCAGCAGGCTGGTGCCAAAAATTGCGGATAGAACGGTGGTATGGCGCATGACGATCCCGATCCTTGTTTGTAGTTGTTATCAGCGAGCAATCCTCCGACCTTTCAGACAGGAGGACATCACTGATCCCACGCACAGCAAGTGCCTTTCCCAATTAGAGCTGCTGCTGTCCTACGACGTTATGGGCCGCGGACTTCGCAGTAAATGCGCAAAATCGGATTGACCTTGTAGGCAATAGAGACACAGGGCGCAGTTAATTGCTGTAGGAAGCAATGATTGCGAATGTGGTCTGTTTCCTACGGTCCAGGCGAATGCAATAACGGCGACGTTGTGAAACGTCGCCGCCAATGATCCTTACTTGCCGCTGACGCTCACGCCGTAGAAGGAGTTCAGGCCAAACGGGCTGATCTTGAAGTCCTGTACGGTGTTGCGCATGGGTTGATACACCGTCGAGTGCGCGATAGGTGTCATCGGGACTGCATCTTTGAGGATGTGTTGCGCCTGCTTGTACAGCTCGGTGCGTTTGGCGACATCCGAGGTGGCCTTGGCTTCTTTGACGATGCCGTCGAATTTCTTGTCGCACCATTTGGAGAAGTTGTTACCGCTCAGCGAGTCGCAGCCAAACAGCACGTTGAGCCAGTTGTCCGGGTCACCATTGTCACCGCTCCAGCCAATGATCATGGCCTGGTTCTCGCCGCCCTTGGAGCGCTTGATGTACTCGCCCCACTCGTAGCTGGTGATTTTTACGTTCAGACCGATCTTCTTCCAGTCGTTTTGCAGCATTTCTGCCATCAGCTTGGCGTTCGGGTTGTACGGACGCTGAACCGGCATGGCCCACAAGACGATCTCGGTGCCTTCCTTGACGCCCGCTTCCTTGAGCAGCGCCTTGGCTTTCTCAGGATCGAACTTGGCGTCCTTGATGGTGGTGTCGTACGACCATTGGGTCGGCGGCATGGCGTTGACCGCCAGTTGTCCGGCGCCTTGGTATACCGAGTCGATGATCTGCTGTTTGTTCACCGACATGTCCAGGGCCTGGCGCACGCGCAGGTCGGCCAGTGGGTTTGGCTGATCGCTGCCCTTGACCTTGTCCATGACGTTGTAAGCGATATAACCCAGGTTGAAACCGGCCTGGTTCGGCAGTTTCAGGTCCTTGTCTTCGCCCAGCGCCTTGAGGTCGGCGGGACGTGGGAACAGGGTGACCTGGCATTCATTCTTTTTGAGCTTCTGGATGCGCACCGACGGGTCAGTGGTGATGGCGAAGATCAGGTTGTCGATCTTAACGTCCTCAGGTTTCCAGTAGTCCTTGTTGCCGGTGTAGCGAATGTTCGAGTCTTTCTGGTAGCTCTTGAATACGAACGGGCCAGTGCCGATCGGCTTCTGGTTGATGTCCTGTGGCTTGCCTTCTTTCAACAGTTTGGCCGCGTATTCGGCGGACTGGATCGAAGCGAAGCTCATGGCCAGGTTCTGGATGAACGCCGCGTCCACGGTGCCAAGGGTGAACTTGACGGTGTGGTCATCGACTTTCTCGATGTTCTTGATGTTGGTGTCCATCCCCATGTCCGTGAAGTACGGGAACTCGGTGGGGTAGGCTTTGCGGAACGGATCGTCCTTGTTGATCATGCGGTTGAACGTGAACAGCACGTCATCGGCATTAAAGGTACGGGTCGGTTTGAAGTACGGGGTGGTGTGGAACTTCACGCCGTCGCGCAGGTGGAAGGTGTACGTCAGGCCATCCGGGGAAACGTCCCAGTTGGTGGCCAGCCCAGGAATCACAGCGGTGCCGCCGCGCTCGAACTGGGTAAGACGGTTGAACATGGTCTCGGCCGAAGCATCGAAGTCTGTTCCGGTGGTGTACTGGCCTGGATCAAAACCGGCCGGGCTCCCTTCGGAGCAGAACACCAGGTTAGTCGCCGCTTGGGCGAAAGGGGCTGCGGCCATAAGGCCCGCGCTAACAATTAACGGAATGACTGCGTGTTTAAGCATGTTGGCCTCATGATTTGTTGTCATTTTTGGTGGTGAGGGCGACCTCGTGAGCCGGCCTGCGGATACTTATGCAGGGGCCGTACCCATTGCAAGATCCAGAACCGTTAGGAGGGGTAAAGAGTGGTACGAACGTACTGGAATGTCGCAATTATGAAAGTTTGTACATAATTTCGTACATTTCGAGGGTTTTTTCGGTGCGCGGTCCGCACCAAAAAAGCCCAGCCGAGGCGTCTAGCGCACTCGGTTGGGGCTTGATTGTTACTTATCTAGACTCACGCCATAAAACGGCGTCAGCCCGAAGGGGCTGATTTTGAAGTCTTTGACTTCCTTGCGCAGTGGCTGGAAAACCGTCGAGTTTGCAATAGGTGTTATAGGTACTTGTTCCTTAAGGATTTTTTGTGCCTGCTGATACCACTTGATGCGCTGCTCGCGGTCGCTGCTGAGCTTGGCCTGTTGCACCAGCTTGTCGTAGGCCGGGTTACACCATTTGGCGTAGTTGCTGCCCTTCACCGCAGCACAACTGTAGAGCACGCCAAGCCAGTTATCCGGGTCGCCGTTGTCGCCGGTCCAGCCGTAAATCATCGCGTCGTGCTCGCCATTTTTGGCGCGCTTGATGTATTCGCCCCACTCATAGCTGACGATGTTGGCCTTGATGCCGACTTTCTCCCAATCTTGCTGGATCATTTGCGCCGACATGCGTGCGTTAGGGTTGGACGCGCGCTGGACCGTCATGGCCCACAGGTTGATGGTCGTCCCAGGTGCAACGCCTGCTTCTTTTAGTAGCGCCCGGGCCTTGGTTGGATCATAGGGTGCGTCCTTGATCGTTGGGTCATAAGACCACTGGGCCGGAGGCAGTGCGTTCTGCGCCAATTGCCCGGCGCTCTGGTACACCGCCTTGATGATCGCCGGCTTGTCGATGGCCATGTCCAGCGCCTGGCGCACCTTGAGTTGGTCCAGCGGCGGATGGGTCACGTTGTAGGCCAAAAAGCCCAGGTTGAAACCGGCTTGTTGCAGCACGCGCAAATTCGGATCTTGCTTCATCACCTCGATATCGGCGGGGCGCGGGTAACCGCTGACCTGGCATTCGCCGGCCTTGAGTTTCTGCAGGCGCGAGGCGGCGTCTGGGGTAATGGCGAACACCAGGTTGTCGAGCTTCACATCCTCGGGTTTCCAATACTGTTTATTGGCCACGAAGCGAATCTGCGAGTCCTTCTGGTAGCGCTTGAACACAAATGGCCCGGTGCCGACCGGCTTTTGGTTGATGTCTTCGGCCTTGCCCTGCTTGAGCAATTGGGCGGCATATTCGGCGGACTGCACCGAGGCGAAGCTCATGGCCAGGTTCTGCACGAACGCGGCGTCCACATTGTTCAGGTTGAAGCGCACGCTGTGCTCGTCGAGTTTTTCGACGCTCTTGATCGTGGTGTTCAAACCCATGTCGGTGAAGTACGGCGACTCGGAAGGGTAGGCCTTGCGGAACGGGCTTTCGGCATCCAGCAGGCGGTTGAAGGTGAACAGCACATCATCGGCGTTGAAGTCGCGGGTAGGTGTGAAGAACTCGGTGGTGTGGAACTTGACGCCATCGCGCAGGTGGAAGGTGTAGGTCAGGCCGTCTTTGGATACGTCCCAGCTTGTCGCAAGGCCGGGTTCAACTTCAGTGCCGCCGCGCTTGAACTGGGTCAGGCGGTTGAACACGGTTTCGGCCGAGGCATCGAAGTCGGTGCCACTGGTGTACTGGCTGGGATCGAAACCGGCGGGGCTGGCTTCGGAGCAGTAGACCAAGGTACTGGCGGCCTGGGCCATTGGCATAAAGGCCAGCAGGCCGGCGGCGAGGAGCAGCGGTTTGAAGGTGATTCTTTCCATGGAGACCCCTGAGATGGCAGGCATATATAGGCTGCCCAAACGAAAAACGGCGGTACCGAGGGTACCGCCGTTCAGGTTTGTCAGGTAGAGGTCACTGCATCAGTACTTCAATCACGCCGTCAGCGCTCATGTTGACCTGGCTGGTGCCGGCTTCCACTTCTGGCGTCGGTGCTGAATCGGCCATCGCGGCTTTCATCATCATGCCGCCACGGGCGTAGGGCTGTGGATAACCATTGGTGTTGAAGTTCAGGTTGACGATCTTGTAGCCCTTGCCGCCCAACGCGTCGGTGGCCAGTTGGGCGCGGGCCTTGAAGGCGGCGACGGCGTCCTTGAGCAGTGCATCTTCGCTGGCCTTGCGGGTGCTGTCGGCGATGGCGAAGTCCATGCTGTCTATTTTCAGAGTGGTGAGCAGCTCGCCGGTGAGTTTGGACAGCGCCGGGAAGTCAGCGCTTTCCAGGCGCAGTTCGGCGCGTTCACGCCAACCGGTGATTTTCTGGCTTTTGTTGTCGTAGATCGGATAGCTGTTGCGGCTGCCCTGGCGCAGGGTTACGCCTTTGACTTCGCGGGCCTGGCCCAGGGCCTTGTTCACAGCGGTGGTGATTTCGGCGGCGAGCTTGGCCGGGTCGGTGTTCTGGGACTCGGTGTAGAGGGTCACGATCATCTTGTCGCGGGCCACTTCCTGGCTGACCTCGGCGCGCAGGGAAATCTGGTTGTAGTTCAGCGCATCGGCGGCCAGGGCGGGAAGGCTGGCCAGGGCGGCGACGCCCAGGGTAATAACGGCTGCACTGCGAGTGAAACGAGACATGGAAGCTCCTTGAGAGTGTTCGTGTTCGGTATGACTGTAGACGGTGGCATGGGGTTCTTCGGGTTTACACATTCGCAACAAACTACCCAGGCGGCGACGAACGGTCATTTGCCCGGCCTGCGGCAAAGAGCCACACACGCCGTGCCAGCGTGCCGGCTTCGTTTATACTCCTGCCGATCCGCCTGCAGCGCTCACCGGGAGAGCTCATGCTCGCCGCCGTAAAACTCACTTCCGCCACTCGCCAAAACCTTTGGCGCCTGACGTTCATCCGCACCCTGGTCCTAGCCGCACAGGCCGGCTCCGTTGGGCTCGCCTATTGGTTCGACCTGCTGCCGCTGCCGTGGCTGCAATTGGGCGTGACCCTCGGATTCTCCATCGTGCTGTGTGTGTTTACCGCGATCCGGTTGCGCACCACATGGCCGGTGACCGAGTTGGAATACGCGCTGCAATTGGCCTGCGACCTGTTTATCCACAGTGTGTTGCTGTACTTCTCCGGTGGTTCCACCAACCCGTTCGTTTCTTATTACCTGGTGCCACTGACCATCGCCGCAGTGACGTTGCCATGGCGTTATTCGGTTGCGCTGTCGGGCATCGCGCTGGCGCTATACACCCTGCTGCTTGCACGCTTTTACCCGCTGCAAACCTTTCCCATCGCCCGGGAAAACCTGCAGATCTACGGGATGTGGCTAAGTTTCGCGCTGTCTGCCGCCGTGATCACCTTCTTCGCCGCACGCATGGCCGAAGAGCTGCGCCGCCAGGAAGAGCTGCGCGCCATCCGTCGTGAGGAAGGCCTGCGTGACCAACAATTGCTGGCCGTCGCCACCCAGGCCGCCGGCGCCGCCCATGAGTTGGGCACGCCGCTGGCGACCATGAGCGTACTGCTCAACGAAATGACCCAGGACCATCACGACCCGGCACTGCAAGAAGACCTCGGTGTATTGCGCGAGCAGGTCAAGCAATGCAAACAGACCTTGCAGCAATTGGTACGCGCCGCCGAAGCCAATCGCCGCCTGGCGGTGGAGATGCAGGACGTGACCCAGTGGCTCGATGAAGCCCTGAACCGCTGGCACCTGATGCGCCCCGAAGCCAGTTACCGCTTCAACCTGCTGGGCCAAGGCGCGGTGCCACGCATGGCACCGCCGCCAGACCTGACACAGGCCCTGCTCAACCTGCTGAACAACGCCGCCGACGCCTGCCCAGAAGGCTTGGGCGTACAGTTGGACTGGGACGCCGAAGACGTGACCATCAGCATTCGTGACCACGGCGCTGGCGTGCCGTTGGCCATTGCCGAGCAGATCGGCAAACCCTTCTTTACCACCAAGGGCAAAGGCTTCGGCCTCGGCCTGTTTTTGAGCAAGGCCAGCGTGACCCGCGCGGGCGGCTCAGTGAAGCTCTATAGTCATGAGGAAGGCGGCACGCTCACCGAGCTGCGCCTGCCCCGTGTCGCACGAGGAGATATCGATGAGTGACGAGATCCAAGTCGAAGGCGAAGAACTGCCGCACCTGTTGCTGGTAGATGACGACGCCACCTTTACCCGCGTGATGGCGCGGGCCATGAGCCGTCGCGGTTTCCGCGTAAGCACCGCAGGTTCCGCCGAAGAGGGCCTGACCATCGCCCAGGCCGACCTGCCGGACTACGCCGCCCTCGACCTGAAAATGGACGGCGACTCGGGCCTGGTGCTGTTGCCCAAGCTGCTGGAACTCGACCCGGAAATGCGCGTGGTGATCCTCACCGGTTACTCCAGCATTGCCACCGCCGTCGAGGCGATCAAGCGCGGTGCGTGCAACTACCTGTGCAAGCCGGCGGACGCCGACGACGTGCTGGCCGCCTTGCTCTCCGAGCATGCCGACCTCGACACCCTGGTGCCGGAAAACCCGATGTCGGTAGACCGCCTGCAATGGGAGCACATCCAGCGCGTGCTGACCGAGCACGAAGGCAATATCTCCGCCACTGCCCGCGCCCTGGGCATGCACCGCCGCACTTTGCAGCGCAAATTGCAGAAGCGCCCGGTACGTCGCTGAGCCTGTTCTGAACAGCGGCTGAACAGTCCGCTTCAGGCCGCACGGAGCCTTGAACCGATCGTCTATGATCGGTTCAAACGCCTGTCACATTTTCTTACAGAGCCTGAACGATGAATCAGAACGCTGAGTACTCCGCGGTCAATGACGCGGTGCATGGGCAATTCTTTCGCCGCACCTGGGCGATGATCACGCCCTATTGGCGCAGTGAGGAGAAGGGCAAGGCTTGGTTGTTACTGGCGGCGGTGATCGCGCTGTCACTGTTCAGCGTGGCGATCTCCGTGTGGATCAACCACTGGTACAAGGACTTTTACAACGCCCTTGAGCACAAGGACACGGCTGCGTTCTGGCAGTTGATCGGCTATTTCGGCGGGATCGCGGCCGTGGCGATCCTCGGCGCGGTGTACCGCCTGTACCTGACCCAGATGCTCACCATCCGCTGGCGTGCCTGGCTCACCGAGAAACATTTCAAGCGTTGGCTCGCCGACAAGAACTACTACCAGCTGGAGCAGGGTGGCTACACCGATAACCCGGACCAGCGGATTTCCGAAGACCTCAACAACTTCACGTCCAACACCTTGAGCCTTGGCCTGGGGTTGCTGCGCAACGTGGTCAGCCTGGTGTCGTTCTCCATCATCCTGTGGGGCGTGTCGGGCAGTATCGAAGTGTTCGGCATCACCATCCCCGGCTACATGTTCTGGTGTGCACTGCTGTATGCGGCCGTGGGCAGTTGGCTGACGCATTTGATCGGCCGTCGCTTGATCGGCTTGAGTAACCAACAACAACGTTTCGAAGCAGACCTGCGTTTCTCCATGGTGCGGGTGCGTGAAAACGCCGAGAGCATCGCGCTGTACAACGGCGAGCCGAATGAAAACCAGCGCTTGAGCGCACGCTTCGGCAAGGTCTGGCACAACTTCTGGGACATCATGAAAGTGTCCAAGCGCCTGACCTTCTTCACCGCCGGTTACAGCCAGATTGCGATCATCTTCCCGTTTATCGTCGCCGCGCCGCGCTACTTCACCGGCAAGATCGAGTTGGGCGAGCTGATGCAAATCAACTCGGCGTTCGGCAATGTGCAGGAGAACTTCAGCTGGTTTATCAGCGCGTACTCAGACTTGGCGTCGTGGCGTGCCACCAGTGATCGTCTGCTTAGTTTCCAGCAGGCCATGGCGGATAACGAGCAACGCCCACCGGCGATTGATGTGCGCCCCGAAGGCGAGCGCCTGGTGGTGCAAGGCTTAGGCATGGACTTGGCTGATGGCCGCCACCTGCTGACCGATGCCGACATGAGCGTGGAGCCCGGCCAGCGGGTGATGCTCAGCGGGCGTTCCGGTAGCGGTAAAAGTACGCTGCTGCGTGCGATGGGCCACCTCTGGCCAGCAGGTCACGGCAGTATTCGCTTGCCGGCGGCGCGTTACCTGTTCTTGCCGCAAAAGCCTTACCTGCCGATTGGGACGTTGAAGGCCGTGTTGAGTTATCCACAGGACGACAGTGCTTACCCGGCAGAACGTTATGCACAGGTGCTGGAGACGTGTCGCTTGCCGCATCTGATCGGCCGTCTTGATGAGGCTAACCATTGGCAGCGCATGCTCTCGCCGGGCGAGCAGCAGCGCCTGGCGTTTGCCCGCGCGTTGTTGTTCGCGCCGCAGTGGCTGTATATGGACGAAGCCACATCGGCCATGGATGAAGAGGATGAAGCGACGTTGTACCAGGCGTTGATCGATGAGTTGCCGGGGTTGAGTATCGTCAGCGTGGGGCATCGCAGCAGCCTCAAGCGCTTCCATGGGCGGCATGTGCGGATTGAGGGTGGGTTGTTGCAGGAACAACAACCGGCTTAAGGCTGCACGCGGTCAAAAACTGTGGGAGCGGCGGTGCGACGATTCGACTTGCTCGCGAATGCGGTGTGTCAGTTACAGATGGGCCGACTGACCCACCGCTTTCGCGAGCAAGCCCGCTCCCACATTGGATCTCCAGTGTTCTGTAGAATGAAGCCAACAAAAAGCCCGGCTGATCATCGATCAGCCGGGCTTTTTAGTGCTTGAAGAGAACTTACTTCTTCAAGCCGTAATGCTCATCCAGCATGCCGGGAGCGTTCGGCGTTTTCGGCGCGTAGTCCCGTGGCGGCTCCTGGTTTTCCCGCGGTGGGGTCAGGCGCTCCCGTGGCGCTTGCGGTGCATCGGAATGCAACGCGGCCAGCAGGCGTTGACGGGTGATGTCGTCCAGAGCCAGGCGGTTTGCGCCGTCGGCGAGGTGGTCTTGTACTTCCTGGTAGCTCTGGGTGAGCTTCTTGACCAGGTTGGCGGTGCTGTTGAAGTGGGTAACAACCTCGTTCTGATAACTGTCAAAACGTTCCTGAATGTCATCCAACTGACGCTGCGTGCGGTTAGGCGCGGCATTCGGCAGCAGGCGAGCAACCAGGAATCCAATGGCGACACCGGCAACCAGGGCAAGAGTCGGCAACAACCAAACTAAGAGCGAGTGTTCCACGAGTCCTTCCTCTATAAACGGCTTTGCTTTACGTTAACGGCTCAAACCTGCGCTGTATACCGCGATTAAGCTCGCAATGATGCCAAGCACAGACTTTTAGCTAGACGAGTCGACCCATTGAGAGGTCACGGAGTTCATCTCATGCTCATGCGTGAAACCCCCGTTTTGATCGATGGCCCGGTAGGCCAATTGGAAGCCCTGTACCTGGATCACCCCGAACCACGGGGCCTGGCGCTGATCTGCCACCCCAACCCGGTGCAGGGTGGGACCATGCTCAATAAAGTCGTATCGACCCTGCAACGCACCGCCCGCGATGCCGGTTTGATTACATTGCGATTCAATTACCGTGGCGTCGGCGCGAGTGCCGGTACCCACGACATGAGCACCGGCGAAGTGGACGATGCCGAAGCGGCCGCTACTTGGCTGCGGGAAAAACACCCGGAGTTGCCGATGACGTTGCTCGGTTTCTCGTTCGGCGGCTACGTGGCCGCCAGCCTAGGCGGGCGCCTGGAAGCCAAGGGCGAACAACTCGCGCACCTGTTCATGGTGGCGGCTGCGGTGATGCGCCTGCGCGACAGCGACGTGTTGCCCCAGGGCTGCCCGTTGACGTTGATCCAGCCAGAAACCGACGAAGTGGTCGACCCGCAAACCGTCTACGACTGGTCTGGCGCCCTGAATCGCCCCCATGAGCTGCTGAAAGTGGCAGAATGCGGGCACTTTTTTCATGGCAAGCTCACCGATCTCAAGGATCTGGTGCTGCCGCGCCTCTCGAATTGATAGCAGTCTGATAAGCGATTACCCATGACGACGCGTACCCGTATCCTCACCGGCATCACCACCACCGGCACGCCGCACTTGGGCAACTACGCCGGTGCAATCCGCCCGGCGATCCTTGCCAGCCAAGACGCCAATGCCGATTCCTTCTACTTCCTGGCCGACTACCATGCCCTGATCAAATGCGATGACCCGCAGCGCATCCAGCGCTCGCGTATGGAAATCGCCGCGACCTGGCTGGCCGGTGGCCTGGATGTAAACCGGGTGACCTTCTACCGCCAGTCGGACATCCCGGAAATCCCCGAGTTGACCTGGCTGCTCACCTGCGTTGCCGCCAAGGGCCTGCTCAACCGCGCCCACGCGTACAAGGCCTCGGTGGACAAGAACGTGGAAACTGGCGAAGACCCGGATGCGGGCATCACCATGGGCCTGTACAGCTACCCGGTGCTGATGGCGGCGGACATCCTGATGTTCAACGCCCACAAGGTGCCGGTGGGTCGCGACCAGATCCAGCACGTTGAGATGGCCCGCGATATCGGCCAGCGCTTCAACCACCTGTTCGGCAACGGTAAAGAGTTCTTCACCATGCCCGAGGCGCTGATCGAGGAAAGCGTCGCCACCTTGCCGGGCCTGGATGGCCGCAAGATGTCCAAGAGCTACGACAACACCATCCCGTTGTTCACCAGCGCCAAGGACATGAAGGACGCGATCTCGCGCATCGTCACCGATTCGCGCGCCCCAGGCGAAGCCAAGGACCCGGACAACTCCCACTTGTTCACCCTGTACCAGGCGTTTGCCAGCAAGGCCCAGGAAGAAGCGTTCCGCGCCGAACTGCTGCAAGGCCTGGGTTGGGGCGAGGCGAAGAACCGCCTGTTCCAACTGTTGGACGGCCAGTTGGGCGAAGCCCGCGAGCGTTATCACCAACTGATGTCGCGCCCTGCGGACATGGAAGACCTGCTGCTGATCGGCGCCAAGAAAGCCCGTGCGGTGGCAGCTCCCTTCCTGGCTGAGCTGCGTGAGGCGGTGGGCCTGCGTTCGTTCGTCGAGCAGGCTACAGCGCCGGTCGCCACCAAGAAGAAAGCTGCAAAAGCCGCGCGCTTCGTGAGTTTCCGCGAAGACGACGGCAGCTTCCGCTTCCGCCTGCTGGCCGCCGATGGCGAGCAACTGCTGCTGTCGCGTAACTTCGCCGATGGCAAGGCCGCAGGTGCAGTGACCAAGCAATTGCAAAGTGGTGTGATGCTGGACGTACGCCCTGAAGCCCTAGGTTTCAGCGTGTGGCTGGACGGCGCGGCAGTGGCCGACAGTGCTCAGTTCGCCGACAGCGCGACCCGCGATGCCGCCATTCAAGCCCTGCGCATTGCGTTGACCCCAATCGAAGATTGACCCGACCAAGGGTTGATTGCCATTAATCAGGGCCGTCGTTACAGTGACGGCCCGTTTTTGTTGCCTTGCTAACGAAATTATGACGCCCCTAGAACGATATCAAGCTGATCTGAAACGCCCTGAATTCTTCCATGACGCTGCCCAGGAAACGGCGGTGCGTCACTTGCAGCGCCTGTACGACGACCTCGTCGCGGCCTCGCAAAGCAAGCCAGGGATGTTCAGCAAGCTGTTTGGCAAGAAAGACCACACCCCGGTCAAAGGCCTGTACTTCTGGGGCGGCGTCGGCCGGGGCAAGACTTACCTGGTAGACACCTTCTTTGAAGCGCTGCCGTTCAAGGAAAAGGTCCGCACCCACTTCCACCGCTTCATGAAGCGTGTGCACGAAGAGATGAAGACCCTGCCGGGCGAGAAAAACCCGCTGACCATCATCGCCAAGCGCTTCTCCGACGAAGCGCGGGTAATCTGCTTCGATGAATTCTTTGTCTCCGACATCACCGACGCCATGATCCTCGGCACCTTGATGGAAGAGCTGTTCAAGAACGGCGTGACCCTGGTGGCCACCTCGAACATCGTGCCCGACGGCCTGTACAAGGATGGCCTGCAACGCGCGCGCTTCCTGCCGGCCATTGCGCTGATCAAGCAGAACACCGAGATCGTCAACGTCGACAGCGGCGTCGACTACCGCCTGCGTCACCTGGAGCAAGCGGAGCTGTTCCACTTTCCGCTCAACGACGCGGCGCACGAAAGCCTGCGCAAGAGCTTCCGCGCCCTCACGCCGGAATGCACCCAGGCGGTGGAAAACGACAAGCTGATGATCGAGAACCGCGAAATCGTTGCCTTGCGCACCTGCGATGACGTGGCCTGGTTCGACTTCCGCGCGCTGTGCGACGGCCCGCGTAGCCAGAACGATTACATCGAGCTGGGTAAGATCTTCCACGCGGTGATCTTGAGCGGTGTGGAGCAGATGGGCGTCACCACCGACGACATCGCACGGCGGTTTATCAACATGGTCGATGAGTTCTACGACCGCAACGTGAAGCTGATCATCTCGGCTGAGGTTGAGTTGAAGGACCTGTACACCGGCGGTCGGTTGAATTTTGAATTCCAGCGTACGCTGAGCCGTTTGCTGGAAATGCAGTCCCACGAGTTCCTGTCGCGCGGGCACAAGCCGTAAGCGCAATGCATATCTAATGTGAAAGTGGGCTAGTGTGGGAGCGGGCTTGCTCGCGAATGCGGAGTGTCAGTCGACATTTTTATTGACTGATCCACCGCATTCGCGAGCAAGCCCGCTCCCACATTGTTTACCGCGTTCTGCCTTGCCTACGCGGCTTGTTGAAACTGCTGCCGATACTGGTTCGGCGACAGTTCCGTGTGCTGCCTGAACAACCGCGCAAAGAAACTCGCATCGTCATACCCCACCTCATAACTGATGGTCTTGATGCTCTTGCGGCTGCCCGAGAGCAGGCCTTTGGCCGTCTCGATACGCAGGCGTTGCAGGTAGTGCAGCGGCTTGTCACCGGTCGCCGTCTGGAAGCGGCGCATGAAGTTGCGGATGCTCATGCCGTGTTCCCGGGCGACGTCTTCAAAGCGGAACTTGTCGGCGAAGTGCTCTTCGAGCCAATGCTGGATCTGCAGGATGATCACGTCCTGGTGCAGCTTCTGCCCGCCGAATCCGATGCGCCCCGGTGAGTAGCTGCGCTGCACTTCATAGAGAATGTCACGGGCCACGGCCTGGGCGATATTGGCGCCGCAGAAGCGTTCGATCAGGTAAATGTACAGGTCGCACGCTGAGGTGGTGCCGCCGGCGCAATACAGGTTATCGGCGTCGGTGAGGTGCTTGTCCTGGTTGAGTTGCACCCGCGGGAAGCGCTCGCTGAACGCGTTGAAGAAGCGCCAATAGGTGGTCGCCTCCTTGCCATCGAGCAGCCCGGCTTCGGCCAGCCAGAACACCCCGGTGGCTTCACCGCAGAGTACGGCGCCGCGTGCGTGTTGCGCACGCAGCCACGGCAGCACTTGGGGGTAGCGGGTGCACAGGGCGTCGAAGTCGTCCCAGAAGGCCGGGAGCACGATGATATCGGCGTCTTCCAGGCCGCCGTCCACCGGCATGACCACATCACTGAAGCTGCGCACCGATTGCCCGTCGGGGCTGACTAAGCGCGTTTGAAACCCTGGCGTCAGGCCCAGGCCTTGTTGCTTGCCGTAACGCAGGCTGGCGAGATGGAAGAAATCCTTGGCTTGCATGAGGGTTGAAGCGAATACCCGATCAATGGCCAAAATGCTGACGCGCCGCAACGGCGTGGAGATTTGGTTAGACATAATTTCATTTATTCTTATAGGGGAAAGTGGTCACCAGACGGCTGGATCGTCTTATTTTTTGTCGCATGTGTCCAGTGTCCCGTGCTGCCTTCGCGGCATAGGCTCTGTGGGCTCGTCCTTGTCCGACAATCCACGCAGGTGACCCATGATTCCCAGAACCTTGTTCAGCCCTGAGCACGAACTCTTTCGCGAGAGCGTGCGCACCTTTCTCGAAAAAGACGCCGCGCCGTTCCATGGGCAATGGGAGAAACAGGGGTATATCGACCGTAGCCTGTGGAGCAAAGCGGGGGAGGCGGGGATGCTGTGTTCCCACCTGCCGGAGGAATATGGCGGGCTGGGGGCAGACTTTCTCTACAGCGCAGTGGTGATCGAAGAGATCAGCCGGCTGGGCCTCACGGGCATTGGTTTTTCCCTGCATTCGGACATTGTTGCGCCCTACATCCTGCATTACGGCAGCGAGGCGCTGAAGCACAAGTACTTGCCCAAATTGATCTCTGGCGAGATGGTCACGGCCATTGCGATGACCGAGCCGGGCGCCGGTTCCGACCTGCAAGGCGTCAAGACCACTGCCGTGCTGGATGGCGACGAATACGTGATCAACGGCTCCAAGACCTTCATCACCAACGGCTATCTGGCCGAGTTGGTGATCGTTGTCGCCAAGACGGATCCCAAGGCTGGCGCCAAGGGCACCAGCCTGTTTCTGGTGGAAGCCGACACGCCGGGCTTTGCCAAGGGCAAGCGCCTGGAGAAGGTCGGCATGAAGGCCCAGGACACGTCCGAGCTGTTCTTCCAGGACGTACGCGTGCCCAAGGAAAATCTGTTGGGGCAGGCGGGAGCGGGCTTCGCGTATTTGATGCAGGAGCTGCCGCAGGAGCGTTTGACCGTGGCGATCGGTGCCGTGTCATCCGCCGAAGCGGCGCTGGAATGGACCCTGGACTACACCCGCGAGCGCAAGGCGTTCGGCAAGGCCATTGCCGATTTCCAGAACACCCGGTTCAAGCTGGCGGAGATGGCGACCGAGATTCAGATTGGCCGCGTGTTTGTGGATAAGTGCATGGCATTGCATCTGGAAGGCAAGCTGGATGTGCCCACGGCGGCGATGGCCAAGTACTGGGCCACGGACTTGCAATGCAAGGTGCTCGATGAGTGTGTGCAACTGCACGGCGGTTACGGCTTTATGTGGGAATACCCGATTGCGCGGGCGTGGGCGGATGCGCGGGTGCAGCGGATTTATGCGGGGACCAATGAAATCATGAAGGAGATTATTGCGCGGGCGCTTTGAGTATTGCGGTGTGTTTGAGGGCCGCATCGCAGGCAAGCCAGCTCCCACATTTGAATGTGTTCACAATTCCAAATGTGGGAGCTGGCTTGCCTGCGATGGCGGCCTACAGATCAATCAAGGCGCAGGATTCGGATGATCTTTCTGGATCGCCTCAATCCCCTCCAACACCTCTTTCGATAGCTTCAAGTCAGCACTGGCAATGTTGCTATCCAACTGCTCAAGCGAAGTCGCCCCAATGATATTGCTGGTCACAAACGGCTGCTGCGTCACGAACGCCAACGCCATCTGCGCCGGGTCCAGGCCATGTTCGCGCGCCAGGGCCACATAACGGCTGCACGCCGCCTCCGACTGCGGGTTGAAGTACCGGCTGAAGCGGCTGTACTCGGTCAAGCGCGCCTTGGCCGGGCGTGCGCCGTTCTCGTACTTGCCACTGAGCATGCCGAACGCCAGCGGCGAGTAGGCCAGCAGGCCGCATTGTTCGCGAATGGCGACTTCCGCCAGGCCCACCTCAAAACTGCGATTGAGCAGGTTGTAGGGGTTCTGGATCGACACGGCGCGGGTCCAGCCACGGGCTTCGGCCAGGGCCAGGAACTTCATGGTGCCCCATGGCGTTTCGTTGGACAGGCCGATGTGACGGATCTTGCCGGCCTTCACTTGCTCATCCAGCGCTTCGAGGGTTTCTTCCAGCGGGGTGAGGTCGTCTTCGTCCTTGTGCTTGTAGCTCAGTTGGCCGAAGAAGTTGGTGCTGCGCTCCGGCCAGTGCAGTTGGTAGAGGTCGATCCAGTCGGTTTGCAGGCGCTTGAGGCTGGCATCCAGGGCGTCGACGATATGCTTGCGGTTGTGGCGCAGGTGGCCATCGCGGATGTAGTCGATGGTGTTGCCGGGGCCGGCGATCTTGCTGGCCAGCACCCAGTCGGCACGGTCGCCGCGGCTTTTGAAGTAATTACCGATATAACGCTCGGTGGTGGCGTAGGTGTCGGCCTTGGGCGGCACCGGGTACATTTCGGCCGTGTCGAGGAAGTTGATCCCTGCGGCCTTGGCCCGCTCGATCTGTGCGAAGGCCTCTGCCTCGCTGTTCTGCTCGCCCCAGGTCATGGTGCCCAAGGCTATCGCGCTCACGTTCAGATCCGTACGGCCCAGCTGTCGATAATCCATCGGGTACTCCTTCGGGGAAAACAATCATAAAAGCAGGTTGAATTTTTTTTCGCAATCTGCATAATTGCCCACCTCTTTCTGCAGTGGAAGTGATGCGCCGCCTGCCGAAGAATCTTGCCGTTGAACGGACGCGCCGACCCGAGCCCCCGATAGCGTCTGTATCCGGCTGCCTTTGACTTGTCAAAGTACGCACTATTCAGTAAGATCCGCCGTCTAATTTACAGGGCGGCCCCTGAGGCTATTAAAGAATGACAACTTTTACTGCAAAACCGGAAACAGTTCAGCGCGACTGGTTTGTCGTCGACGCCGCTGGTCAGACCCTGGGTCGTCTGGCCACTGAAGTCGCCAGCCGTCTGCGTGGCAAGCACAAGCCTGAGTACACCCCTCACGTTGACACCGGTGACTACATTGTCATCATCAACGCTGAGCAGGTTCGTGTAACCGGCAACAAAGCAAGCGACAAAATGTACTACCGTCACTCCGGTTTCCCAGGCGGTATCAAGTCTTCCAACTTCGAAGGCCTGATTGCCAAGAAGCCTGAAGCCCCGATCGAAATCGCGGTCAAAGGTATGCTGCCTAAGGGCCCACTGGGTCGCGATATGTTTCGCAAGCTGAAAGTCTATGCGGGCGCTGTACACCCTCATGCTGCTCAGCAGCCCCAAGAACTGAAGTTTTAACGGAATAGTTCATTATGTCGGCGACTCAAAATTACGGCACTGGCCGTCGCAAAACCGCAACCGCTCGCGTTTTCCTGCGTCCGGGTACTGGTAACATCTCGATCAACAACCGCTCCCTGGACAACTTCTTCGGCCGCGAAACTGCCCGCATGGTAGTTCGTCAGCCGCTGGAACTGACCGAGACCGTTGAAAAGTTCGACATCTACGTCACCGTTATCGGTGGCGGTGTAAGTGGTCAAGCTGGCGCAATCCGCCACGGTATCACTCGCGCTCTGATGCAGTACGACGAAACCCTGCGTGGCGCTCTGCGCAAAGCTGGCTTCGTTACTCGCGATGCTCGTGAAGTTGAACGTAAGAAAGTCGGTCTGCGTAAAGCGCGTAAGCGTCCGCAGTACTCGAAGCGTTAATTCGCTTTACGTTCCACAAAAACGCCCAGCTCCTCACGGAGTTGGGCGTTTTTTATTGCCTGCAATTTATGCAGAAAAATCTCCGTGACAACTTGCCACATCCGTACAGCCCCTATACTACAAGGTCTGGAACCCCACCTCCGGGTAATTCCCTTGTCAGAGTGTGGGCTTTTCATTACCATTCGGCAAAATTTTTATAAGCAAAGATTCAACACTTAGTAGACGCCTGATTTAACAGGCCAAAAAGCTGATGGGAGAGGACTGAATGAGCAATGACGGCGTGAATGCAGGCCGGCGTCGCTTCTTGGTAGCAGCCACATCCGTGGTGGGTGCTGCAGGAGCGGTGGGGGCTGCGGTCCCGTTCGTGGGGTCATGGTTTCCCAGTGCCAAGGCGAAAGCCGCAGGTGCACCGGTGAAGGTGAATATCAGCAAGATCGAGCCAGGCCAGCAGATGATTGCTGAGTGGCGCGGCCAGCCGGTCTTCATTGTTCGTCGTACCGAGGAGATCCTGGGGAATCTGAAGAAAATCGAGGGTCAGCTGTCTGATCCCGACTCTAAGAATTCCGACCAACCCGCCTACGTCGATAAGGAAGTTCGTTCGATCAAGCCGGAGATTCTGCTGCTGATCGGTATCTGCACCCACCTGGGCTGTTCGCCTACTTTCCGTCCGGAAGTCGCGCCTGCCGACCTTGGCAAAGACTGGGTCGGTGGTTACTTCTGCCCCTGCCACGGTTCGCACTACGACCTGGCCGGCCGCGTCTACAAGTCACAACCCGCGCCTTTGAACCTGCCAGTTCCGCCGCATCAATACGAGACTGACAGTATCGTTATCATTGGTGTCGACCAGGGGGAGAAGGCCTGATGAGCAAGTTCATGGATTGGGTGGATGCGCGTTTTCCCGCCACTAAAATGTGGGAAGACCACCTCAGCAAGTACTACGCGCCCAAAAACTTCAACTTCTTCTACTTCTTCGGCTCCCTGGCGCTGCTGGTGTTGGTCAACCAGATCGTGACCGGTGTCTGGCTGACGATGAGCTACACCCCGTCGGCCGAAGAGGCATTCGCCTCCGTCGAATACATCATGCGTGACGTCGAGTACGGCTCGATCTTGCGCCTGCTGCACTCCACCGGTGCTTCGGCGTTCTTTATCGTCGTGTACATGCACATGTTCCGCGGCCTGCTCTACGGTTCGTACCAGAAACCGCGTGAACTGGTGTGGGTGTTCGGCATGCTGATCTACCTGGCCTTGATGGCCGAAGCCTTCATGGGCTACCTGCTGCCGTGGGGCCAGATGTCGTATTGGGGCGCCCAGGTGATCATCTCGCTGTTTGGCGCCATCCCGGTGATCGGCAACGACCTGACCCAGTGGATCCGTGGTGACTACCTGATCTCTGGCATCACCCTGAACCGCTTCTTTGCCTTGCACGTGGTGGCCTTGCCGATCGTGATCCTGGGTCTGGTGGTATTGCACATCCTGGCGCTGCACGAAGTGGGTTCCAACAACCCCGATGGCGTGGACATCAAGAAGCACAAGGACGAGAACGGCATCCCACTGGATGGCATACCGTTCCACCCGTACTACACCGTGAAAGACATTGTCGGCGTCGTCGTGTTCCTGTTCGTGTTCTGCTCAATCGTGTTCTTTTTCCCGGAGATGGGCGGTTATTTCCTGGAGAAGCCTAACTTCGAGCAAGCCAACGCCTTCAAGACCCCTGAGCACATTGCCCCGGTCTGGTACTTCACGCCGTTCTACGCGATCTTGCGCGCGATCCCCGACAAACTCATGGGCGTGATCGCCATGGGCGCGGCCATCGCGGTGCTGTTCGTGTTGCCTTGGCTCGACCGAAGCCCGGTCAAATCCATGCGCTACAAAGGCTGGCTGAGTAAAATCTGGCTGTGGGTGTTCTGTATCGCCTTCGTGATCCTGGGTGTATTGGGCGTACTCGCGCCGACCCCTGAGCGCACATTGCTGTCGCAGGTCTGCACCTTCCTGTACTTCGCCTACTTCATTCTGATGCCGTTCTACACCCGGCTAGAGAAGACCAAACCGGTTCCGGAAAGGGTGACTGGCTGATGAAAAAATTATTCGTTGCATTGATGCTTGCGGCGCTGCCGCTACTGTCCTTCGCCGCCGAGCACGGTGGCCCGGAGTTGGAAAAAGTTGATATCGACGTTTCCGACAAGGCGGCCATGCAAGACGGTCTGCGCACGTTCACCAACTACTGCATGGGCTGCCACAGCGCCAAGTTCCAGCGTTACGAGCGGGTTGCCGATGACTTGGGCATCCCTCATGAGGTGATGCTCAGCCACTCGGTGTTCACCGGTGCCAAGATTGGCGACCACATGAACATCGGCATGCAGCCTGCCGACGCCAAGGCTTGGTTCGGGGCTGCACCGCCCGACCTGACCCTGGTGGCCCGCGTACGTGGCACTGACTGGCTCTACGGCTACCTCAAGTCGTTCTACGAAGACCCGGCGCGCCCGTACGGCGTGAACAACCGCGTGTTCCCGAACGTCGGCATGCCTAACGTTCTGGTCGGCCTGCAGGGCAAGCAAGTGGTAGGATGCAAGCAGATTCAGGTCGTTGAAGACGGCAAGAAGCAATACGATCCGTTGACCGGCACGCCGTTGACCCATGAAGCGTGCGACCAACTGAAAATCGACACCCCCGGCGCGCTGACTGACGAGCAGTTTGACGAGAAGGTCAAGAATCTCGTGACCTTCCTGGCCTACTCGGCCAACCCGGTCAAATTGCAGCACCAGCGCATCGGTACCTATGTGTTGCTGTACCTGGCTTTCTTCTTCGTATTCGCCTATCTGCTCAAACGCGAATACTGGAAGGATGTGCATTGATCCAACCGTAAGCAATTGCTGTTAATCTTGCGCGCCCAGCGGCATCTCTGAATACGTAGCGACTGGTTGAACCGGACGTTACAGAGATGCTCTCTGGGCGCGCTCGTTTTTGAGCTTTCGATAATTTCAACAAGCGAGGAGGACCGCCATGGGCGTGACCAATCGGTTGGCCTGTTACTCCGACCCCGCCGACCACTATTCCCATCGAGTACGTATCGTGCTCGCAGAGAAGGGTGTCAGCGCCGAGATCATCAGTGTGGAGGCGGGCCGTCAGCCGCCAAAGCTGATCGAAGTGAACCCTTACGGCAGCTTGCCCACCCTGGTCGATCGTGACTTGGCGTTGTGGGAGTCGACCGTGGTGATGGAATACCTGGATGAGCGTTACCCCCATCCGCCTTTGCTGCCGGTGTATCCGGTAGCGCGTGCCAACAGCCGCCTGCTGATCCATCGGATCCAGCGTGACTGGTGCGGGCTGGTGGATGTGATTCTGGATTCGCGTAGCAAAGAAGCTGTTCGCGTACAGGCGCGTAAGGAATTGCGCGAGAGCCTGACCGGCGTTTCGCCGTTGTTCGCCGATAAACCTTTTTTCCTCAGTGAGGAACAAAGCTTGGTGGATTGCTGCCTATTACCGATACTCTGGCGTTTGCCGATTCTTGGTATTGAACTGCCGCGGCCTGCCAAGCCGCTGCTTGATTACATGGAGCGCCAGTTTGCGCGTGAGGCTTTCCAGGCGAGTCTGTCTGGCGTCGAACGCGATATGCGCTAAGGCTTAAGGAGCCGCTGATGAACTCCAGTCGACCCTACCTGGTCCGCGCGCTCTATGAGTGGATTGTGGACAACGATTGCACCCCGCACATGCTGGTCAATTCCGAATTTCCTGCGGTTCAGGTACCGCAGGGTTTTGCCAGTGACGGGCAGATTGTGCTTAACGTATCGCCCAGCGCCGTGCGCCACCTGCACATGGACAACGAAGCGGTCAGCTTCGAAGGGCGTTTTGGCGGTGTGCCCCATACGCTGTTCGTGCCGATTGGCGCCATCCTCGGGATCTACGCCCGGGAGAATGGCCAAGGCATGGTGTTTGATCTGGAGTCGCCTTTCGAGGATGACGAAGCGATCGAAAACGAAGACGGCGATGACTTGCCGCCACCGGATGCCGAGCCACCGCGCCCTAGCGGCCGGCCGAGCCTGAAAGTGGTGAAGTAAGCGGCTATCGCCTTCGGGCCAGCCTGAAAAATGCCTCGGCCTGTGCCGGGGCATTTTTTTGCGCGCAGGATATAGATGAAAGTCGCGCCTGGACGGTGATCGTACAACCGCCATGGGCTATGATGCCTCCTCAAGCTCACCGAGAAAGATGATTCATCATGGAAAACACCAACACCGCCCCTCGTCTCCCCCGCAAGCGCCGCAGCCTTGCCCAGGAATTGGTCACGGTGTTGTCCGAGCAGATCCGCGACGGCGAACTCAAGCGTGGCGACAAATTGCCCACCGAGTCGGCGATCATGGATGCCCATGGCGTCAGCCGCACCGTGGTGCGTGAAGCCATCTCGCGTTTGCAGGCGGCAGGGCAGGTTGAAACCCGCCACGGCATCGGCACCTTTGTGTTGGATACGCCGAGCCCGAGCGGCTTCCGTATCGACCCGGCCACTGTGGTCACGTTGCGTGATGTGCTGGCGATCCTGGAGTTGCGGATCAGCCTGGAAGTCGAGTCCGCCGGCTTGGCTGCACTACGCCGCACCGACGAACAGCTGGCGACCATGCGCGCCGCCCTTGACGCTCTGAATGAAAGCGCGGCACACGCCGGCGATGCGGTGGCGTCCGACTTTGCGTTCCACCTGGAAATTGCCTTGTCCACCGGCAACCGTTACTTCACTGACATCATGACCCACCTGGGCACCAGCATTATCCCGCGTACCCGTTTGAACTCGGCACGCCTGGCCCACGACGATCAGCAGCACTACATGAGCCGCCTGAGCCGTGAGCACGAAGAGATCTACGAGGCAATCGCCCGTAAGGATTCGGACGCGGCACGGGCGGCCATGCGTTTGCACCTGACCAACAGCCGTGAACGGCTGCGCCATGCCCATGAAGAGGCAGAAGCGCAGCGCGGTTGAAGGAAAAGTCCCAGCTTCAAACCCCGTGAAACACGGTCAACCGTAGAATCGGCCTCGCCCAGACTCCTGTAGTGAACGGGCAAGCCCCAATGCCAGTCAGTTAAGGGTTAGAAAGAGTAAAAGCTAACCTGTGGCGAGGGAGCTTGCTCCCGCTGGACTGCGCAGCAGTCCCATCTTTGGGGCCGCTACGCGGCCCAGCGGGAGCAAGCTCCCTCGCCACACTGACGGTGTTTACCCTTAACTGACTGGCATTAGGGCAAGCCCGCTCACTACAGGGTCGTGTTGGCATCAGGGCTTGCCCGTTTCGCCATCCAGAACCGCCGCGCGCAGTCGCTCGCCGTGCGCCATTTCCGCCACCCCTCCCACCCAATTGCACGACATCGACGAATTGCTGTTGACGAAATTATTTATAGTTGTACGATGACGTACGACATCAACAAACCAACAATAATCTTTCGACAGAAAGTCTTCGCCCAGGGTGTTCGAATAATGAATCCACAAGAACTGAAGTCCATCCTCTCCCACGGTCTGCTGTCTTTCCCGGTGACCGATTTCAACGCCCAGGGTGACTTCCACCAGGCGGGTTACATCAAGCGTCTGGAATGGCTGGCCCCGTATGGCGCCACTGCTTTGTTCGCGGCAGGCGGCACCGGTGAGTTTTTCTCCCTCGCCGCCAGCGAATATTCCCAGGTGGTCAAGACCGCCGTTGATACCTGCGCCACCAGCGTGCCGATCCTCGCCGGTGTGGGCGGTTCGACCCGCCAGGCCATCGAGTACGCTCAAGAGGCCGAGCGCCTGGGTGCCAAAGGCCTGCTGCTGCTGCCGCACTACCTCACCGAAGCCAGCCAGGACGGGGTTGCCGCCCACGTTGAAGCGGTGTGCAAATCGGTAAAAATCGGCGTGGTGGTGTACAACCGTAACGTCTGCCGCCTGACCGCGCCGCTGCTGGAACGCCTGGCCGAGCGCTGCCCGAACCTGATCGGCTATAAAGATGGCCTGGGCGATATCGAACTGATGGTCTCGATTCGCCGTCGCCTCGGTGATCGTTTCAGCTATCTCGGCGGCTTGCCGACCGCAGAGGTTTACGCCGCTGCCTACAAGGCTTTGGGCGTGCCGGTGTACTCCTCGGCGGTGTTCAACTTCATCCCGAAAACGGCGATGGATTTCTACCACGCCATCGCCAAGGACGATCACGCCACCGTCGCCAAGATCATCGACGACTTCTTCCTGCCATACCTGGATATCCGCAACCGCAAGGCTGGCTACGCCGTGAGCATCGTCAAGGCAGGCGCAAAAATCGTCGGCCATGACGCAGGCCCGGTGCGCACCCCGCTGACCGACCTGCTGCCGGAAGAATACGAAGCCCTCGCCGCGCTGATCGACAAGCAAGGCGCGCAATAACTTATCTACAAGGCCGCTGAGCAATCAGCGGCCTTTTGCGTCAGGAGAGAATTCGTGTCCCAAGCCCAGCGTTATGAAAACTACATTAATGGCCAATGGGTGGCCGGCGCCGACTATTGCGTCAACCTCAACCCGTCGGAGTTGTCTGATGTCATTGGCGAATACGCCAAGGCGGACGTCGCCCAAGTCAACGCCGCCATCGATGCCGCCCGTGCCGCGTTCCCGGCCTGGTCCACTTCCGGGATCCAGGCGCGTCATGATTCCCTGGATAAAGTCGGCAGCGAAATCCTCGCCCGCCGTGAAGAACTCGGCACCCTGCTGGCCCGTGAAGAGGGCAAGACCCTGCCCGAAGCCATCGGTGAAGTGACCCGCGCCGGTAACATCTTCAAGTTCTTCGCCGGTGAATGCCTGCGTTTGTCCGGCGACTACGTGCCGTCGGTACGCCCGGGCGTCAACGTCGAAGTGACCCGCGAAGCCCTTGGTGTGGTTGGCCTGATCACGCCGTGGAACTTCCCGATCGCCATCCCCGCCTGGAAAGTCGCCCCGGCCCTGGCCTACGGCAACTGCGTGGTGATCAAGCCTGCCGAGTTGGTGCCGGGCTGCGCCTGGGCCTTGGCTGAAATAATCTCCCGCGCCGGTTTCCCGGCCGGTGTGTTCAACCTGGTGATGGGCAGTGGTCGTGTTGTCGGCGACGTGTTGGTCAACAGCCCGAAAGTCGATGGCATCAGCTTCACCGGCTCCGTGGGTGTGGGCCGTCAGATCGCCGTCAGCTGCGTGTCGCGCCAGGCCAAAGTGCAATTGGAAATGGGCGGCAAAAACCCGCAGATCATCCTCGACGATGCTGACCTCAAGCAGGCCGTCGAGTTGTCGGTACAGAGCGCGTTCTACTCCACCGGCCAGCGTTGCACGGCCTCCAGCCGCCTGATCGTTACCGCCGGTATTCACGACCAGTTTGTTGCGGCCATGGCTGAGCGCATGAAGTCGATCAAGGTCGGCCACGCGTTGAAAAGCGGCACCGACATCGGCCCGGTGGTTTCCCAGGCCCAGTTGGACCAGGACTTGAAGTACATCGACATCGGCCAAAGCGAAGGCGCGCGGCTGGTGAGCGGTGGCGGCTTGGTGACCTGCGACACCGAAGGCTACTACCTGGCACCGACGCTGTTTGCCGACAGCGAAGCGGCCATGCGCATCAGCCGCGAAGAGATCTTTGGCCCAGTGGCTAACGTGGTACGCGTGGCGGACTACGAGGCGGCGCTGGCCATGGCCAACGACACCGAGTTTGGTTTGTCGGCAGGCATCGCCACCACCTCGCTTAAGTACGCCAACCACTTCAAGCGCCACTCCCAGGCCGGGATGGTGATGGTCAACTTGCCGACTGCCGGCGTGGACTACCACGTTCCATTCGGTGGCCGTAAAGGCTCATCCTACGGTTCGCGTGAGCAAGGTCGCTATGCGCAAGAGTTCTACACAGTGGTGAAAACCAGCTACATCGGTTCGTAACACGCAACACCCTGTGGGGGCCGGATGCCTGCCGGTCCCCACACTAAAAAACAGAAAACCATTACCCGCAAAAAAAATAATTAGTGGGAGTACTTCTACATGCAAGCGACCAAGCCGACCCACGTCCGCTATTTGATATTGCTCATGCTGTTCCTGGTGACCACCATCAACTACGCCGACCGGGCCACCATCGCCATCGCGGGCTCCAGCCTGCAAAAAGACCTCGGCATCGACGCGGTCACCCTCGGTTATATCTTCTCTGCATTCGGTTGGGCCTACGTGGCCGGGCAAATCCCCGGCGGCTGGCTGCTGGACCGCTTCGGCTCGAAAAAAGTCTATGCCCTGAGCATCTTCACCTGGTCACTGTTCACCGTGCTGCAAGGCTATGTCGGTGAGTTCGGTGTCTCCACCGCTGTGGTTGCGCTGTTTATGCTGCGCTTTATGGTGGGCCTGGCCGAAGCGCCTTCGTTTCCCGGAAACGCCCGTATTGTGGCAGCGTGGTTTCCTACGGCTGAACGCGGCACTGCCTCGGCGATCTTCAACTCGGCGCAGTATTTCGCCACGGTGCTGTTTGCGCCGTTGATGGGCTGGATCGTCTACAGCTTTGGCTGGCAGCACGTGTTTATCGTGATGGGCGTGATCGGCATTATCTTCTCGCTGATCTGGCTGAAAGTTATCCACAGCCCGCGCCAGCACCCGATGATCAACGAAGCCGAGTTCAACCACATCGCCGCCAATGGCGCGATGGTCGATATGGACCAGGACAAGGGCAAGGGTAAGAAAACCGACGGTCCGAAGTGGGATTACATCCGGCAGTTGCTGACCAATCGCATGATGCTCGGCGTGTACCTGGGCCAGTACTGCATCAACGGCATCACCTACTTCTTCCTGACCTGGTTCCCGGTGTACCTGGTGCAGGACCGTGGCATGACCATCCTCAAGGCCGGTTTTATTGCCTCGTTGCCGGCCATCTGCGGCTTTATCGGTGGCGTGCTCGGTGGGGTGATTTCCGATTACCTGCTGCGCAAGGGCCATTCGCTGACCTTTGCACGCAAGGCGCCGATCATTGGTGGCCTGCTGATTTCCAGCAGCATCGTGGCCTGTAACTATGTGGATATCGAATGGATGGTGGTGGGCTTCATGGCCCTGGCCTTCTTCGGTAAAGGCGTTGGCGCACTGGGCTGGGCGGTGGTATCCGACACTTCGCCGAAACAAATCGCCGGCCTCAGTGGCGGCTTGTTCAACACCTTCGGTAACCTGGCGTCGATCACGACGCCAATCGTCATCGGCTACATCATCAGCACCACCGGCTCGTTCAAGTGGGCGTTGGTGTTCGTCGGCGCCAATGCGCTGGTGGCGGTGTTCAGCTACCTGGTCATCGTTGGCCCGATCAAGCGTGTAGTCCTCAAAGAGCCGCCAGCCAAGGGCCCTGAGTTGACCAACCTAACCGAAGCGCATTCCTGAGGGGCGATGTAATGCAGTTGATTGAACATGCCGACTCGCCGCGCTCCATTCGTTTGCACGAGCGCGACAACGTGGTGATCGTGGTCAATGACCAGGGCGTACCGGCCGGGACCGAGTTTCCGGACGGCCTGGTCACCGTGGATTTCATCCCCCAGAGCCACAAGGTGACCCTGGAAGATATCCCCGAGGGCGGTCAGATTATTCGCTACGGCCAGACCATCGGTTACGCCCTGGCGCCGATCCCGCGCGGCAGTTGGGTGCAGGAAGATCAGCTGCGCATGCCCACCGCGCCGCCGCTGGACAGCTTGCCGCTGTCCACCGAGGTGCCTGAAACCCAGGCACCGTTGGAGGGGTTTACGTTTGAGGGTTACCGCAACGCCGACGGCACCGTGGGCACGCGCAATATCCTCGGTATCACCACCACGGTGCAGTGCGTGACGGGGGTGTTGGACCATGCGGTCAAGCGCATCAAGGATGAATTGCTGCCCAAGTACCCCCACGTCGATGACGTGGTGGCGCTGACCCACAGCTATGGCTGCGGCGTAGCCATTACCGCGACGGATGCCTACATCCCGATCCGCACCGTGCGCAACCTGGCGCGCAACCCGAACCTGGGGGGCGAAGCCCTGGTGATCAGCCTGGGCTGCGAGAAATTGCAGGCCGGGCAGGTGATGCACGACAACGACAGCTCCGTCGACCTGAGCGAGCCGTGGTTGTATCGGTTGCAGGATTCCAGCCACGGCTTTACCGAGATGATCGAGCAGATCATGGCGCTGGCCGAAACGCGCCTAAAGAAACTCGACCAGCGTCGCCGTGAAACCGTGCCGGCTGCGGAGTTGATCCTGGGTATGCAGTGCGGCGGCAGCGATGCGTTTTCCGGCATCACCGCCAACCCGGCGCTGGGCTATGCCTCGGACTTACTGCTGCGCGCCGGTGCGACGGTGATGTTTTCCGAAGTGACCGAAGTGCGCGATGCCATCTACCTGCTGACGTCCCGCGCCGAAAGCGAGGCCGTTGCCCAGGAACTGGTGCGGGAAATGGACTGGTACGACCGTTACCTGGCCAAGGGCGAGGCGGACCGTAGCGCCAACACCACGCCGGGCAATAAGAAGGGCGGTTTGTCGAATATTGTCGAGAAGTCCTTGGGCTCCATCGTCAAGTCCGGCAGCAGCGCGATCAATGGCGTGCTCGGGCCTGGCGAACGCTTCAAGGGCAAGGGTTTGATCTTTTGCGCCACGCCAGCCAGTGACTTTGTGTGCGGCACCTTGCAACTGGCGGCCGGGATGAACCTGCATGTGTTCACCACCGGGCGGGGCACGCCTTACGGGCTGGCGATGGCGCCGGTGGTTAAGGTGTCGACGCGTACGGAGTTGGCGCAGCGTTGGCCGGACCTGATCGATATCGACGCGGGGCGCATCGCTACCGGGCGTGCGAGCATCGAGGAATTGGGGTGGGAGTTGTTCCACTTCTACTTGGATGTGGCCAGTGGCAAGAAGCAGACGTGGGCGGAGCGGCATAAGCTGCATAACGACATTACGTTGTTCAACCCGGCGCCCATTACCTGAGACCGCGTCGCCTGCCTTTGTAGTGAGCGGGCTTGCCCCGCGCTGGGTGGCGAAGCCGCCCCAAATCCAGTCACCTCGGTTTTACTGAAACACCGCGGCGTTCTAGTTTGGGGCGGCTTCGCCACCCAGCGCGGGGCAAGCCCGCTCACCACAGGATCAAGGCCAGACGCCAGAGGGCTGCATGGCTTATCATTAGCCCCCTAACGACGCTCACCAAGGTTCTCCCCGGCATGCTGGCTATCTTCCTCACCACCCTCACCATCACCGCGCCGGTGTTTGCCATGCTGTTTTTGGGTGTGCTGCTCAAACGCATCAACTGGATCAACGACAACTTTATCCACACCGCTTCCTCGCTGGTGTTCAACGTCACCATGCCGGCGCTGTTGTTCCTGGGCATCCTGCATGCCGACCTGCACTCGGCCCTCAAGCCGAAGTTGCTGATCTATTTCGCCGTCGCCACGTTGTTGAGCTTTGCCTTGGCCTGGGGTTGGGCGATTTTCCGTTGCAAGCGTGAAGACCGGGGCATCTACACCCAGGGCGCATTTCGCGGCAATAACGGGGTGATCGGCCTGGCGCTGGCCGCCAGTATGTACGGCGACTACGGCATCTCCCTCGGTGCGGTCCTCGCGGCGCTGGTGATCCTGTTCTACAACACCCTGTCGACCATTGTGCTGGCGGTGTACAGCCCGGTGATCAAGTCCGACCCGTGGAGCATCTGCAAAAGTGTGGTGGCCAACCCGTTGATCATCAGCGTGATCGTCGCCACGCCGTTTGCGGTGTTCCAGATTGGCTTGCCCGGTTGGCTGGAATCTTCTGGCCGCTACCTGGCGGACATGACCTTGCCCCTAGCACTGATCTGCATCGGTGGCACCTTGTCACTGGCGGCGCTGCGCAAAAGCGGGAGCATGGCCCTGAGTGCGAGCCTGGTGAAGATGATCGGGTTGCCGCTGGTGGCCACGCTAGGCGCCTGGCTGCTGGGGTTTCGCGGGCCGGAATTGGGGATTCTGTTCCTGTACTTCGGTGCGCCAACGGCGGCGGCCAGTTTTGTGATGGCCAGGGCGGCCGAGGGCAATCATGAGTTGGCGGCGGCGATTATTGTGATCACCACGTTGATGGCGGCGGTGACCACCAATATTGGGATTTTTGTGTTGCAGGCGGGGGGGTGGATCTGAATTTTCAGGTGTTTGTTAGGGCCATTCGCGAGCAAGCCCGCTCCCACAGTTTGATTTGTGAATACCTTCAAATGTGGGAGCGGGCTTGCTCGCGAAGGCTATCTAACAGTCACTGCTGATCAGCCTGATACACCTCAATCACTTCCTGCGCCGCCCGAAACGCATCAATCGCCGCCGGCACACCCGCATACACCGCGCAATGCAGCAACGCCTCACGAATCTCTTCCACCGTGCAGCCATTGTTCAGCGCGCCGCGCACGTGGCCCTTGAGTTCCTGTGGGCACTTGAGGGCGGTGAGGGCGGCCAGGGTGATCAGGCTGCGGGTCTTGAGCGGCAAGCCTTCGCGGTTCCACACGCTGCCCCAGGCATGTTCGTTGACGAAATCCTGCAGGGGTTGGGTGAACTCAGTGGCATTGCCCAAGGCACGGTCGACGAAGACATCCCCCATCACTTGGCGACGCATTTCAACCCCGGGCTTTTTCTGATCGGTCATTGCGATTCCCTCTTATGTTGGCGGCGCCAGGCTCGCAGCGTGCTGAACAGCAGGACAGCCACCAGCACTGGCAGGACGTAATACAGCATCAGGTGTTCAAGCTGGGTGGCCAGGGGCATGCCGGTGGTGAAGGCCATCACGTGCAGCCCATAGGCCAGGTAAAGCCCCAGCAGCACCAGACCTTCGGCGCGGGTCACGCGGTAGCCGGTGTAGAACACCGGCAGGCACAGCACCACGGCGGCGAGCATCACCGGCAGGTCAAAGTCCAGGGCATTGGGCGACACCGACAGCGGCGACGGCGCCACCAAAGCGGTAAAGCCCAGCACCCCCAGCAGGTTGAACAGGTTGCTGCCGATCACGTTGCCCACGGCGATTTCCCGCTCACCGCGCAGGGCCGCAATCAGCGAAGTGGCCAGGCACGGCAGCGAGGTGCCGACGCCGATCAGGGTCAGGCCGATGACCCGTTCCGACAGGCCCAGGTCGCTGGCCACATCCACCGCTGCGCCCAGCAGCAAGTGCCCGGCCAGTACCAGTATCAACAATCCGCCCAACATCAGCAGCACACTGCTCAGCCATGGCGCCCTGGTCACGGTGTCCAGCGTGCGCGGACGGCGGGAATGGCGCGTCTGGTAATGCAGCACGCCAAGGTAGGCGAGCAGGGCGACCAGCAATAGCAGGCCGTCAGTGGGGGTGAGTTCTTCATTGGCGGCGAGGGTAAACACCAGCAGTCCGGCCAGGATCATCACTGGAATGTCCAGGCGCACCAGCTGGCGCGAGACCCGCAGGGGAATGATCAGCGCCGACAGGCCCAGGGTCACCAGAATGTTGAAGATGCTGCTGCCGATCACGCTGCCCACGGCGATATCGGTATTGCCGGCGAGGGTGGCCTGCAGGCTGACGGTCATCTGCGGCGCACTGCTGCCGAAGGCGACGATGCTCAGGCCGATGATCAACGGCCGCACCTTGAGGCTGGCGGCCAGACGCACGGCGGCGCGCACCAGGATTTCGGCGCCGACGATCAGCAGCATCAGGCCGCTGACCAGTTCCAGCAGGCTCCAGGGCGAGAGGGCGGTTAATCCGAAAATGGCCGGGGCTCCCTGGTCAGTTGCTCAAGGCTTGCACGCGTACCCGCGCGGTGCCGCTGCTGATCATGCCCAACTGCTCGGCGGCCTTGCGTGAAAGATCAATCAGGCGCCCACGGGTATGCGGGCCGCGATCATTGATGCGCACCACCACGGATTTGTCGTTGTCGAGATTGGTCACCTTGACCTGGGTGCCGAACGGCAATTGCCGGTGGGCGGCGGTCAGGGCGTTCTGGTTGAAGGGTTCACCGCTGGCAGTTTTTTTGCCGTGGTGTTTGGCGCCGTAATAGGAGGCGGTGCCGGTTTCGTCGTAGCCGTTGGGGTTGACGAGGCCGCTGGCGCAGCCGGCTAGTAGGGAGAACAGGGCCAGGAGGCCTAATAGACGCTTCATTTCCAGGTTATCCCCCTTTCAAATGTGGGAGCGGGCTTGCTCGCGAATGCGGTGTGTCAGCTCAGCATTGATTTACTGATCCACCGCATTCGCGAGCAAGCCCGCTCCCACAAGGGGTCCGGGTTGGATGTGAAAATCCACCCGGACCATTCATCACTATCAGCCTTCGAGCTTGCTTTTAAGTAATTCGTTCACCTGTTGCGGGTTGGCCTTGCCTTTGGAGGCTTTCATCGCCTGGCCCACAAAGAAGCCGAACATCTTGCCGCGCTTGGCTTCGTCTGCCGCACGGTATTGCTCGACCTGTTCGGCGTTGGCCGCGAGCATTTCATCGAGAACGGCCGAGATGGCGCCGCTGTCGGTAACTTGCTTGAGGCCGCGCTTCTCGATGATTTCATCGGCACTGCCTTCACCGCTGGCCATGGCTTCGAACACGGTCTTGGCGATTTTGCCGGAGATGGTGTTGTCCTTGATGCGCAGCAGCATGCCGCCCAACTGCTCGGCAGTCACCGGCGCTTCGTCGATTTCCAGGCCCTGCTTGTTCAACAGGCTGCCCAGCTCAACCATCACCCAGTTGGCCGCCAGCTTAGCGTCACCGGCGATGCTCACGACCTGTTCGAAGTAGTTGGCTTGCTCACGGCTGGAGGCCAGCACGCTGGCATCGTAGACCGACAGGCCGAACTGCTCCTGGAAGCGCTCGCGTTTTTGCTGCGGCAGCTCCGGCAGGGTGGCGCGCACGTCATTGAGGAACGAGTCCTCGATCACCACCGGCAGCAGGTCCGGGTCGGGGAAGTAACGGTAGTCGTTGGCTTCCTCTTTGCTGCGCATGGCGCGGGTTTCGTCTTTGTTCGGGTCGTACAGGCGGGTTTGCTGGATGACCTTGCCGCCGTCTTCGATCAGCTCGATCTGGCGACGTACTTCGCTGTTGATCGCCTTCTCGATGAAGCGGAACGAGTTGACGTTCTTGATCTCGCAGCGGGTGCCGTACTCGGCCTGGCCCTTGGGACGGATCGACACGTTGCAGTCGCAACGCAGCGAGCCTTCGGCCATGTTGCCGTCGCAGATGCCCAGGTAACGCACCAGCGCGTGGATGGTCTTGACGTAGGCCACGGCTTCCTTGGCGCTGCGCATGTCCGGCTCGGAAACGATCTCCAGCAGCGGCGTGCCGGCACGGTTCAGGTCGATACCGGTGGCGCCGGGGAATTCTTCGTGCAGGCTCTTGCCGGCGTCTTCTTCCAGGTGCGCGCGGGTGACGCCGACACGCTTGATGGTGCCGTCTTCCAGGGGGATGTCCAGGTGGCCCTTGCCGACGATTGGCAGTTCCATCTGGCTGATCTGGTAGCCCTTGGGCAGGTCCGGGTAGAAGTAGTTCTTGCGCGCAAACACGTTGTGCTGGCCGATCTCGGCGTCAATCGCCAGGCCGAACATCACCGCCATGCGCACCGCTTCCTGGTTCAGCACCGGCAGCACGCCGGGCATGCCCAGGTCTACCAGGCTGGCCTGGGTGTTGGGCTCGGAGCCGAACGTGGTGGCGCTACCGGAGAAAATCTTCGATTGGGTGGCGAGCTGGGTATGAATCTCCAGCCCGATCACAACTTCCCATTGCATAGTGTTCTCCTCAGAAGCCGGTAGGGGTGCGGGTGTGCCAGTCGGTGTGCAACTGGTACTGGTGCGCCACATTGAGCAGGCGGCCTTCCTGGAAATACGGGGCGAGCAATTGCACGCCGACCGGCAGGCCATCGACGAAACCGGCAGGCATGGACAAGCCCGGCAGGCCCGCGAGGTTGGCGGTGATGGTGTACAGGTCTTCGAGGTATGCAGCCACTGGGTCGCCGTTCTTGGCGCCGAGCTTCCAGGCCGGGTTTGGTGTGGTTGGGCCGAGGATCACGTCGACTTCTTCAAAGGCAGCCATGAAGTCGTTCTTCACCAAGCGACGGATTTTTTGTGCCTTGAGGTAGTACGCGTCGTAGTAGCCGGCCGACAGGGCGTAGGCGCCGACCATGATGCGGCGCTGTACTTCCACGCCGAAGCCTTCGCCACGGGAGCGTTTGTACAGGTCGGTGAGGTCTTTGGGGTTTTCGCAGCGGTAGCCGAAACGCACACCGTCGAAACGCGACAGGTTGGAGGAGGCCTCTGCCGGCGCGATCACGTAGTACGCAGGAATCGCGTGCTGGTTGTTCGGCAGGCTGATTTCCTTGATCACGGCGCCGAGCTTTTCCAGCTCCTTGACGCTGTTGTGCACCAGCTCCGCGATGCGTGGGTCGAGACCGGCGCTGAAGTATTCCTTCGGCACGCCAATGCGCAGGCCCTTGATCGAGGTGTTCAGGCTGGCGCTGTAGTCCGGCACCGGCTCGTCGATGCTGGTGGAGTCCTGTTGATCGAACCCTGCCATACCTTGTAACAAGATCGCGCAGTCCTCGGCGGTGCGGGCCAATGGGCCGCCCTGATCGAGACTGGACGCGTAGGCGATCATGCCCCAACGGGAAACGCGACCGTAGGTCGGCTTCAAACCGGTGAGGTTGGTGAACGCCGCTGGCTGGCGGATCGAACCGCCGGTGTCGGTAGCGGTGGCCGCGGGCAGGAAGCGTGCGGCAACGGCGGCTGCCGAACCGCCGGACGAACCGCCCGGTACGTGCTCCAGGTTCCACGGGTTTTTCACCGCGCCGTAGTAGCTCGACTCGTTGGCCGAACCCATGGCGAATTCGTCCATGTTGGTCTTGCCCAGGGTCACGGCCCCGGCGGCAGCCAGCTTGGACACCACGGTGGCGTCGTAGGGCGCCTTGAAGTTGTCGAGCATCTTCGAGCCGCAACTGGTGCGAATGCCCTGGGTGCAGAACAGGTCTTTGTGGGCGATAGGCGCACCCAACAGCGCGCCATTTTCACCGTTGGCGCGACGTACGTCGGCGGCCTTGGCCTGGCTAAGGGCCAGTTCTTCGGTGAGGCTGATGAAGCTGTTGACCTTAGGATCGTGCTCGGCGATGCGCGCAAGCAGGGTCTTGGTCAGCTCTTCTGAAGAAAACTTTTTGTCGGCGAGACCGCGGGCGATCTCGGCCAGAGTCATGTGATGCATGAAAGGCTCTTTCCCTTTAGTCGATGACTTTCGGAACCAGGTACAGGCCGTTTTCGACCGCTGGCGCGATGGACTGGTAGGCCTCGCGGTTATTGCGCTCGGTCACGACGTCGGCACGCAGGCGCTGACTGGCTTCCAGCGGGTGAGCCAGGGGCTCGATGCCGTCGGTGTTCACGGCCTGCATTTGGTCAACCAGCCCGAGAATGCTGTTCAGGGCTGCGGTAATCGGTGGAAGATCGGCTTCAGCCAGGCCCAGGTGGGCCAGGTGAGCGATTTTTTCCACGTCGGAGCGTTCAAGCGCCATGGGATTCTCCAGTGGAAAACAGAACGGAGGGCGTCCGTGTGTTAGATTGTCGGAACACTACCGCATTTCTACGGTCATATGGCCGCGATTGTGGGGGTTGGTGCACAGAAAGTCGGCCAATTTAGCACATTGGCGCCTTGCCCAAAATCCCTGTCGTTGTTAGAGTTTGCCGCACTTTTTTACCCACGCGTTGCCTAGGGTCCTTTCCCCATGTTCAAGAAACTGCGTGGCATGTTTTCCAGCGATCTCTCCATTGACCTGGGCACTGCCAACACCCTTATTTACGTGCGCGAGCGCGGTATCGTCCTGAATGAGCCATCGGTTGTGGCCATTCGGACCCACGGTAATCAGAAAAGTGTCGTTGCCGTTGGCACCGAGGCCAAGCGCATGCTCGGCCGTACACCAGGCAATATTGCTGCCATTCGTCCGATGAAAGACGGCGTGATCGCCGACTTCAGTGTCTGCGAGAAGATGCTGCAGTACTTCATCAACAAGGTTCACGAAAACAGTTTCCTGCAGCCCAGCCCTCGTGTGCTGATCTGCGTTCCGTGCAAGTCCACCCAGGTTGAGCGTCGTGCCATCCGTGAATCGGCCCTTGGCGCCGGTGCCCGTGAAGTGTTCCTGATCGAAGAGCCAATGGCTGCTGCGATCGGTGCCGGCCTGCCGGTTGAAGAAGCCCGCGGTTCGATGGTGGTAGATATCGGTGGTGGTACCACTGAAATCGCCCTGATCTCCCTGAACGGTGTGGTGTATGCCGAATCCGTACGTGTAGGCGGCGACCGTTTCGATGAAGCGATCATCACTTATGTGCGCCGTAACTACGGCAGCCTGATTGGTGAGTCCACCGCAGAGCGCATCAAGCAGGAAATCGGTACTGCCTACCCTGGCGGCGAAGTGCGCGAAGTTGATGTGCGCGGTCGCAACCTGGCCGAAGGCGTTCCACGTGCCTTTACCCTGAACTCCAATGAAGTGCTGGAGGCTCTGCAAGAGTCCCTGGCCACTATCGTTCAGGCTGTGAAGAGTGCCTTGGAGCAATCGCCGCCGGAATTGGCTTCCGACATCGCCGAGCGTGGCCTGGTGCTGACCGGTGGTGGCGCCTTGCTGCGCGACCTCGACAAGCTGCTGGCCCAGGAAACCGGCCTGCCGGTGATCGTCGCCGAAGACCCGCTGACCTGCGTTGCCCGTGGCGGTGGTCGTGCACTGGAAATGATGGATAAACACACCATGGACCTGCTCTCCAGCGAATAAGCCTGGTTGAACGGTTCATGCTTGGCCAACAGGCAGCACTTTGCAGTGCTGCCTGTTGGCGTTTATCTTCTTCAATCTGCATCCAGGCCGGTTAGAAGCCGTATGAATAAAGAAAACATTTGCCTGGGAGGAGCGGCTTATTAAACCGCTTTTTGCCAAAGGCCCCTCATTGGGCGTGCGCCTGTTGGTGCTGGTCGTGCTTTCGGTCGCGCTGATGGTGGTCGATGCCCGCTTTGCGCTGCTTAAACCGGTGCGTAGCCAGATGTCGCTGGTGTTGATGCAGACTTACTGGATCACCGACCTGCCGCAACGTCTCTACCAGGGCGTGGCCAGCCAATTTGGCAGCCGCACCGAACTGGTCGCCGAGAACGAAAAACTCAAGACCGAAAACCTGCTGTTGCAGGGGCGCATGCAAAAGCTGGCGGCCCTCACCGAGCAGAACGTTCGGCTGCGCGAGTTGCTCAACTCTTCTGCGTTGGTCAACGAAAAGGTCGAAGTGGCCGAGTTGATCGGCATGGACCCGAACCCGTTTACCCATCGCATCATCATCAATAAAGGTGAGCGCGACGGCGTGGTCCTTGGCCAGCCAGTGCTCGATGCCCGTGGCCTGATGGGCCAGGTGGTGGAGCTTATGCCCTACACCTCGCGGGTATTGCTGCTGACGGACACCACCCACAGCATCCCGGTGCAGGTGAACCGTAACGGCTTACGGGCGATTGCCAGCGGCACCGGTAACCCCGAGCGCCTGGAATTGCGTCACGTGGCTGACACGGCTGATATCAAGGAAGGCGACCTGCTGGTCAGCTCCGGCCTCGGCCAGCGTTTCCCGGCCGGTTATCCGGTGGCGACGGTCAAGGAAGTAATCCACGACTCCGGCCAGCCGTTCGCCATTGTGCGTGCCGTGCCGACTGCCGCCTTGAACCGCAGCCGCTACCTGCTGCTGGTATTCAGCGATAACCGCACCCCGGAAGAACGCGCCAACGAAGCGGCCCAGGCCCAGGAAGCGGAAGACAAGAAAAACGGCACCACGCCGGTTATTCCTGCGACCGTCCCCAAGCCCGCCGCAACGACGCCGGCTGCTCCGGCGCCAACGCCTGCGACAGCGCCGGTGGCTACACCGGTCAAGCCTGCGGCCCACACTGCGCATCCGGCCAAACCGGCTGCCGCCAAACCGCCAGCCGCCACGCCTGCCACCACGACGCCTGCTGCGAAGCCACCGGCTGCAGCCCCGGCCACCACACGGCAGAGGGAGGAATAATGGCCGGTACTCATTCGCGCAATGGTTGGATCGTCTGGCTGACCTTCGCCATCGGCTTGCTGCTCAGCGTTTCGCCGCTGCCGCAGTTCATGGAAATCCTGCGTCCGCTCTGGCTGGCGTTGCTGCTGGCCTTCTGGTCGCTGAACCTGCCGCATAAAGTGGGCATGGTCACAGCGATGTTCCTGGGCTTGGCGGAGGATGTGCTCTACGGCACCTTGCTGGGCCAGAACGCGTTGATCCTGACCCTGATCACCTTCCTGGTGCTGTCGTTGCAGCAGCGTCTGCGCATGTTCCCGATGTGGCAGCAGTGCCTGGTGATCCTGGTGATATTCGGCCTGGCGCAGCTTGTACAGCTATGGCTCAGCGCCTTGACCGGCAACCGTCAGCCAACCTTGGCGTTGGTACTACCGGCCTTGGTCAGCGCGCTGCTGTGGCCTTGGATCAGTTTCGGCCTGCGTGGGTTACGTCGTCGCTATAAAATCAATTGAATGGATTGCGAGGCTCTGCCTGGTTATCGAACCCCACAGGGAGAGTCTGCAATGAATTCGCTTTACCTGGCCTCGGGCTCTCCGAGGCGGCGTGAACTGCTGACCCAGATCGGTGTGCCCTTCACCGTGGTCAGCGCCGCTATTGATGAAACCCCTCTTACAAAAGAACCCGCTGTGTCCTACGTCGAGCGCCTAGCGCGCGGCAAGGCAACGGCGGGTTTTGCTGTGCTCGAAAACACCGCCGAAGCGTGTGTGCTGGGTGCTGACACTGCTGTGATTGTGGATGGAAATATTCTCGGCAAACCGGTCGACCAGGCCGACGCGCTGGCGATGTTGATGGCATTGGCGGGGCGCGAGCATGAAGTGTTGACCGCCATTGCCCTCACCGATGGCCAGCGTTGTGAAACTGTTTGTGTAAGCAGTCGTGTACGGTTTCGCGGCATTTCTATCGAGGAAGCTACAACCTACTGGCACAGTGGCGAACCGCAGGACAAGGCGGGCGGCTATGCTATCCAAGGGTTGGGCTCGGTGTTTGTCGCCGGGCTCAATGGCAGTTATTCCGCCGTGGTAGGCCTGCCGGTGTGCGAAACCGCGCAACTGCTCGGCCAATTCGGCATACCCTGTTGGCAAAACCTTACCGCGCGCTGACCGCATTACCTGCGCGCCCAGCCTTAAGCGATCGGTCACTATTGTGAAAACGCCTGAACGAGACCCAGCCATGAGTGAAGAGATTCTGATCAACATCACGCCGATGGAATCACGCGTGGCGGTGGTAGAGAACGGTGTTCTGCAAGAAGTCCATGTCGAGCGCACCCAGAAGCGTGGGATTGTTGGCAACATCTACAAAGGCAAAGTGGTGCGCGTGCTGCCGGGGATGCAGGCGGCATTTGTCGACATCGGCCTGGACCGTGCGGCGTTTATCCATGCTTCGGAAATTTCCCTGCGTGAAGGGCCGGCGGTAGAAAGCATCAGCGCCCTGGTGCACGAAGGGCAGAGCCTGGTGGTGCAAGTCACCAAGGACCCCATCGGCTCCAAAGGCGCGCGCCTGACCACACAGCTGTCGATTCCGTCGCGTTATCTGGTGTACATGCCGCGCACTGCTCACGTTGGTATTTCCTTGAAGATCGAGGATGAGGGCGAGCGTGAGCGCCTGAAAAAAGTCGTCAGCGACTGCGTGGCCGCCGAAGGCATCAAAGAAGCCGGAGGGTTTATCCTGCGTACCGCCGCCGAAGGTGCCGGTGCGGACGAGATCCTCATGGACATCCGCTACCTGCGGCGCCTGTGGGACCAGATCGGCGCCCAGATCAAAACCATCGGCGCGCCCAGCGTGATCTACGAAGACCTCGGCCTGGCCCTGCGCACCCTGCGCGACCTGGTCAGCCCGAAGATTGAGAAAATTCGCATCGACTCGCGGGAAACCTTCCAGCGCACCACGCAATTTGTGGCCGAACTGATGCCGGAAATTGCCGACCGCCTGGAGCACTACCCCGGCGAGCGGCCGATCTTCGACCTGTACGGCGTTGAAGACGAAATCCAGAAAGCCTTGGAGCGCAAGGTGCCGCTCAAGTCCGGCGGCTACCTGGTGGTGGACCCGGCGGAAGCCATGACCACCATCGACGTCAACACCGGCGCGTTCGTGGGCCATCGCAACCTTGAAGAGACCATCTTCAAGACCAACCTCGAAGCGGCCACCGCGATCGCCCGCCAACTGCGCCTGCGCAACCTGGGCGGCATCATCATCATCGACTTCATCGACATGGAAGATGAAGAACACCAGCGCCAGGTGCTGCGTACCCTGGAGAAGCAGCTGGAGCGTGATCACGCCAAGACCAATATCATCGGCATCACCGAATTGGGCCTGGTGCAGATGACCCGCAAGCGTACCCGCGAAAGTCTTGAACAAGTGCTGTGCGAGCCGTGCAGCAGTTGCCAGGGGCGCGGCAAGTTGAAGACCCCGGAAACGGTTTGCTACGAGATTTTTCGGGAAATCTTACGAGAGGCGCGAGCCTACCAGGCCGAAGGTTATAGAGTGCTCGCCAACCAGAAAGTGGTCGACCGCCTGCTGGACGAAGAGTCCGGCAACGTTGCCGAACTGGAGGGTTTTATCGGGCGCACGATTCGCTTCCAGGTCGAAACCATGTATTCCCAGGAACAATACGACGTGGTGCTGCTCTGATCCCCATTCGCTTACTTTTTACTGCCTTGAGGGTCGCCTGACATGGAGCGTCTGATACGCTTTTTTGCCGCTTTGACCCGGTGGGGCCTGGGCTTGTGCGCCCTGGCGTTGGTGTTGGCGGCGGTGTACGTGAGCCTCGGTCGCGAATTGACCCCGCTGGTGGCCGAATACCGCGCCGAAATCGAAGCCAAAGCTCAGGCTGCGGTGGACATGCCCCTGCAGATCGGCAGCCTTGAAGGCCGCTGGACTGGCTTTGCCCCGGTGTTGATGGCCCATGACGTGATGGTCGGCGAGGGCAGCAGCGCACTGCGCCTGGACCAGGTTCAAGTGGTGCCAGATATGTGGGCCAGCCTGATGGCGCGCGAAGTGCGTATCGCCCATCTGGAAGTCAGCGGCCTGCAACTGAGTGTCAAGGAAGACAAGGACGGCCACTGGGCACTGCAAGGCTTGCCGGCGCAGGACGACCAGCCGTTGGACCCGGAGCAGGTGCTCAAGCGTATGCAGATGGTCAAGCGCGTGTCGCTGCTCGACAGTCAGATTACCTTGCAGCCTTTCGACCAGGCGCCGAAGACCCTGACCTATGTGGGCCTGAGCCTGCACACGGGCTTAACCCGCCAGCGCCTGGACGCACGCCTGACCCTGCCCGATGGCCAACCCCTGGCCGTGAGCTTGCGCACCCGCATTCGGGCCAATCAATGGAAAGACGGTGAAGTCCAGGCCTACCTGAGCCTGCCACAGAGCGATTGGGCCAAGTGGGTTCCGGCTAAGCTGACCCAGCAGTGGAAACTGACTCAATTCAAGGCCGGCGGCGAATTCTGGCTGACCTGGGCCAAGGGTACCGTGCAAAGCGCAGTGGTGCGCCTTAACGCGCCGCAAGTAAAGGGCAGTTACGCCGAGCGCAAGCCGGTCCATATTGAAAACCTTGCACTTACCGCCTACCTGCAACGCAGTGAGACGGGCCTCAAGGTCTTGTTTGATTCATTGGCCATGAACCTCGGGGAGACCCGCTGGGAATCGCACCTGCAATTGCAGCAAACCCTGGCCACCGACAAGGACCTGGAAATCTGGAAACTACAGGCCGACCGCCTGGACCTGACGCCGATCACGCCGCTGCTCAATGCGCTGGCGCCTTTGCCGGAAGGTTTTGCCAAGACCGTCGAACACCTCAAGGCCACCGGTGTGCTGCGCAATGTGTTGGTGGATTTTCGCCCACAAGACACCACCGACCAGAAGGTCAGTTTCGCCGCCAACCTGGAGCGTATCGGCTTTGACGCCTACTTTGGCGCACCGGCGGCGCGTAATGTCTCTGGCAGCATTAGCGGTGACCTGGGCCAGGGCGAGTTGCGCATGGACAGCAAGGATTTCTCCCTGCATCTGGACCCGATCTTCGCCAAGCCGTGGCAGTACATCCAGGCCAATGCGCGCCTGACGTGGAAGCTCGACAAAGAAGGCTTCACCCTGATCGCCCCGTATATCAAGGTGCTGGGTGAAGAAGGCAAGGTGGCTGCCGACTTCTTGATCCGCCTGCATTTTGATCATGCCCAGGAAGACTATATGGACCTGCGGGTCGGCATGGTTGATGGCGATGGGCGTTTCACACCCAAATACCTGCCGGCGGTGCTGAGCCCGGCATTGGACGAATGGCTTCGCACCGCGATTCTTAAAGGCGCGGTGGATCAGGGGTTTTTCCAGTACCAAGGCTCGCTGAACCACGATGCGCTGCCGGCTTCGCGCAATATCAGCCTGTTCTTCAAGGTGCATGACGCTGAGTTGGCGTTCCAGCCGGGCTGGCCCCATGTCAGCAAGGTCAAGGGCGAGGTGTTCGTCGAGGAGAGCGGTGTGCGCATCCTGGCCAGCAAGGGCCAGTTGCTCGATACCAAGGTCAAGGACATCTACGTCAACATTCCCCATGCGCCGGCGGGCAAGGACAGTCACTTGCTGCTGACCGGTGGTTTTGTCGGCGGCTTGGGTGATGGCTTGAAAATCCTGCAGGAAGCGCCGATTGGTACGGCATCGACCTTTGCTGGCTGGAAAGGCGAGGGCGACCTGCAAGGCAGCCTGGACCTGGATATTCCGTTGGCCAAGGGGACCGAGCCGAAAATCGTCGTGGACTTCAAGACCGACAAATCGCGCCTGCAACTGGCCGAGCCGACACTGGACCTGACCCAGCTGAAAGGCGACTTCCGCTTTGACAGCGCCAAGGGGCTCAGCGGCCAGAACATCACGGCCCAGGCGTTTGATCGGCCGATCACTGCGCAGATTGCTGCCGATGGCAAGCCGGGCAAGATCAGCACCCGGGTGACAGCCAAGGGTCAGGTGACGGTCAAGCGGCTCACGGATTGGTTGAAAATTACTCAGCCGTTGCCGGTGTCCGGTGATATTCCGTACCAGTTGCAGCTGAACCTGGACGGCGCCGACAGCCAATTGATGGTCAGCTCCAACCTCAAGGGCGTGGCGGTAGACTTGCCCGCGCCGTTCGGCATGCCGGCCAGCCAGGGGCGTGACAGTGTGTTCCGCATGACCCTGCAGGGCGCCGAGCGTCGTTACTGGTTCGATTATGGCGAGCTGGCCAACTTCACCTTTGCCGCGCCGCCGGACAAGTTCAATGACGGGCGTGGCGAGCTGTTCCTCGGTGATGGCGACGCGTTGCTGCCGACCGGTAAGGGCTTGCGCATTCGCGGGGTGTTGTCGGAGCTGGATATCGACCCCTGGAAGAAACTGGTGGACCGTTACGCCGGTAATGACCCGGGTGGCAGCGCCAAGCAGTTGCTCAGCGGCGCCGACTTCAAGGTGGGCAAGCTGACCGGTTTTGGCACCCAGTTCGATCAGGTCAACCTGCAACTGGACCGCAAGCCTGCGGCCTGGGGGCTGCAACTCGACAGCCAGCAAGCCAAAGGCTCGGTCAACCTGCCGGACGCCAAGGGCGCGCCGATTGTGGTCAGCCTGCAATACGTGAAGTTGCCGGCAGTGGACCCGACCGTACAGGCCGATGAAAACGCGCCGGACCCATTGGCCAACATCGACCCCAAGGATATACCGGCGCTGGATATCGCTATCAATCAGCTGTTCCAAGGCCCGGACCTGGTGGGCGCATGGTCGCTGAAACTGCGGCCAACCGCCAAGGGCCTGGCCTTCAACGACCTGGATCTGGGGCTCAAGGGCATGCAGCTCAAGGGTGCCGGCGGTTGGGAAGGTGCGGCGGGTGACACCAGCAGTTGGTACAAGGGCCGCCTGGACGGCAAAAATATTGGCGATGTGCTCAAGGGATGGGGGTATGCGCCCACCGTCACCAGCCAGGACTTCCACTTGGATGTGGACGGCCGCTGGCCTGGCTCGCCGGCCTATGTCGGGCCGAAGCGTTTTTCCGGCAGCCTGGATGCCGCGTTCCGTAATGGTCAGTTTGTCGAAGTGGAGGGCGGTGCGCAGGCCTTGCGCGTATTCGGTTTGCTGAACTTCAATTCCATCGGGCGTCGTTTGCGTCTGGACTTCTCGGACTTGCTCGGCAAGGGTCTGAGCTATGACCGGGTCAAAGGGGTGTTGGCGGCCAGTAATGGCGTGTTTGTCACCCGTGAGCCGATCACCATGACCGGGCCTTCGACCAACCTGGAGCTTAACGGTACCCTGGATATGGTGGCTGACCGCGTGGACGCCAAATTGCTGGTGACGCTGCCGGTCACCAACAACCTGCCGATTGCCGCGCTGATCGTCGGGGCGCCGGCGATTGGCGGTGCGTTGTTCCTGATCGACAAGCTGATCGGGGACCGTATCGCGCGTTTCGCCAGCGTGCAGTACAAGGTGGAAGGCCCCTGGAAGGACCCGAAAATCACGTTCGACAAGCCATTTGAAAAACCAAACTGATAGCCTGTGGAGTAGCATGGCCCCATGCCCTTTACGGAGTGTAGGCCCATGTCCTTTGCGGTAATTCAAATGGTCAGCCAGAGCGATGTGCTGGCCAACCTGGCCCAGGCCCGGCGTCTGCTGGAGGAAGCGGCAGCGGGTGGCGCACGACTTGCCGTATTACCGGAAAACTTCGCCGCCATGGGTCGTCGCGACGTAGCCGATATAGGCCGTGCCGAAGCGCTGGGCGAAGGCCCGATCCTGCCATGGTTGAAACAGACCGCCCGCGACCTCACCTTATGGATAGTGGCCGGCACGTTGCCGCTGCCGCCAGAGGGCCAACCGCACGCCAAGTCCAATGCCTGTTCGTTGCTGGTTGATGATCGCGGTGAGATCGTTGCCCGTTACGACAAGCTGCACCTGTTCGACGTCGATGTAGCTGACACGCGCGGTCGTTATCGCGAATCCGACGACTATGCTTTCGGGGGCAACGTGGTGGTGGCGGACACGCCAGTGGGGCGATTGGGCCTGACGGTGTGTTACGACCTGCGCTTCCCTGAGTTGTACAGCGAGCTGCGCGCAGCGGGCGCTGAGCTGATTACCGCACCCTCGGCCTTTACGGCGGTGACCGGTGCAGCCCATTGGGACGTACTGATTCGCGCCCGTGCTATCGAAACCCAGTGCTACCTGCTGGCGGCCGCCCAGGGTGGCGTGCATCCGGGACCACGGGAAACCCATGGCCATGCGGCGATTGTCGACCCGTGGGGGCGTGTGCTGGCACAACAGGATCAAGGCGAAGCGGTGTTGTTGGCCGAACGCGATAGCAGTGAACAAGCGTCGATAAGGGCGCGCATGCCGGTGGTCAACCATCGGCGCTTTTTCTCGCAGGGCGCACAGCGGCCTGCTTCAGAACGATGAATTTAAGGCCAAACCTATGAGCGAGTTGTTGTCCTCAGTCAGTGAACACCTCCTGGCACCCGGTGGCGTGACCATCGAAAGTTTGCAAACCGTGCTGGGCGATCTCGCCGGGCCAGGCATCGACGCGGCCGACCTGTATTTCCAGGGGCAGATTTCCGAGTCCTGGGCGCTGGAAGACGGCATCGTCAAGGAAGGCAGTTTCAACCTTGACCAGGGTGTGGGCGTGCGTGCGCAGTCCGGTGAAAAAACTGGTTTTGCCTACAGCAATGCAATCACGCTGGAAGCCTTGGGCCTGGCGGCACGTGCTGCGCGTTCGATCTCCCGCGCCGGCCAGAACGGCACAGTGCAGGCGTTCAGCACCCAGGATGTCGCGCAGTTGTACGCGCCGGATAACCCACTGGAAGTGATCAGCCGCGCTGAGAAGGTCGAGTTGCTCAAGCGTGTCGACGCCGCTACCCGCGCCCTTGACCCGCGTATCCAGCAGGTCACCGTGAGCATGGCCGGTGTGTGGGAGCGCATTCTGGTGGCGTCCACCGATGGCGGCCTTGCGGCCGATGTGCGGCCACTGGTGCGCTTCAACGTCAGTGTGATCGTTGAGCAGAACGGCCGTCGCGAGCGCGGTGGCCATGGTGGTGGCGGGCGTACCGACTACCGCTATTTCCTCGCCGAAGACCGCGCCATGGGCTATGCCCGCGAGGCGCTGCGCCAGGCGTTGGTCAACTTGGAGGCTATCCCGGCGCCTGCTGGTACCTTGCCGGTGGTGTTGGGCTCGGGCTGGTCCGGGGTGTTGCTGCACGAAGCGGTGGGCCATGGCCTGGAAGGCGATTTCAACCGCAAGGGCAGCTCGGCCTATAGCGGGCGCATGGGCGAGATGGTTGCGTCCAAGCTGTGCACCATTGTCGATGACGGCACCCTGGCCGGTCGCCGTGGCTCGCTGAGTGTGGATGACGAAGGCACACCGACCGAGTGCACCACCCTGATCGAAAACGGCGTGCTCAAGGGCTACATGCAGGACAAGCTCAATGCGCGCCTGATGGGCGTGGCACGTACCGGCAACGGTCGCCGTGAATCCTACGCACACCTGCCGATGCCGCGCATGACCAACACCTACATGCTCGGTGGTGAAAGTGACCCGGCGGAAATCATCGCCTCGGTAAAACGCGGGATCTACTGCGCCAACCTCGGCGGCGGTCAGGTGGATATCACCAGCGGCAAGTTCGTGTTCTCCACCAGCGAGGCGTACTTGATCGAAGACGGCAAGATTACCGCGCCGGTCAAAGGGGCGACGTTGATCGGCAACGGGCCGGAGGCCATGAGCAAGGTGTCGATGGTCGGTAACGACCTGTCGCTGGACAGCGGCGTGGGCACGTGCGGGAAAGACGGGCAGTCGGTGCCGGTGGGTGTCGGCCAGCCAACGCTGAAGATTGATGCGATCACCGTGGGAGGCACGGGTTCGTAAGAAATGTGGAGCTTCGGGTGGCGAAGATCGCCACCCGGGGAAGAGGATCAGCGCAGGCCGCGTTGAGTCTCGTCCAGCTCACGGATGTACTTGAAGATTTTACGGCTGGTGGCTGGCGCCTTGTTATGGGCCAGCTCGTGCTGGGCCTGACGGATCAGGGAGCGCAGTTGTTGGCGGTCCGCGTCCGGGTAGTCCATCACGAATTTCTCCAGCACGGCGTCATCGCCCGCGATCAGGCGGTCACGCCAACGCTCCAGGTTATGGAAGCGTTCGTTGTACTGGCGAGTGGAGGCATCGGTTTGATCGAGCAAGGTCAGAATGGCGTCAATGTCTTGGTCGCGCATCAGTTTGCCGATAAACGAGATGTGCCGCTTACGCGCGATATTCGCCGTGTGCTTGGGCGCATCTGCCAAGGCCCGGCGCATTTCGTCGGTCAACGGCAGTTTTGCAATCAAATCTTTTTTGAGCGTTGTAAGGCGCTCGCCGAGGTCAACCAGAGCATGCAGCTCACGTTTGACCTGGGTTTTGCTTTTCTCCCCATCGAGGGAGTCGTCGTAAGAATCAACCATGGTGGCAGTCCGCAAAGAAACGCCGCCATGATAACCAGTCGGGGGCCGCTTGTCCGGCCCGGTCGCTCGATGGCCTTAACCGAAAGCAGAATTTGAGTGGAGAAAACCATGAGTGCAGCCCAAAGCGTCGGTCCGCAAGCGTTACCGGCACTGCAGGAACAAGTCGAGCAGATCCTTGCCGAGGCCAAGCGCCAGGGGGCCAGCGCCTGTGAAGTAGCGGTGTCGCTGGAGCAAGGGCTGTCGACTTCGGTGCGTCAGCGGGAAGTGGAAACCGTCGAATTCAACCGCGACCAGGGCTTTGGCATCACGTTGTACGTGGGCCAGCGCAAAGGTTCGGCCAGCACCTCGGCCAGCGGCCCGGAGGCGATCCGCGAGACGGTCGCCGCCGCGCTGGCGATTGCCAAGCACACCTCCGAAGACGAAAGCTCGGGTTTGGCCGACAAGGCGCTGATGGCCAAGGACTTGAAAGATTTTGATCTGTTCCACGCGTGGGACATCACGCCCGAACAAGCCATCGAAAAGGCGCTGCTCTGTGAAGCGGCTGCGTTCGACGCCGATACCCGCATCAAGAATGCAGATGGCACCACGTTGAGCACACATCAGGGGTGTCGTGTGTATGGCAACAGCCATGGGTTTATCGGCGGTTATGCGTCCACGCGCCACAGCTTGAGCTGCGTGATGATCGCTGAAGCCAATGGCCAGATGCAGCGCGATTACTGGTACGACGTAAACCGCCAGGGCGAGTTGCTCGCGGACCCGGCCAGCATCGGCCAGCGCGCTGCGCAACGTGCCGCGAGCCGTTTGGGCGCGCGCCCGGTGCCGACCTGCGAAGTGCCGGTACTGTTTTCGGCGGAGCTGGCTGGCGGTTTGTTCGGTAGTTTCCTGGGGGCGATTTCCGGCGGTAATTTGTACCGCAAATCATCGTTCCTCGAAGGTGCGATTGGCCAGAAACTGTTCCCCGAGTGGCTGACCCTCGACGAGCGCCCGCACCTGATGCGCGCCATGGGCAGTTCGGCGTTCGACGGGGATGGCCTGGCGACCTACGCCAAACCGTTTGTCGAAAATGGTGAATTGGTGTCCTACGTCCTGGGTACTTACTCCGGCCGTAAACTCGGCCTGCCGAGCACGGCCAACTCGGGTGGTGTGCACAACTTATTCGTGACCCATGGCGATGAAGACCAGGCTGCATTGCTGCGTCGCATGGGGCGCGGGCTGTTGGTGACCGAATTGATGGGCCATGGCCTGAATATGGTCACCGGTGACTACTCCCGTGGTGCGGCGGGTTTCTGGGTAGAAAATGGCGAGATCCAATTCGCCGTCCAGGAAGTGACCATCGCCGGCAACATGCGCGATATGTTCAAGCAGATCGTTGCAGTGGGTAATGACCTGGAGCTGCGCAGCAACATTCGCACAGGTTCGGTACTGATCGAGCGAATGACTGTCGCGGGCAGCTGATCCCCCACCGCTTCACCAATAAAGGCGCGCTATCTCACAGATGGCGCGCCTTTTTTTATGGCTGTGTCGCAGGGGAATTAACCTTTTGGCGTTGCGTTGATTCTCAATATCATTTAATAATAAATATCATTACCGAATGAGTGTGGATCATGAGTTCTGTCCTGCACGAGGATCCTTATCTGGAGAGCTGGCGCTGGATGAGTCGCCAGATACGGTGCGGCCTCAACCCCAACGAGCCGCGCCTGATCGAACATTACCTCAATGAGGGCCGATACTTGGCGTGCTGCACCGCGACCCATCCGTGGACGATCGCTGAAACCTCATTCCGTCTGCTGCTCGACACCGCCAGCGATATCGCACTGCCCTGGCATTGGCGCTCCATGTGCCTGGACCAAGCCTGGCGCCCCCTGCGTGACCTGGAAAAACTCTCCCACTGCGCCTGCCGCCTCAAACGGTGGCAGTCCTTTGCGTGGCGATTGGCGACCTGCGAATTGCTCCCTTCAATCTCTGTTTCTGACCTGGTGCAAGGATCTTCTGATGAGTAACACCCGTATCGAACGCGACAGCATGGGCGAACTGCAAGTACCGGCCGAGGCCCTGTACGGCGCACAAACCCAGCGCGCGGTGAACAACTTCCCGATCAGCCACCAACGCATGCCCGCGCAATTCATTCGCGCCCTGATCCTGGCCAAGGCCGCTGCGGCCAAGGTCAACGTCGACCTCAAACAGATCAGCGAAGGGCAGGGCAAGGCCATTGTCGATGCGGCCCAAGGCCTGCTGGACGGTGACTTCATGCAGCACTTCCCGGTGGATATCTTCCAGACCGGCTCCGGCACCAGTTCCAACATGAACGCCAACGAAGTGATTGCAACCCTGGCCAGCCGATTGCTGGGCGAGGCGGTCAACCCTAATGACCACGTGAACTGTGGTCAGAGCAGCAACGACATCATCCCGACCACCATCCATGTCAGCGCTGCGCTGGTGTTGCACGAACAAACGCTGCCGGCCCTGCTGCACCTGGTGTCGGTGATCGAGCGCAAAGCCGTAGAAGTCCACCCGTTCATCAAGACCGGCCGCACGCACCTGATGGACGCCATGCCGGTACGCATGAGCCAGGTCCTCAACGGTTGGGCCGAGCAACTCAAGGCCAACATCAGTCACCTGCAGGACCTGCTGCCGAGCTTGCAGTCCCTGGCCCAGGGCGGGACTGCGGTCGGTACCGGGATCAATGCGCATCCTGAATTCGCTGCACGTTTCAGCCAACAACTGAGCAGCCTGACGGACGTGAAATTCACGCCGGGCAAGAACCTGTTTGCGCTGATCGGCTCCCAAGACACCGCCGTCGCGGTTTCCGGCCAGTTGAAAGCCGTTGCCGTGTCGCTGATGAAAATCGCCAACGACCTGCGCTGGATGAACTCCGGTCCCTTGGCTGGCCTGGGTGAAATCGAGTTGGAAGGCCTGCAGCCGGGCTCCTCGATCATGCCTGGCAAGGTCAACCCGGTGATCCCGGAAGCGACTGCCATGGTGGCGGCGCAAGTCATTGGCAATGACACAGTGATCACCGTTGCCGGCCAATCGGGCAACTTCGAGCTGAACGTGATGCTGCCGATCATCGCCCAGAACCTGCTCAGCAGCCTGGAGTTGCTGGCCAACTCCAGTCGCTTGCTGGCAGACAAGGCCATCGCCAGCTTCAAGGTCAACGAAGCCAAGCTCAAGGAAGCGCTGTCGCGCAACCCGATCCTGGTCACTGCGCTCAACCCGATCATTGGCTACCAAAACGCCGCTGAAATCGCCAAGAAGGCCTATCAGCAAGGGCGACCGGTAATTGACGTTGCACTTGAACACACGGACTTGCCGCGCAGCCAACTGGAAGTCCTGCTGGACCCGGAAAAGCTCACGGCTGGCGGCGTGTAATCACCGAACCTGCTTTGGAGGCTCACCATGGAGCACTGGAAACGCACGATCGAACGGGCCAATCGCTGCTTTATGGCGGGCGAGTTGGTAGACGCTCGCGAGGCCTATTTGCAAGCCCTGGCCCTGGCTCAAGTGTTGTTCGAACGCTGGGCGGATGCCGACGAAGCGGTGGCGGCTTGCGTGATTTCCCATCACAACCTGGCGGACCTGCACCTGCGCCTGAACCAGCCTGAAGAAAGCGCGGAATACCTCTGCGCCATCCACCAGCGCCTGTTGCAGACCATGCAGGACCCGCGCCTTAGCCCGCAATTGCGCGAGGCGGCGCTGCGCCAGAGCAGCAAGACCTACGTCGAACTATTGAACTTCATCAGCGATCACGGCGAGTACCCACGTACCCATCGCCTGCTGGGCGATGCCGCGCCGCAACCGACCACTCCTCATTACGGAGCACATTGATATGTCCTACACCTTGCCTGCCTTGCCTTACGCCTACGATGCCCTGGAACCGCACATCGATGCGCAAACCATGGAAATCCACTACACCAAGCACCACCAGACCTACATCAACAACCTCAATGCTGCGGTCGAGGGCACCGAGTTTGCCGGCTGGCCGGTGGAAAAGTTGGTATCCAGCGTCCAACAACTGCCGGAAAAACTGCGCGCCGCCGTTATCAACCAAGGTGGCGGGCATGCCAACCATTCGTTGTTCTGGGCGGTGATGTCGCCTAAAGGCGGCGGCAAGCCCGAGGGTGCGTTGGGTAAAGCCATCGACGAGCAACTGGGTGGTTTCGACAGTTTCAAGGAAGCTTTCACCAAGGCTGCGTTGACCCGTTTCGGCAGCGGTTGGGCTTGGCTGAGCGTGACCCCGCAAAAAAACCTGGTGGTCGAAAGCAGCGGTAACCAGGACAGCCCGCTGATGGGCGGCAACACGCCGATTCTTGGCCTGGATGTCTGGGAACACGCCTACTACCTGCTGTACCAGAATCGTCGGCCGGAATACATCAATGCCTTCTACAGTGTCGTCAACTGGCCGGAAGTCGCCGCGCGCTACCAGGCCGCGTTGGCCTGATATTCACCCTATAACAAGATCTAAGGCCGACTATGGGCACTGAAACACTGGCGATCAGCAGCGGACGAATGTTTCGCTATGCGTTTGGCTCGCTGTTGCTAATGGCAGGTACTGCATTGCTGGTGGCCCACGGGCTGGACTGGCTGAACCTTGAGCCGCGTATCCTGCGCGCCCTACAAGGTGGGGCGATTTGCGCGCTCGGCACGGCGCTGGGCGCAGTACCGGTGCTGGTGATTCGGCGGATGCCGGTGGCGCTGAGCGATACCTTGCTGGGTTTCGGTGCAGGGGTGATGCTGGCGGCGACGGCGTTTTCGCTGATCGTGCCGGGCATTGCCGCAGCCGAGAGCCTGGGGCTGTCGCCTTGGGGCGCCAGCGGCCTGATCAGCTTTGGCATCATGTCGGGTGCGTTCGGGTTGTATCTGGTGGATCGCAAGGTCTCTGGTGCCAGCCCGGAAATGCTGGTGGGTACGCCGGACAATCCGGTGATTCCGCCGCGCATCTGGCTGTTCGTGTTCGCCATCATTGCCCACAACATTCCGGAAGGTATGGCGGTGGGTGTTTCGGCGGGCGGCGGCATGCCCGACGCAGATAGCCTGGCCATGGGCATTGCCTTGCAGGACGTGCCCGAAGGTCTTGTAATCGCGTTGGTATTGGCCGGGGCGGGTATGTCCCGGGTCAAAGCCTTCTTGATCGGTGCCGCCTCAGGCCTGGTAGAGCCAGTATTTGCGGTACTTTGCGCTTGGCTGGTAAGCCTGGCCGAGGTGTTGTTACCCCTGGGGTTGGCTTTGGCGGCGGGGGCGATGCTGCTGGTGGTGACTCACGAAGTGATCCCCGAATCACGGCGCAATGGCCACGAGAAACTCGCCAGCCTGGGCCTGTGCATTGGGTTTTGTTTGATGATGGTGATGGATACCGCGCTGGGGTGAAGTCATTGCGACTTTACACCCGTCTCAAGGGGTGAGTTTACTCACCCTCATCAAAGAAGTTATTGATCAGCGCTACAAGCGCGTCCATCGCCTCCTGCTCTTGCTCGCCTTCGGTCTTCAAATGAATCCTGGTGCCCTTGCCAGCTGCCAGCATCATCATGGCCATGATGCTCTTGCCATCGACCATGGACTCCGGTGTGCGCCCGGCCCGGATCTGGCAAGGAAACTTCCCGGCAACGCCAACGAATTTGGCCGAGGCGCGGGCATGCAGGCCCAGCTTGTTGATGATTTCAATTTCCAGAGCGGGCATCGCGGGGGTGTTCCTTTCAGCTAAGGTCGCGGTGGCGGACCTGGACGTTCTTGAGGGTTTGTTGCAGCACCTGGCCCAGGCGTTCGGTCAGGTAGACAGAGCGGTGATGGCCGCCGGTGCAGCCAATAGCGATGGTGACATAAGCTCGGTTGCTTGCGGCAAAGCGCGGTAGCCATTTGAGCAGGTAGGTAGAAATGTCCTGGAACATCTCCTCCACATCCGGCTGCGCCGCCAGGTACTCCGCCACAGGCTGATCCAGCCCGGACTGGTCACGCAGCTCCGGCTTCCAGTAGGGGTTGGGCAGGCAACGCACATCAAACACCAGGTCGGCGTCCACCGGCATGCCACGTTTGAAGCCAAAGGACTCCACCAGGAACGCCGTGCCAGGCTCCGGCTGGTTCAGCAGGCGCAGCTTGATAGCGTCGCGAAGCTGGTACAGGTTGAGGCTGGTGGTGTTGATCTTGAGGTCGGCGAGGTCAATGATCGGCCCCAGCAGCTTGCTTTCATCTTCGATGGCTTCGGCCAGGGAGCGATGGGGGCTGCTGAGGGGATGACGTCGACGGGTCTCGGAGAAGCGCTTGAGCAAGGTCTCTTCGTCGGCGTCCAGGTACAGCACATCACAGTGAATATGCTTGGCACGCACTTCCTCGAGCAATTGCGGGAAGCGCTCAAGGTGGCTGGGCAGGTTACGGGCATCAATCGAAACGGCCACCAGGGGCTGGGCCAGTTCGGTGTGGATCAGCGCGCGTTCCGCCAATTCCGGCAACAGGCCGGCGGGCAGGTTGTCGATGCAATAGAAACCATTGTCCTCAAGAACATTGAGGGCGGTGCTTTTACCCGAGCCGGAGCGGCCGCTGACGATGATCAAACGCATGATTACTGCCCGTTCTGTTCATCCAGGACAACCTGGTACAACGCCTCATTGCTACTGGCGCTGCGCAGTTTGTCGCGTACTTCCTTGCGGTCGAGCATGCTGGCGATCTGCCGGAGCAGTTCCAGGTGCGCATCGGTGGCGGCCTGCGGGACCAGCAGTACAAACAGCAGGTCTACAGGGGCACCGTCGATGGCATCGAAATCGATGGGGGCTTCCAGGTGTAGCAACGCACTGACGGGCGTCTCGCAACCTTTGAGGCGGCAGTGAGGGATGGCGATACCGTTGCCAAAACCGGTTGAGCCGAGTTTTTCGCGGGCAATCAGCGCGTCGAACACATCTTGCATCTCCAGATCCGGCACTTCGCGCGCGATCAGGTTGGCAATTTGTTCGAGGGCTTTCTTTTTACTGCCGCCCGGCACGTTCACAAGAGAACGGCCGGGGGTCAGGATGGTTTCAAGTCGAATCATGGGTGGGGAGTGTTAGCGGCCTGTGCCCTGGAGAAGGCTCTGCTGCTTTTCCTTATGCTTTTTAAGTTGGCGGTCAAGCTTGTCAGTCAAGGCATCGATGGATGCATACATGTCTTCATGCTCGGCATTGGCGACTACTTCGCCACCGGGAATCTGTAGGGTCGCTTCGATTTTTTGCTGAAGCTTGTCGACCTTCATGATCACTTGCACATTGGTGATCTTGTCAAAATGACCCTCAAGCCGTTTTAGCTTCTGCTCGACGTATTCGCGCAGGGGAGGGGTGACTTCTACATGGTGTCCACTGATGTTGACTTGCATACAGCTTCTCCTTCGTTGCCAGTGCATAAAGCGGCAGGCAAAAGCGCCTGCCACTGGAACGCTGTGGCCCGCCCGTCACATCAAACGCTTGCGCTCGCTGGAAGGCGCGATCCCAAGGGATTCGCGGTACTTGGCGACGGTTCGACGGGCGACCTGAATGCCTTGTGCCTCCAGTAAACCAGCGATCTTGCTGTCACTCAACGGCTTTTTCTGATTTTCCGCGGCAACCAGTTTTTTGATGATCGCGCGAATCGCCGTGGACGAGCATTCGCCGCCTTCGGAGGTGCTGACATGGCTTGAGAAAAAGTATTTCAGCTCATATATGCCCCGTGGGGTGTGCATGAACTTTTGCGTGGTTACGCGGGAAATCGTCGATTCGTGCATACCGACCGCCTCGGCGATGTCATGCAAAACCAGCGGTTTCATGGCTTCGTCGCCGTATTCCAGGAAGCCGCGCTGATGCTCGACGATCTGGGTGGCTACTTTCATCAGGGTTTCGTTGCGGCTTTGCAGGCTCTTGATAAACCAGCGGGCTTCCTGCAACTGGTTGCGCATGAAGGTGTTGTCGGCGCTGGTGTCCGCGCGGCGTACAAACCCTGCGTATTGAGGGTTGACCCGCAGGCGCGGTACCGATTCCTGGTTCAGCTCCACCAGCCAACGCTCGTTGTCCTTGCGCACGATCACGTCAGGCACCACGTATTCGGCTTCGCTGGACTCGATCTGGGAGCCTGGGCGCGGGTTGAGGCTCTGCACCAGCTCGATGACCTGGCGCAGGTCGTCTTCCTTGAGCTTCATGCGGCGCATCAGTTGGCTGTAGTCGCGGCTGCCCAGCAGGTCGATGTAGTCGGTGACCAGGCGCTGGGCCTCGGCGAGCCAAGGTGTCTTGGCGGGCAGTTGGCGCAATTGCAGCAGCAGGCACTCGCTGAGGCTGCGGGCTCCGATGCCGGCGGGCTCGAACTGCTGGATGCGGTGCAGGACGGCTTCGATTTCGTCCAGTTCGATGTCCAGTTCCGGGTCGAAGGCTTCGAGGATTTCTTCGAGCGTCTCGTCCAGGTAGCCCTGGTTGTTGATGCAGTCGATCAAGGTCACGGCGATCAAGCGATCGGTGTCCGACATCGGTGCCAGGTTCAGTTGCCACAGCAGATGGCTTTGCAGGCTCTCGCCGGCAGAGGTGCGGGTGGTGAAGTCCCACTCGTCATCGTCATTGCTGGGCAGGCTGCTGGCGCTGGTCTGGTAGACGTCTTCCCAGGCGGTATCGACGGGAAGTTCGTTGGGAATACGTTCGTTCCATTCGCCTTCCTCAAGGTTGTCCACCGTCGGGGCGGTTTCCTGATAGGAGGGTTCCTGCACGTCGGAATTGGGTTTTTGCTCGATGTTGTCGGCAAGCGGGTCCGCATTATCGAAGTCGTCGCCTTCTTCCTGGCGTTCGAGCATCGGATTGGACTCCAGGGCCTCCTGGATTTCCTGTTGCAGGTCCAGGGTCGACAATTGGAGCAGGCGGATGGCCTGTTGCAGCTGCGGTGTCATCGTCAGCTGCTGGCCCATTCTCAGGACTAGCGATGGTTTCATGGCAGGGGCTTAACACCTTATTCGCCGGCGCAATGCGCCATCCACGACAGGGCGCGTGAGCGCCAAACATAAGCAAATTATATGCCTGATGTCGGGGGCTTTGCCTAGAGCGCGGTAACAATAAAAATCCGGAGGTTTCTATTGATTCCCGCGCACCTTGGCAAACAACCGTGACACCACGGTGTTTACAGGCGGAACTCGTGACCCAGGTACACTTCCTTGACCAGTTCATTGGCCAAGATAGTGGCGGAATCGCCTTCGGCGATCAGTTGGCCATCGTTGACGATATAGGCGGTTTCGCAGATATCGAGGGTCTCACGCACGTTGTGGTCGGTGATCAGTACACCGATACCCTTGGCCTTGAGGTGATGGATGATCTGCTTGATGTCGCCGACCGAGATCGGGTCGACGCCGGCAAACGGTTCGTCCAGCAGGATGAACTTGGGCGCAGTGGCCAGGGCGCGGGCGATCTCCACGCGGCGGCGTTCGCCACCAGACAGGCTCATGCCGAGGTTGTCGCGAATGTGGTTGATATGGAATTCCTGCAGCAGGCTTTCCAGCTCCTTGCGACGGCCATCACGGTCGAGTTCCTTGCGGGTCTCGAGGATCGCCATGATGTTGTCGGCAACCGACAATTTGCGGAAGATCGACGCTTCTTGCGGAAGATAGCCAATACCGGCGCGAGCACGACCGTGCATCGGCTGATGGCTCACGTCCAGGTCGTCGATCAATACACGACCCTGGTCGGCCTGGACCAGGCCGACGATCATATAGAAGCAAGTGGTCTTGCCGGCGCCATTGGGGCCGAGCAAGCCGACGATCTGGCCGCTGTCGATCGACAGGCTGACGTCGCGCACGACCTGACGGCTTTTATAGGCCTTGGCCAGATGCTGGGCTTTCAGGGTTGCCATTACTCGGCCTTCTTCTTCGGCTGGATAACCATGTCAATGCGTGGGCGCGGTGCGGTGACCTTGCTGCCATTGGCACGACCGGCGTTAGCGATCTGTTTCACGGTGTCGTAGGTGATCTTCTCGCCTTCCGTGGAGTTGCCGTCGGGGCTGAGTACTTTAGCCTGGTCGATCAGCACGATACGGTTCTGCTGGGCATGGTACTGGATGGTCTTGCCGTAGCCCTTCATCGGGCCGGTATCGTTAGGCGACTGTTTCTGTTCGAAGTAAGCCAGGTTGCCCACCGAGGTCACCACGTCGATATCGCCGGACTGCGTACGGGTCAGGGTGACCGTGTTACCGGTGATCTTCATCGAACCTTGGGTGATGATCACGCCGCCGGTATAAGTCGCGACGCCTTGCTTGTCATCCAACTGCGCATCGTCAGCTGAGATGTGGATTGGCTGCTGGCTATCGTTCGGCAGAGCCCAGGCGCTCACGCTTCCCAGTACTGCGCCCAGGCCGAGCAAAATAGGGAGAGTTTTAACGAGCCTCATACTGTCCTCTTACGTTCGATAGCAGGTGTATCCTGCTTTCTTTCAAATACGCTTTCATTCCCTTGCCAGTCGATACACCGCCAGCGCCGTCGATTCTAACGTCTTGCTCGGTCTGCGCATATTGCTTCTGCGGGAATACGGTCATGCGGGTGGTGGTAATCACGGTGTTGCGGTTTTTATCGTCAGTGCGCGCAACGCGTACGGAGTCGATCAGCTCCACTTCGGTGCCGTCCGGGTTGACCTCGCCACGCTTGCTGGTGACGTGCCACGGGAACTCGGTGCCGCGATAGATGTTCATGTCCGGGTTGGTCAGTAGGGTGACTTCGGTGGCCTTTAAATGCTCGACCTTGTCCGACGTCATCTCGTACTGCAACTTGCCATCGGGCAGAAACTGCACGCTTTTGGCGTTGGTGGCGTAATAGTCGATAGTGCCCTCATCAACCTGCGCAGCAGGCTGGTCGAGAAAGCGCTCCGGGCTGATATTCCAGTAGCCCACCGCCAGGAATAGCGCGGCGATGACCCCGAATAGCAGGAAGTTGCGAATCTTTTTGCTCAGCATAAAACGCTCTATAGGTAGGCGGCGTGGGCCGCTTCAAGGCTGCCTTGGGCGCGCAGGATCAACTCGCAGAACTCGCGGGCGGCACCTTCGCCGCCACGGGCGGTGGTAGTGCCATGGGCGTGCTCGCGAACAAATGCCGCCGCATTGGCAACGGCCATGCCCAAGCCCACTCGACGGATGACCGGCAAGTCGGGCAGGTCATCGCCCAAATAGGCGACCTGCTCATAGCTTAGGTTGAGTTGGCCAAGAAGCTCGTCCAGAACCACCAGTTTATCCTCGCGGCCTTGATACAGGTGAGGAATACCCAGATTTTGTGCGCGGCGTTCCACAACGGGGGTTTTTCTGCCGCTGATGATTGCCGTTTGCACGCCCGCCGCCATCAGCATCTTGATGCCCTGGCCGTCGAGGGTGTTGAACGTCTTGAATTCACTGCCATCTTCGAGGAAGTACAGGCGGCCATCGGTCAGCACGCCGTCAACGTCGAAAATCGCCAGCTTGATGTTTTTGCCGCGTTGCAAAAGGTCGCTGGTCATTTACATCACTCCTGCACGTAGCAAGTCGTGCATGTTCAGGGCGCCAATCGGGTGGTCATTGGCATCGACCACCACCAGCGCGCCAATTTTGTGGTCTTCCATGATCTTCAATGCTTCGGCTGCCAGCATTTCAGGGCGCGCAGTCTTGCCATGGGGCGTCATCACCGCGTCGATGGTCGCGGTGTGGATATCAATGGTGCGGTCCAGGGTGCGACGCAGGTCGCCGTCGGTGAATACCCCAGCCAGAGTGCCGTCGGCTTCCAGGATCACGGTCATGCCCAAGCCCTTGCGGGTCATTTCCATCAGCGCGTCCTTTAGCAGCGTGCCGCGCGGGACGTGGGGCAATTCCTCGCCCGAATGCATGACGTTTTCCACTTTAAGCAGCAAGCGACGACCCAGGGCGCCACCCGGGTGGGAAAACGCGAAATCTTCCGCGGTAAACCCACGGGCTTCCAGCAGCGCGACGGCCAGGGCATCGCCCATGACCAGGGCCGCGGTGGTGGAGGAAGTCGGCGCCAGGTTCAGCGGGCAGGCTTCGTGGGTCACGTGAACATTGAGGTTCACCTCGGCAGCCTTGGCCAGGGTCGATTCCGGGTTGCCGGTCACGCTGATCATCTTGATGCCCAGGCGCTTGATCAGCGGCAGCAGGGTCACGATCTCGTTGGTGGTGCCGGAGTTGGACAGCGCCAGGATGATGTCATCCTTGGTGATCATGCCCATGTCACCGTGGCTGGCTTCGGCCGGGTGCACGAAAAATGCGGTGGTCCCGGTGCTGGCCAGGGTGGCGGCGATCTTGTTGCCGACGTGGCCTGACTTGCCCATGCCCACCACGACAACGCGGCCCTTGCTGGCCAGAATCATCTCGCAGGCGCGTACGAAATCTGCGTCGATATGCGCCAACAAGCCTTCTACGGCTTCAAGCTCAAGGCGGATGGTGCGTTGTGCGGATTGGATAAGGTCGCTGGATTGGCTCATGTCTGAAATCGTATAGCCTGACGAAAAGTCGGCGATTATAGCGGTAATGATCAATTCCCTCACGTAAGTTCGTCAGGAGTTATTCGGCAGGCGTGTGAGATTCCGTAGTCGGTAACATAGCTGGCAACGTTATTTCCCTGTCCCGGATCTGAACAACCGCAGTTCCGGCCTTGGGCGCGTTGTACCAGCAGTGATATAGTTCGCCGCCAGTCCGGTCCGCCCAGCCCATGTGGCTAGCTACTGCACAAGCATTGCAAACGTTTGTCGCAAGCGTGGTGTCTGAGTGAGAGGCTGCATCCCAAGGAGTTTAGATGAGTGCCGATAACGCCTACGCGGTCGAGCTGAAGGGACTGACCTTCAAGCGCGGGACGCGCAGCATCTTCAATAACGTCGATATCCGCATTCCCCGCGGCAAGGTCACGGGCATCATGGGGCCTTCCGGTTGCGGCAAGACCACCCTGCTGCGCCTGATGGGCATGCAATTGCGTCCCAGCGCCGGTGAAGTGTGGGTCAACGGCCAGAACCTGCCGACCCTGTCGCGCAGTGACCTGTTCGACGCACGCAAGCACATGGGGGTGCTGTTTCAGAGTGGTGCGCTGTTCACCGACCTTGATGTTTTCGAGAACGTCGCCTTCCCGCTGCGGGTGCATACCCAGCTGTCCGATGAAATGATTCGTGACATTGTGTTGCTGAAATTGCAGGCCGTTGGCCTTCGCGGTGCCATCGACCTGATGCCTGACGAACTCTCCGGCGGTATGAAACGTCGCGTGGCGCTGGCCCGCGCCATTGCCCTCGACCCGCAAATCCTCATGTATGACGAGCCCTTCGTCGGCCAGGACCCGATTGCCATGGGCGTCCTGGTACGGCTGATCCGCTTGCTCAACGACGCCCTGGGTATTACCAGCATCGTGGTGTCCCATGACCTTGCAGAAACCGCGAGCATTGCCGATTACCTCTATGTAGTCGGCGATGGTCAGGTATTGGGGCAGGGTACGCCTGAGGAACTGATGAACGCCGATAACCCGCGCATTCGCCAATTCATGACCGGCGATCCCGATGGCCCTGTGCCGTTTCACTTTCCGGCAACGGATTACCGCTCAGACCTGCTGGGGAAGCGTTGATGCGCAAGACATCCATCATCGAGAAGGTTCGCCTTTTCGGGCGCTCGGGCATCGACATTGTCGAGGTGCTGGGCCGTTCTACGATTTTCCTCTTCCACGCCTTGCTCGGTCGCGGTGGCATCGGCGGCGGCTTCGGCCTGCTGATCAAGCAACTGCACGCTGTGGGCGTGATGTCCCTGGTGATCATCGTGGTCTCCGGGGTATTCATCGGCATGGTGCTGGCGTTGCAGGGCTTCAATATCCTCTCCAGCTACGGTTCGGAGCAGGCGGTGGGGCAGATGGTCGCCCTGACCCTGTTGCGTGAACTGGGGCCGGTGGTCACCGCCTTGCTGTTTGCCGGGCGTGCGGGGTCGGCCTTGACCGCCGAAATCGGCAACATGAAGTCCACCGAGCAGCTCTCCAGCCTGGAAATGATCGGCGTGGACCCGCTCAAGTACATTGTTGCCCCGCGCTTGTGGGCCGGCTTCATTTCCCTGCCACTGCTGGCGATGATCTTCAGCGTGGTCGGTATCTGGGGTGGTTCGTGGGTGGCGGTGGACTGGCTGGGCGTCTACGACGGCTCCTACTGGGCCAACATGCAAAACAGCGTGACCTTCAGCGGCGACGTGCTCAACGGCATCATAAAGAGCATTGTCTTCGCCTTTGTAGTGACCTGGATCGCCGTATTCCAAGGCTACGACTGTGAGCCCACTTCAGAAGGGATCAGTCGCGCCACCACCAAGACCGTTGTGTACGCCTCGCTGGCGGTACTGGGCCTTGACTTCATTTTGACCGCCTTGATGTTTGGAGATTTCTGATGCAAAACCGCACTGTGGAAATCGGTGTCGGCCTTTTCTTGCTGGCTGGCATCCTGGCTTTACTGTTGCTGGCCCTGCGGGTCAGTGGCCTTTCGGCCAGCCCCACCGCCGATACTTATAAACTTTACGCGTACTTCGACAATATCGCCGGTTTGACTGTCAGAGCTAAAGTGACCATGGCCGGTGTGACCATCGGCAAGGTCACGGCAATCGATCTGGATCGCGACAGCTTCACCGGTCGAGTGACAATGCAGCTGGACAAAAAGGTCGATAACCTGCCGACCGACTCCACTGCATCTATCCTCACTGCGGGTCTGCTGGGCGAGAAGTACATCGGTGTCAGCGTGGGCGGGGAAACAGCCCTGCTCAAGGATGGTTCGACCATCCACGACACGCAGTCGTCGCTGGTGCTTGAGGACCTGATCGGAAAATTTTTGCTCAATACGGTCAATAAAGACGCCAAATGAGGAATCTGTTCATGATCTCTACCTTGCGACGTGGTCTGCTGGTGCTGCTTGCAGCGTTGCCGCTGATGGCCAATGCGGCAGGTTCTGCGCACGCCCTGGTACAAGACACCACCAACAAGATGTTGGCTGACCTGACGGCGAACAAAGCGCAGTACAAGCAAGATCCGACCAAGTTCTACGATGCGCTGAACAGCATTGTTGGCCCGGTGGTCGATGCCGAAGGCATTTCCCGCAGCATCATGACGGTCAAGTATTCGCGCAAGGCAACGCCTGCGCAGATGCAGATCTTCCAGGAAAACTTCAAGAAGGGCCTGTTCCAGTTCTATGGCAACGCCTTGCTTGAGTACAACAACCAGGGCATTACCGTGGCGCCGGCGGGCGACGAGTCCGGTGACCGCACCAGCGTCAACATGAGCGTCAAGGGTAACAACGGCGCCGTCTACCCTGTGCAGTACACCCTGGAGAAGATCAACGGCGAGTGGAAACTGCGCAACGTGATCATCAACGGCATCAACATCGGCAAGCTGTTCCGTGATCAGTTCGCCGACGCCATGCAGCGCAATGGCAACGACCTTGACAAGACCATCAATGGTTGGGCCGGTGAAGTGGCCAAGGCCAAGGAAGAAACCGACAAAGCTGCCGGGAAGCCTGCGCAATGACCGAGTCGGCTGTTCGTCTCGGCGACGCTGGCCAACTGTACATCAGCGGCGTGCTGGATTACCGCAGCGGCCCGGCCTTGCGCAAGCACGGCCAGGCGCTGATCAAGTCCAGCACTGCGCCCGAGGTGGTGCTGGATTGTTCGGCGGTGACCAAGTCCAGCAGCGTGGGTTTGTCGTTGTTGCTGTGCTTCATGCGGGATGCCGAAGCGGCCAAAAAACCGGTCAGCATCCGTGCGTTGCCCGAAGACATGCGCGAAATTGCCGAAGTTTCCGGTCTGACCGAGCTGTTGGCGCATCCTTAATACACATTAATGAAGAAGCCCCCCGTCAGAGTCCTGCTATGCGGGGTTCGCAGGCGCGGGGCTTTTTTGTATGATGTGCGACCCGTGCGCACTGGGCGCCGATAGAGGTTGAGCATGCAGGCCCTAGAAGTTAAGAGCTTCCTTGAAGGAAAGCTGCCGGATACTGAAGTTGCAGTTGAAGGCGAAGGCTGCAATTTCCAGCTGAACGTGATTAGCGATGAACTGGCGGCATTGAGCCCGGTCAAGCGTCAGCAGCAGATCTATGCCCATTTGAACCCGTGGATCACCGATGGCAGCATCCATGCGGTTACTATGAAATTTTTCAGCCGCGCGGCCTGGGCCGAGCGCACCTGAGCCCCCAAGGCGTCGAGATTCTTATGGATAAATTGATTATTACCGGTGGTGCCCGCCTCGATGGCGAGATCCGCATCTCCGGCGCGAAAAACTCCGCCTTGCCGATCCTGGCAGCGACCCTGCTGTGCGATGGCCCGGTTACCGTGGCTAACCTGCCGCACCTGCACGACATCACCACCATGATCGAGCTGTTCGGTCGCATGGGCATTGAGCCGGTGATCGACGAGAAACTGTCCGTCGAAATCGACCCACGCACCATCAAGACCCTGATCGCTCCGTACGAACTGGTGAAGACCATGCGTGCGTCGATCCTGGTACTGGGCCCAATGGTTGCCCGTTTCGGCGAAGCCGAAGTCGCACTGCCTGGCGGCTGCGCCATTGGCTCGCGTCCAGTGGACCTGCACATCCGTGGCCTTGAAGCCATGGGTGCAATCATTGACGTCGAAGGCGGCTACATCAAGGCCAAGGCGCCGGAAGGCGGCTTGCGTGGTGCCAACTTCTTCTTCGACACCGTCAGCGTGACCGGCACCGAGAACATCATGATGGCCGCTGCCTTGGCCAAAGGCCGCAGCGTGCTGCAGAACGCCGCGCGCGAGCCGGAAGTGGTCGACCTGGCGAACTTCCTGAACGCCATGGGCGCCAAGGTTTCCGGCGCTGGCACCGACACTATTACCATCGACGGTGTTGAACGCCTGCACACGGCAACCTACAAGGTGATGCCGGACCGTATCGAGACCGGCACCTACCTGGTTGCCGCCGCCGTGACCGGTGGCCGCGTCAAGGTCAAGGACACTGATCCGACCATCCTGGAAGCCGTCCTGGAAAAACTGCGCGAGGCGGGTGCCGAAATCACCACCGGCGAAGACTGGATCGAGCTGAACATGCACGGCAAGCGTCCTAAAGCCGTGAACGTGCGTACTGCGCCGTACCCGGCGTTCCCGACCGACATGCAAGCGCAGTTCATCTCCCTGAACGCCATTGCCGAAGGCACCGGTGCCGTGATCGAGACCATCTTCGAAAACCGCTTCATGCACGTGTACGAACTGCACCGCATGGGCGCGAAGATCCAGGTTGAAGGCAACACCGCCATTGTTACCGGCACCGAGAAACTCAAGGGCGCGCCAGTGATGGCTACCGATCTGCGGGCTTCGGCCAGCCTGGTGATCTCGGCGTTGATCGCCGAGGGTGATACCTTGATCGACCGCATCTACCACATCGACCGTGGTTACGAGTGCATCGAAGAAAAACTGCAGATGCTCGGCGCTAAAATCCGCCGCGTACCGGGCTAGTTGCTGTTTGTAGTGAGCGGGCTTGCCCCGCGCTGGAGTGCGCAGCGCTCCAAAGATTCTAGGGTCGCTACGCAACCCAGCGCGGGGCAAGCCCGCTCACTACAAAGCTTGCTGTGAATTCGTTTCAAATCGAGGCTGTCATGGCCTCGATCTGTGTCTGGCGCCGTTTGCGACCGGACAGCAATAGCCTGATGAAGGACTGACGTTTCCCATGTTGACCATCGCACTGTCCAAGGGCCGCATCCTTGACGACACTTTGCCGCTTCTGGCTGAAGCGGGCATCGTGCCGACCGAGAATCCGGACAAGAGCCGCAAGCTGATCATCCCCACGACCCAGGACGACGTTCGCCTGCTGATCGTGCGGGCTACCGACGTGCCGACCTACGTTGAACATGGCGCGGCCGACCTGGGCGTCGCCGGTAAAGACGTGCTGATGGAATACGGCGGCCAGGGCCTGTACGAGCCTTTGGACTTGCGTATCGCCCTGTGCAAACTGATGACCGCCGGCCGTGTTGGTGATGTCGAGCCTAAAGGCCGCCTGCGCGTAGCCACCAAGTTCGTCAATGTCGCCAAGCGTTACTACGCCGAACAAGGCCGTCAGGTCGATATCATCAAGCTTTACGGCTCCATGGAGCTGGCACCGCTGATCGGTCTGGCCGACAAGATCATCGATGTGGTCGACACCGGCAACACCCTGCGTGCCAACGGTCTTGAACCGCAAGAATTCATTGCCGACATCAGCTCCCGCCTGATCGTCAACAAGGCCTCGATGAAGATGCAGCACGCCCGTATCCAGGCGTTGATCGACACCCTGCGCACGGCAGTGGAGTCGCGACACCGCGGTTGACCTACCTGCGTAGCTGAAAAGCTGCGCCCGTCTATCCGCCTCATAGCCAGAATTCTCAGGTGCCCAAGCGGAAACGACTGCTAGTTTAGGGCGCCTGAGTTTTTGCCATTTCTATTGAGGCCCTCGCTATGACCACGTCCACTGCAATTGCCCGACTCAACGCTGCCGACCCGGATTTCGCCCATCATCTGGATCATCTGCTGAGCTGGGAAAGCGTGTCCGACGAATCGGTCAACGGGCGAGTACTCGACATCATCAAGGCTGTACGTGAACGCGGTGACGCGGCGCTGGTGGATTTCACCCGGCAGTTCGATGGCCTGGACGTCAAATCCATGTCCGACCTGATCCTGCCCCGCGAACGCCTGGAGCTGGCCCTGACGCGCATCACTGCGCCCCAGCGCGAAGCCCTGGAAGTCGCCGCGGCGCGAGTGCGCAGCTATCACGAGAAGCAGAAGCAAGACTCCTGGAGCTACACCGAGGCCGATGGCACCGTGCTGGGCCAGAAGGTCACGCCGCTGGACCGCGCCGGTCTCTATGTGCCGGGCGGTAAAGCCTCGTACCCGTCGTCGGTATTGATGAACGCGATTCCGGCCAAAGTGGCTGGCGTGACCGAAGTGGTCATGGTCGTGCCGACCCCGCGCGGTGAAATCAACGAGCTGGTGCTGGCCGCCGCCTGCATCGCCGGTGTCGACCGTGTATTCACCATCGGCGGCGCCCAGGCGGTTGCCGCGCTTGCCTACGGTACCGAAAGCGTGCCGAAGGTCGATAAAGTGGTTGGCCCCGGCAACATCTACGTCGCCACCGCCAAGCGCCATGTATTTGGCCAAGTCGGTATCGACATGATCGCCGGTCCTTCGGAAATCCTCGTGGTGTGCGACGGCCAGACCGATCCGGACTGGATCGCCATGGACCTGTTCTCCCAGGCCGAGCACGACGAAGACGCCCAGGCGATCCTGGTCAGCCCGGACGCCGAGTTCCTCGACAAAGTGGCCGCCAGCATCGACAAGCTGCTGCCGACCATGGACCGCGCCGAGATTATCGAGAAGTCGATCAATGGCCGTGGCGCACTGATTCTGGTGAGCGACATGGAGCAGGCCATCGAAGTGGCCAACCGTATCGCCCCAGAACACTTGGAGCTGTCGGTCGCCGACCCACAGGCCTGGCTGCCGTCGATTCGCCATGCTGGTGCGATCTTCATGGGTCGTCACACCAGCGAAGCCTTGGGCGACTACTGCGCGGGCCCCAACCACGTGCTGCCGACCTCCGGCACCGCACGGTTCTCGTCGCCGCTGGGGGTGTATGACTTCCAGAAGCGTTCGTCGATCATCTTTTGCTCCCCGCAGGGTGCTTCCGAGTTGGGCAAGACCGCCTCGGTATTGGCCCGTGGTGAGTCGCTGAGCGCCCACGCGCGCAGCGCCGAATATCGCATCGTTAAGGGAGAGTGAGGCATGAGCAAATTCTGGAGCCCGTTCGTCAAGGACCTCGTGCCTTACGTGCCGGGTGAACAACCGAAGCTGACCAAGCTGGTCAAGCTCAACACCAACGAAAACCCCTACGGCCCATCGCCCAAGGCGTTGGCCGCGATGCAGGCGGAGTTGAACGACAACCTGCGCCTGTACCCGGACCCCAACAGCGACCTGCTCAAGCAGGCCGTGGCCAATTACTACGGGATCGACGCTGGCAAAGTGTTCCTCGGCAACGGTTCCGATGAAGTCCTGGCGCACATCTTTCACGGCCTGTTCCAGCACGACTTGCCGCTGCTGTTCCCGGACATCAGCTACAGCTTCTACCCGGTGTACTGCGGCCTGTACGGCATCAAGTCCGACCCAGTGCCGCTGGACGAGCAGTTCCAGATCCGCGTGGCGGACTACGCCAAGCCCAACGGCGGCATCATCTTCCCCAACCCGAACGCGCCCACCGGCTGTGTGTTGGCGCTGGATGCGGTGGAGCAACTGGTCAAGGCCAGCCCGGACTCGGTGGTGGTGGTCGATGAAGCCTATATCGACTTCGGCGGCGAAACTGCCATCAGCCTGGTGGACCGCTACCCGAACCTGCTGGTCACCCAGACCCTCTCCAAATCGCGCTCACTGGCCGGTTTGCGTGTGGGCCTGGCCGTGGGCCACCCGGACCTGATCGAAGCGCTGGAGCGGGTCAAGAACAGCTTCAACTCCTACCCGTTGGATCGCTTGGCGATTGTCGGCGCGGCGGCGGCGTTCGAGGATCGTGAGTATTTCGAGAAGACTTGCCAGTTGGTGATCGACAGCCGCAACAAGGTGGTGGCCCAACTGGAAGGTAAAGGCTTTGAAGTGTTGCCCTCGGCGGCCAACTTTATTTTTGCCCGTCACCCACGGCACGACGCTGCCGGCCTGGCGGCCAAGTTGCGTGAGCAGGGTGTGATCGTGCGGCACTTCAAGCAGGCGCGGATTGCCCAGTTCCTGCGGATCAGCATTGGCACGCCGGAGCAGAACCAGGCGCTGATTGATGGGCTTGGCGAACTCTAACAGGCACTGAAATAAAATGTGGGAGGGGGCTTGCTGTGGCAAGGGAGCAAGCTCCCTCGCCACAAGAGCCCGCTCCCACATTCAGTTAAAGCAGCGGTTCGTCAGGCTTCTTGTTCTTCCAGCCATCATTGCCCGGCAGCAGCAGGTTCAAACCAATCGCTACCACCGCACACAAGGCGATGCCCTTGAGGCCAAAGTCATCCGGGCCAGTGCCGGTGCCGACCAGCACACCGCCAATCCCGAACACCAACGTCACCGACACAATCACCAGGTTGCGGGCTTCGCCCAGGTCGATCTTGTGGCGAATCAGCGTGTTCATCCCCACCGCAGCAATCGAACCGAAGAGCAGGCACAGAATCCCGCCCATCACCGGCACCGGAATGCTTTGCAGCAATGCGCCGAACTTGCCGATAAACGCCAGGCTGATGGCAAACACTGCCGCCCAGGTCATGATCTTCGGGTTGTAGTTCTTGGTCAGCATCACCGCGCCCGTCACTTCGGCGTAGGTGGTGTTCGGCGGGCCGCCAAACAGGCCGGCGGCCGTGGTGGCAATGCCGTCACCTAGTAAAGTGCGGTGCAGGCCAGGCTTCTTCAGGTAGTCGCGACCGGTCACGCTACCCACCGCAATCACGCCGCCGATATGTTCGATCGCTGGAGCCAGGGCCACCGGGACGATAAACAGGATCGCCTGCCAGTTGAATTCCGGCGCGGTGAAGTGAGGCAGGGCGAACCACGGTGCTGCGGCGATCTTGGCCGTGTCGACCACGCCAAAGTAGAACGCCATCGCAAAGCCCACCAGCACGCCGGAGATGATCGGCACCAGGCGGAAGATGCCCTTGCCGAACACCGCCACGATCAAGGTGGTCAGCAGGGCTGGCATCGAGATCATCATTGCGGTCTGGTAATGGATCAGCTCGGCGCCATCACCCGATTTGCCCATTGCCATGTTCGCGGCAATCGGCGCCATGGCCAGGCCGATGGAGATGATCACCGGGCCGATCACCACGGGAGGCAGCAGCCGGTCGATAAAACCGGTGCCCTTGATCTTCACGGCAGCGCCCAGGAAGGTGTACACGAAACCGGCTGCCATCACCCCGCCCATGGTCGCCGCCAGGCCGAATTGCTGCTTGGCGAGAATGATCGGGGTGATAAAAGCAAAGCTAGATGCCAGGAACACCGGCACCTGCCGCCCGGTCACCACCTGGAACAACAGCGTGCCCAGGCCAGCGGTGAACAGGGCGACGTTTGGATCAAGACCTGTGATCAGTGGCATCAACACCAACGCGCCAAATGCTACGAAGAGCATTTGTGCGCCAGACAGGATCTGGCGCCAAAGCGGGTCGTTGAATTCATCCTGCATGCTCACGCGTCCTTCTGCTTGGTGCCGAAGATCTTGTCACCGGCATCGCCCAGGCCTGGGATGATGTAGCCGTGTTCGTTCAGGCGCTCATCGATGGATGCGGTGTAGATCTGCACATCCGGGTGAGCCTTCTCGACGGCTGCGATGCCTTCGGGAGCCGCCACCAGCACCATGGCGCGGATGTCTTTGCAGCCGGCTTTTTTCAGCAGGTCGATGGTGGCAACCATCGAGCTGCCGGTGGCCAGCATCGGGTCGATGATCATCGCCAGGCGCTCGTCGATTTCCGGGACGAGTTTTTCCAGGTAGGTATGGGCCTGCAAGGTTTCTTCATTGCGGGCCACGCCCACGGCGCTGACTTTGGCGCCCGGGATCAGGCTGAGCACGCCTTCGAGCATGCCGATACCGGCGCGCAAAATCGGCACCACGGTGATCTTCTTGCCGGCGATTTTTTCGACCTGCACGGGACCAGCCCAACCTGGGATTTCGTAGGTTTCCAGGGGCAGATCCTTGGTGGCTTCGTAAGTGAGCAACGCTCCGACTTCCTGAGCAAGCTCACGGAAATTCTTCGTGCTAATGTCGGCGCGGCGCATAAGGCCGAGTTTGTGTTGGATCAGCGGGTGGCGGATCTCGCGAGTGGGCATGGGAAAGGCTCCGGCGGCGGGCAAAAAAACCGGCCTAGATTAATCTATCCGAGGGTGTTGTCCTATAGACATCTAGTACGTTAGTCCATTAAGGCTTGATCGCAGCGCACGAGAAGCGTACCTTCGCCCGCTTTTCTTGCCACAGCACCCCCTTGGAGAGCGCCATGTCCGCTGATCTTGAGCATATCCGTCAAATCATGCGTGAGGCTGATTGCCTGTACACCGAAGCGCAAGTCGAAGAAGCGATCGCCAAGGTAGGCGCACACATCACCCGCGAAATGGCTGACACCAACCCGGTGGTTTTCTGTGTGATGAACGGTGGCCTGATCTTCGCCGGTAAATTGCTGACTCATCTGCAATTTCCTTTGGAAGCGTCCTACCTGCACGCCACTCGCTATCGCAACGAAACCAGCGGCGGCGACCTGTTCTGGAAAGCCAAGCCGGAAGTGTCGTTCATCGACCGTGACGTGCTGATCATCGACGATATCCTTGATGAAGGTCACACCCTGGGCGCCATCATCGACTTCTGCAAACACGCCGGCGCGCGCAAAGTGCACACCGCCGTGCTGATCGACAAAGACCACGACCGCAAGGCGCGTCCTGAGTTGAAAGCCGATTTCGTTGGCCTGCCGTGCATCGACCGCTACATTTTCGGTTATGGCATGGACTACAAAGGCTACTGGCGTAATGCCAATGGGATTTACGCCGTCAAAGGCATGTAAACCCCTTACATCCAGGGGCTGGGTCGGCATGCTAGAGTGCTTGGCCCTGCGTCTGGAGCCTTCCATGAGCCTGTTGATCCGCACCTGCGCCGCCCTGGCGCTGACCCTCAGTTTGCCCCTGGCTGCAGCCCCCATGCACAGCCAATTCCTGCCCCCAGATGACCTGACCCTGCGCGCCGAAACCCCAGACCAGCAGCAACTGCTGCAAGTCACCGAGTACGCGGTGGTGGTGGGTAACCAGCGTCAGTCCAATCAGCAGCCGATTCCGGTGACCTCGCCGTTGATGATCCGCCTCAAGGGCAAGTCGCTGAATAAAGGCGCGACGATCGCTCAGGTGGTGCTCAACTTCGACGCCGAGAGCAAAAGCCTGAAAAAGCCAGCGTTTGACGATAAGAGCAAGACGCTGACCTTGTCCTACCCGGTGGCTCAGTACCGCGTGATTGTCGATTTGCTGCGCAATGACACGTTGTATGTGCAGTTCCTCAGTTATGCCAACGGCCATATCTGGGCGGATCTGCACACGGGTGCCGTGCGTACCAAATAGCCAAACGACACAGATATCGCTATGTAAACCCAATCCCTGTGGGAGATTCTATGGTTGAGGGGAAGTCCCCAAAACCGCTTTTGACTTGTACTCACTCTGATTTTTCAGGAGTGAAAACGCGATCCGTGCCAGCTT
>NZ_JBKFTO010000011.1:154854-233410 GCF_050432925.1 Pseudomonas sp. 18175 | reverse complement strand
TGAACTCGCTGGAATAGGACTTTCGCATCATCTGCACACCTCGGGTTTGGGCGCCATCATAGCGCCCTATTGATGTGTCCAAATTCATTAGGCCAGTTCAAGCCCCCTCCCACATTGGACCGCATTTTTTCTGAAGGAATACGGTCAACTGTGGGAGGGGGCTTGCCCCCGATAGCGGCCTAAAGGCCTACACAGCTTCCCGATAGGGATTCCTGGGATCCTGCGTCCAATTCAAAAACGGCTTGCCCGTATCCATCGGCACCATCTCGATACAGTCCGCCACCGGGCAGGTGATCTGGCACAGGTTACAGCCCACGCACTCATCATCGATCACCTCGTATTTGTGCGTGCCATCTGCCTGTTTCAAACTCGCAATCGCCTGGTGGGACGTATCCTCACACGCAATATGGCAACGTCCACAACCAATGCAGGCTTCCTGATCGATCTTGGCGATGACCTGATAGTTGATATCCAGGTACTTCCAGTCCGTGGTATTGCCCACCGCGCGCCCGGAAAACTCCTGCAAGCTTTTGTAGCCTTGGCTGTCCATCCACCGTGACAGCCCGTCCTTCATCTCTTCCACAATGCGAAACCCATGCAACATCGCCGCCGTGCATACCTGCACCGCGCCGCAGCCCAGGGCGACGAACTCGGCCGCATCACGCCAGTTGCCGATACCGCCGATGCCGCAGATCGGCAGGCCTTGGGTCTGCGGGTCACGGGCAATCTCGGCCACCATGTTCAGCGCAATCGGCTTGACCGCCGAGCCGCAGTAACCGCCGTGGGTGCTTTGGGTGCCCACCACGGGTAGGGCGACCATGCGTTCCAGGTCCACGCTGGTGATGGAGTTGATGGTGTTGATCAGCGACACCGCGTCCGCGCCGCCGCGATACGCCGCGCGCGCTGCCACGCGGATGTCGGTGATATTCGGCGTGAGCTTGACGATCACCGGCAACGAGCAGTACGTCTTGCACCAACGCGTCACCTGTTCCACGTACTCCGGCACCTGGCCCACCGCCGCGCCCATGCCGCGCTCGGGCATGCCGTGGGGGCAGCCGAAGTTCAGCTCGATGCCGTCGCAACCGGTGGCTTCTACCAGGGGCAGGATGTTTTTCCAGGACTCCTCCACGCAAGGCACCATCAGCGACACGATCAGCGCACGGTCCGGCCAGTCCTTTTTGACCTGGGTGATTTCCTGCAGGTTGATCTCCAGGGAACGGTCGGTGATCAGCTCGATGTTGTTGATGCCCAGCACTTCGCGGTTGGCGCCGTAGTGGGCCGAGTAGCGTGACGACACGTTGACCGCCGCTGGGTCTTCACCGAGAGTTTTCCACACCACGCCGCCCCAGCCTGCTTCAAAGGCGCGCACCACGTTATAGGCCTTGTCGGTGGGCGGCGCAGAGGCCAGCCAGAAGGGGTTGGGGGCTTTGATACCGGCAAATACAATCGAGAGATCGGCCATTACGCAGCCTCCACATTCAGCATGAGTTGGGTGTGCATGGCTTCGGCGGCCAGCTTGCCGTGTTGCACCGCCTGTACGGTGAGGTCCTGGCCGAGGCTGACGCAGTCGCCGCCGGCATATACGCCGGGGATGCTGGTGCGCAGGTGCTCATCGACAAAGATCCGCTCGCCGACGCGGTGCAGTTGTTGCGCCAACGGATCATGCAGCGCCTCGCTGTCGAAGCCTTGGCCGATGGCTTTGAAGATCGCATCGGCGGCCAGTTCGAAGGTTTCGCCGGTGGGGTGCAGGCGGCCGTTCTCCATGTGCGTGCGCAGGAAGCGCATGCCGCGTACATGGCCTTGGTCATCCAGCAGCACTGCTTCGGGCTGGGCCCATGTGAGCAGACGCACCTGGTTGGCCTTGGCGATGTCTTGTTCATGGTGGGTGGCGCCCATGTCCGCCAGGCCGCGACGGTACACAAGGTTCACATCCCGGGCACCCAGGCGGGCCATTTGCACCGCCATGTCGATAGCGGTGTTACCGGCGCCGAGCACGATGCAGCGGTCGGCCAGCGGTAGCTGAGTGAGGTCGTCGGCCTGGCGCAGTTCGCGGATGTAGTCGGTGGCGGCGAGCAGGCCGGGGGCGTCCTCATGGGGCAGGCCCAGTTGTTTGCTGGCGGCGAGGCCAAGGCCGAGGAACACTGCGTCGAACTGTTGGTGCAGCTCGCTCAGGGTGAGGTTGTCCCCCAGGCGCTGGCCGTGGCGGATCTCGATGCCGCCGATTTGCAGGAGGAAATCCAGTTCCTTCTGGGCAAAATCATCCACCAGTTTGTACTTGGCAATCCCGTATTCATTCAGGCCGCCGGCTTTTTCCCGGGCTTCGAAAATCACCACGTCATGGCCGTGCAACGCACTGCGATGGGCGCAGGCCAAACCGGCAGGCCCGGCACCGACCACGGCGATGCGTTTGCCGGTGGCGGCGGCCCGCTGGAAGGGGTGTTCGCTGAAGTGAGCGTTGTCCACCGCATAGCGCTGCAACAGGCCGATCAGCACCGGCGCGCATTCTTCGGCGTTGTTGCGCACGCAGGCTTGCTGGCACAGGATTTCGGTCGGGCACACTCGTGCACAACTGCCGCCGAGGATATTGGCCGAGAGGATTTTTTGCGCGGCGCCTTGCACGTTGTCGGTGTGGATATTGCGGATGAACGATGGGATGTCGATCTCGCTGGGGCACGCGTTCACGCATGGCGCGTCGTAGCAATACAGACAGCGTGAGGCTTCCAGTTGGGCCTGGCGGGCGTTGAGGGGCGGTGCCAGGTCGGTGAAGTGGCTGGCAAGGGTTGTTCCATCCTCGTGGGGATGGGGGAGGTGGGTCAGGGTCTGGATCACGGGTTTGGCCTCACGGTTATTGAGGTGCTGCCTCTGATGGGCATTGGTTTTTGTGTTGCTTGTACTGGCCTCTTCGCGAGCAAGCCCGCTCCCACATTTGGAATGTGTTCACAAATCGAAATGTGGGAGGGGGCTTGCTCCCGAAGGCGGCTTCAGCGGTTCACAGCCACTGGCTTGGAACGCTCAGCCCGCTTGCTCAACTGCTCAAACACCGGCGGATACGCCGGCCGCTCCACGTACCGCCCCGCCCCGCGTTCAGCGCGCAGGTCGCCATCGGCCCAGACCAACTTGCCCTGGCTGATGGTGTGGCTCGGCACGCCGCGTACGGTCTTGCCTTCGAAGATGTTGAAGTCGACTTGCTGGTGGTGGGTCTTGGCGGAAATGGTCCGCGTACCCTCGGGGTCCCACAGCACCAGGTCGGCATCGGCGCCGACGCGGATCGCGCCTTTGCGGGGGTAGAGGTTGAAGATCTTCGCGGTGTTGGTGGAGGTCAGCGCGACAAATTCCTGCATCGACAGGCGCCCGCTGTTGACCCCTTCGTCCCACAACACGGCCATGCGGTCTTCGATACCGGCGGTGCCGTTGGGGATCTTGCTGAAATCATCACGGCCCGCGGCTTTTTGCTCGGCGCAGAAGCAGCAGTGGTCGGTGGCGGTGGTGTGCAGGTTGCCCGATTGCAGGCCGTGCCACAGAGCCTCTTGATGCCCGCGCGGGCGAAACGGCGGGCTCATCACGTAGCCGGCGGCGGTTTGCCAGTCGGGGTGTTGGTAAACGCTGTCGTCCAGCAGCAGGTGGCCGGCGAGGACTTCGCCATACACCGGCTGGCCCTTGCTGCGGGCATAGGTGATTTCGTCGAGGGCTTCTTTGGTCGAGACGTGCACCAGGTACAGCGGCGTGCCGATGGTTTCGGCGATACGGATCGCGCGGCTGGCGGCTTCGCCTTCCACCTGGGACGGCCGCGACAGCGGATGCGCTTCCGGCCCGGTGATGCCCTGGGCCATCAGCTTGCGTTGCAGGTGGTACACCAATTCGCCGTTTTCTGCATGCACGGTGGGCACCGCGCCCAGTTCCAGGCAGCGCTCGAAGCTGGCCACCAGGGTGTCGTCGGCGGCCATGATCGCATTCTTGTAAGCCATGAAATGCTTGAAGCTGTTGATGCCGTGGTGGCTGACCAGTTCGGCCATTTCCTCGCGCACCTGTTCGCTCCACCAGGTGATCGCCACATGGAAACCGTAGTCGGATGCGGATTTTTCCGCCCAGCCGCGCCACTGGTGAAAGGCTTCGAGCAAGGATTGCTGCGGGTTGGGGATCACAAAGTCGATGATCGAGGTGGTGCCCCCCGCCAGACCCGCCGCCGTGCCACTGAAAAAGTCTTCGCTGGCCACGGTGCCCATGAAGGGCAATTGCATATGGGTATGGGGGTCGATGCCGCCGGGCATCAAGTATTGACCGCTGCCGTCGAGTATTTCAGTGCCGGCGGGAATATCCAGATTCGTACCAATAGCCCGAATTAGACCGCCTGCGCATAAAACATCGGCGCGGTAACTTTCATCATGGGTAATAACGGTGGCGCCACGGATCAACAGCGACATGTCGAGTTCCTCACAGGCTTGACCGGCTTGTGCCAGTTCTAAGTGTTGTAATGCTGCTTACCGATGATCGGTTAATTCCTGTCATCGGTGACAGGAATAGAAACTAGCCCGAGTTTTTCGATTGGGCAAGAAGATTTTTTATAAGCTTATATCGTGTTTAATTACTTGATTTATAAAGATAAAAATCCTAATTCACCAAAATGTAGCGGGCTCTCACCATTTTGACGCACTTGACAGGTTCTCGAATTGAGCAACATTTCTTATTGCAAATCAGACGTTTGAGACGTGCCTCTTGACGGGGCCGGTAAATAAAAATAATTGTGTTGCACCAGATTGAGTCCTGACAGTTCGGGCAACTTCCACCCGGTTTAGCCTGAGCCGTGTGAGCAGTACCGAAGGATGAATCGGAAAGCTGAATAACATCAGCCAGTTATATAAGCGGTGCGGGTTCAAGGGCGGTTGTCGGCACGATTATTGAGTGCAGTGGCGGCTGGCCGGGCCCGTGATGTCATGTTGTTTACGAGGTACTCCGGCCATCCAGCGCAACGTGTTGGATGAGCAACAATAATTCGAAAAAAACCGTGGAGCGGCCATGCAACAGAACAGATCGCAAGTCATAGAACGCAACGGCCTGTACGAACTCGACGCCGGCCCCGACGTCCTCGACAGCCCGCGCTACAACCACGACATGGCACCGACCAAGGTGCACGAACGAACCTGGAACAAGTGGCACATCACCGCGCTGTGGGTCGGCATGTCGATCTGCGTGCCCACCTACACGTTGGGCGGGGTGCTGACCGCGTACTTCGGGTTGTCGGTGGGGGAGGCGCTGATGGCCATCCTGCTGGCCAATATCGTGGTGTTGATCCCGCTGACCCTTAACGCGTTTCCCGGTACCAAGTACGGCATTCCGTTTCCGGTATTGCTGCGTTCGTCGTTCGGAATCCTCGGTTCCAACGTGCCCTGTTTGATTCGGGCGCTGGTGGCGTGCGGCTGGTTTGGGATCCAGACCATGTTTGGCGGGTTGGCGATCCACCTGTTCCTGGGCTCGATTTTCGAGGGGTGGAAATCCCTGGGCGGCACCGGTGAAGTGATTGGCTTTATGGTGTTCTGGTGCTTGAACCTGTGGGTGGTGCTGCGCGGCGCCGAATCGATCAAGCGCCTGGAAACCCTGTCGGCGCCGCTGCTGGTGGCGGTGGGCATAGGCCTGCTGGTGTGGGCGATGCCCAATGTGTCCATCAGCGAATTGATGGCGATCCCGCCCAAGCGTCCCGAAGGCGCGAGCCTCACCGGTTACTTCATGGCTGGCCTGACGGCGATGGTGGGGTTCTGGGCCACGTTGTCCCTGAACATTCCTGACTTTAGTCGTTACGCCAAAAGCCAGAAGGACCAGATATTGGGGCAGATTTTCGGCCTGCCGCTGACCATGTTCCTGTTCGCTGCCCTCGGCGTAATCATGACCGCTGCCTCGGTAAAACTGGTGGGTGTGAGCGTGTCCGACCCGGTGACGCTGATCGGGCATATCCAGAGCCCGGTGTGGGTGGCCATTGCGATGCTGCTGATCATCATCGCCACCTTGTCCACCAACACGGCGGCGAACATTGTGTCGCCCACCAACGACTTCCAGAACATCGCGCCGAAGCTGATCAACCGCACCACCGCCGTGATCCTCACCGGGTTGGTGGGGTTGGCGTTGATGGGCCATGAGCTGCTGAAAAAACTTGGGCTAATCGTTTCCGATGTGAGCCTGGAGACGGTGTATTCCAACTGGTTGCTGGGCTACTCAAGCCTGCTGGGGCCGATTGCCGGGATCATGGTGGTGGACTACTTCATCACCCGCAAACAGCAACTGGACTTGGCCGGACTGTACCGCGACGACGTGTACCCGGCGTGGAACTGGAGTGGGTTTATCGCGTTTGGCGTGCCGGTGGTGCTGACGTTGTTGTCGCTGGGCAGTGACGCGTTCAGTTGGTTCTACAGCTATGGCTGGTTTACCGGTTCGGCGTTGGGTGGGTTGTTGTATTACGGCCTGAATGCCAAGCGTGGCATCAGCCCGGNGACGCGTTCAGTTGGTTCTACAGCTATGGCTGGTTTACCGGTTCGGCGTTGGGTGGGTTGTTGTATTACGGCCTGAATGCCAAGCGTGGCATCAGCCCGGTCGCGGTTAAAAGTTGAAATGCAATCCAAATGTGGGAGCGGGCTTGCTCGCGAAGGCGGACTTCCAGGCAATAATCTTGGTGACTGACACACCGCTTTCGCGAGCAAGCCCGCTCCCACATTTGGACCCGGTTCCGCCAGTTGAATCATAAGAAATACAGCCTGAGGAGATCCCCCATGAACGCTGCGCTCGACGTTCTGCAATCCACCCATCAGCACATCAACCGCGACCGTTTGTGGCAGTCCCTGATGGACTTGGCCCAACTCGGCGCCACGCCGAAGGGCGGCGTATGTCGCCTGGCCCTCACCGATCTGGACCGCAAGGCCCGCGACCTGTTTGTGCAGTGGTGCGAAGCGGCCGGCTGCACCGTCACCGTCGACGGCATCGGCAACATCTTCGCCCGTCGCCCCGGCCGTAACCCCAACTTGCCGCCGGTGATGACCGGCAGCCATATCGACACCCAACCCACCGGCGGCAAGTTCGACGGCTGCTTTGGCGTGCTGGCCGGGGTGGAGGTGCTGCGCACCCTCAACGACCTGAACGTGGAAACCGAAGCACCGTTGGAAGTGGTGGTGTGGACCAACGAAGAAGGCTCGCGCTTCCCGCCGTGCATGATGGGTTCGGGGGTGTTTGCCAACAAATTCAGCTTGGCGGACACCTTGGCCAAGGTGGATGCCGATGGCGTGTCGGTCGGTGAAGCGTTAAACGCCATCGGCTATGCCGGAACCCGTGCGGAAAGCGGGCACAAGGTTGGCGCGTATTTCGAAGCCCATATCGAACAAGGCCCGATTCTGGAGGACGAGAAAAAAACCATCGGCGTGGTGCTCGGCGCACTCGGCCAGAAGTGGTTCGACCTGAAGCTGCGCGGCGTCGAAGCCCATGCGGGGCCTACGCCGATGCACCTGCGCAAGGACGCCCTGGTGGGCGCAGCAGCGGTGGTAGCGGCGGTAAACGCGGCGGCGCTGGGCCATCAACCCCATGCCTGCGGCACGGTGGGATGCCTGCAAGCCTATCCGGGGTCGCGCAACGTTATCCCCGGCGAAGTGCGCATGACCCTGGATTTCCGTCACCTGGAACCGGCACGGTTGGACTCGATGATCGCCCAGGTACGTAAAGTGATCGATGAGACCTGCGCCAAGCATGGATTAAGCTTTGAGATGGAGCCGACGGCGGACTTCCCACCGCTGTACTTCGACAAAGGCTGCGTGGATGCCGTGCGTGATGCGGCAAACGGTTTGGGCCTGTCGAACATGGACATCGTCAGCGGGGCAGGGCACGACGCGATCTTCGTCGCGGAGCTTGGCCCGGCGGGGATGATCTTTGTGCCGTGTGAGGGGGGCATCAGCCACAACGAAATCGAAAATGCCGCGCCGGATGATTTGGCGGCGGGGTGTGCGGTGTTGTTGAGGGCAATGGTTGCCGCGTCAGCCGCCATCGCCAACGGCAAACTCGCCGCCTGAAATGCAGTTCAAAACTGTGGGAGGGGGCTTGCTCCCACATTTGAACTGTGTTGGCAGTTAGATCCAGATGGCATCCCATAGCGGGTAGTCGCCAATTCGCTTCACCAGACCTGCCCTCAATGGATTAGCCACTACATACCTGGCCATCTTCACCAAATCATCCTCCTTGCGCAGCGCCCGGTCATGGAAACTTTCCTGCCAAAGCCGTCCCTTACGCCCGCTCGCGCCATTCACGGTCCGTGTACTCTTGGATTTCACCTGACACATCAAATCCGCCAACGAGCCCTTTTTCAACTCGATAATCCAATGAAAGTGGTCAGGCATGATCACCCACGCCAGCGAATTCGCGAGCCCTTGGTACTGAGCCACGCGAAACTGCCAAACCACCAGCCGAGCGAGGTAAAAGTTGCTAAAGATTGGCGTGCGTTCGTGAGTGTTGGTGGTGATGAGGTAGATGCGGTTGGGTTCGCTGAAACGCCCGATACGCAGGCGGCGTGACGCGGGTAGATCTGCCATTCCGTGGCCCTCTCAGGTGTGTGTTGAGAGGCTAGATTGGCGTGCAAAAAGATGATGGGTAGGCTTTTAGCAGGATGTGTCTGGCCGGCCGCCATCGGGAGCAAGCCCCCTACCACATTGGATCTGCGGTGTTTATACAATCTGTGTCTTGCGCAGAACCCATGTGGGAGGGGGCTTGCTCCCGATGAGGCATGAACGGGCGCCGCAGCTATTGAACCCTAACCTCAGGGCATTCATCCATCACTCGATCCACCATCAGTTGCACCCCCTCCAGCATTCGACAAATCCCCAGCACCACACCGCGCTGCGACCCCTCGACCTCAAAGGCCAGGTGCGCCGCAATGGCATTGATGGATTCCAGATCTTGGGAGGCATTGACCAGCAGGGTTTCGGTATCGAGGTTGGAGCGAAGGGTGAAGAGCAGGTTTGAGTCTGAAGGAGTGTTAGGACTGTCTTTGATCATGATGTAGCTCCTAGGGAAATTGGAGCCATCACCCGGTCTTTCTCACGGACATTGGGTGGCGGCTGCACGCGGGATGAGAAAACCAAACCCCTAGTTGCTTGGTCGCGCCGAAGCGTGCCCGCGCACAGCCACCATTACAGCAGGCACAGAAAAGCGCCTGCACTGTATAGGGTGGGCGCTTGTGCGCCTAGGGGATAAATCCGGATTTCTCACGTCCGGTCGCTGAATTGGCAGCGACCGGCAAAGACTAGTGACCGCAATTCCGACCAGCAACCCCAAAGAGTTGTAGGAAAAGACGTGCTCTGATGGCAGTCGTACAGATTGCGTCCTACGCCGTTGTGCGAACTTTCTTTTAATTATTACTTCACCCAAAAAACTGCATTTCCAATGCTAGGTTCCGCCGGGAAAACCTAATGCAAAGGAGGCATCCAATGGCAAACCCAACGCCACCACCCGGTGTGTCGCTTAACACGAATATGGCCATTGCCTTTCACAAAAAGAATGCACTGAAACCCGGCTCAGCGTTTATGTACTCTTGGTTTTATACTCAGGTCCGCAATCGTGGTCCTTGGGACTACAAGCAGATATCCAAAGAATATGAAGCCTTCGGCAACTTCCACTACGGCGCAGTAGGGATCGCTGCTGGCTTCAGTGAAGAAGTGTTGTTGCGCGCTGCCGGATTTGCACAAAGCAGGGCTGGTTCGGATGAACCCGAGTTTGGACATTGGTGGGGGAAGGCTCCCTTTGGGGATGATCCGGTCGACCAGTATTGGATCAAGGAAGGAATGAAATATGCCAGGTTCAGACACTACTAAAAAATCACTTTATTCAATAGTCACAACAATCCTGTTGACCTTGTGCCTAGCCTACATCGGCGGCACTTGGCTGCTTTCGCCGGGGCATGCGCAGTTGAGTGAGGTGGTACTTCGGGTTCCGATCAGCAGTGGCGCTTCAATTTATGGCATCAAGGATGACCGGGGTGGCGCTACGGTTCCATTCAGTTATCGGTATTACGTTTATCGGAACATAGACGCTGACAATGAAATTTTAGCTGCGCTGGAAAATGCCAATCCGTTTCTGGTTACCCGCGATCCATCTGCAAAGGTGGACGTGAGTGAGCAAGGTATTACCGTCGCTGTCACGGGTGATGTTTCTGAGTATCACAGCAATACGCTGTACCGACACGCTAATGGCAGTGATTACACCGCCGTGAGTGTTTTTCTTAATAGTCGGCCGGAGGAGTAAAACTAATGCTAACGGCTTATGGCCCAGCGACTGACGCACCACTGTTACCGGGTGTCCGCTTCCATCAACCGCTGCTCCAACAACGCATGACTGGCCAACATAAAATCCCGCAACCGCGCCGCCAGGCAGCCCAGCGTCTGGGTGCTGTAGTGCTGGTGGTTCCAGGCCGCGTGCAGGGTAATCCCGAGAAACTCACTGGTATTCCCGTCGACGCAGACCTTCGCGTGCCAACCGGGGTAGCCCGGTGGGTCGGTGACTACGCCGACGCCTCGGCCATTGGCGGCCAGGGCCTGGATGGTCATGGCCTGGTCGCATTCTTCGATTCTGCCGTAGGCCAACCCGGCGTGGGACATGGCCATGTCCAGTTCCTGGCGGGCGATGCTTTGGTTGCTGTGCAGTAGCAGGGGTTGGCGCACCAATTCTTCGAGGGTGACGACGGTCTTGCGCGCCAGGGCCCACGGGTGGTCGTGGCTGACATACGCGCGCAGCGGCACGGCGCCCAGGCGCATATGGGCAAAGTCTTCGCTCATATGGGTGGGCGAGATCACCATGTCGGTGCCGGAATGGAGCATTTCGTGCAGCTGGACCGGGCGTGCTTCCTGGGTGAGGATCAACGGGTCGTCGGCGTCGAGGGTGGTGATAAACGGCGCGATCAGCCCGGCGATGGTGGCGGGGGTGGCTGCCAATTTGAGTTTGCGCACGCAACCGGCCGACCAGCTATGGGCGGCGGATTTCACCGAGCGCGCCGTGTCGAGCAGGTGCCGCGCCAGGCCCACCAGTTCATGGCCGGCGGGGGTGAGTTGCAGGCGGTTGCGTTGGTGGGTGAACAACTGCAGGCCCAGTTCGGATTCCAGTGTCTGCACCTGCCGGCTCAGGGCCGGTTGGGCCACGTGCAACGCGGCCGCCGCCGCCGTCACGGTGCCGGCGTCGACAATGGCGAGGAAGCATTCGATTCGGCGTAGGTTCATGGGCGCACAATACCTCAGGCGTTTATTCGGCGTCAGTAGCCACGGGCCCAGTCCACTTGGCGGGGGAAAGGTGTGTCGCTGGGCAGCTCCTGCAAATTCTCCAGCAGTTGCGCGGCAATCACGTCGACCGGCGTGCGTGTGGCGATATGCGGGGTGATCCGCACCTGCGGATGCCCCCAAAACGCATGCCCGGCAGGCAAGGGTTCGACGCTGAACGTATCCAGCGTTGCCAACCCCAGTTGACCGCTGGACAGCGCTGCCAGCAGGTCCACCTCCACCAAATGGTCTCCACGCCCGACGTTGATCAAGTGTGCGCCAACCGGCAATTGGGCAAACAGCGCGGCATCGAGAATACCGTGAGTCTGCGCAGTGAGCGGGAGCAAACACACCAGGCTGTCGCAACGACGGAGGAATGCCGGCAGTTGTGCCGCGCCGACAAAGCCCTCGACCGTCGCCGGTAGCCCTGGCTTGGCGCTGCGACTCCAACCGGCCACGCGGTAGCCCAAGGCGCTGAGCGTACGGGCGCAGGTGAGCCCCAATTCTCCCAAGCCGAGAATGCCCACCCGATGCTGCCGAGGCGGCTCAACCTCGGCCGTCGCCCAAAGGCCTGCGCGTTGCGCTTCGGTATAGCGCGACATGCCGCGTTGTGCGCTGATCACCGCCCAGCTGACGTAGGCCGCCATGCCCTCGGCCATTTGCGGGTCGATGATGCGAAAGGCTGGCAGATGGCGTGGCAGCAGTGGGTCGTGCAGTAGGTGCTCGATCCCCGCGCCAACCGATTGAATCAAGCGCAGGTGCGGCAGGCTGGCCAGCACGCCGGGTGGCGGAAACCAGCACACCGCCACGTCGATCTCGGCGGGATTACCCAGTGCCTGCGCCAGGCGTACGTCGTGGGCGGGATAGCATACGCGCCAGGATTCGGCCATGGCGCTCATGTCGTCACTGGCGCTCAGCAAGGCCACGGTCAATGGCCGGCTCACTGGCGATAATCCGGGGCGATGCGGTCGAGTTGACGCAACAAGGCGCGCCAGGCCAGTTCAATGCCATCCGGGTTATCAAGCTCTCGCGTGCTGCGCTGCCGATTCGGCTCGTTGAGCTGGGCGCGGGTGCGCTCGCACACGGCACGCTCGGGCAGGATCAGCGCACCACCGGCCTGGGCCGCAAGTTGAACTTCACAGGCTTTTTCCAGATAGAACAGGCGAATGAACGCTTCGGCAACGCTGCGGCCAACGGTCAGCAGGCCGTGGTTGCGCAGGATCATCACGTCATTGTCGGCCAAGTCTGCCACCAGTCGCGCTTGCTCATCCAGGTCGAGGGCGACGCCTTCATAGGTGTGATAGCCGATGCGCTTGTGGAAGGTCAGGGCGAATTGATTGAGCGGCAACAGCCCTTCCGGCTGGCAGGCCACTGCGCAGCCGGCGCGGGTGTGGGTGTGCAACACGCACTGGGCGTCTTCGCGGGCGGCGTGAATGGCGCTGTGAATCACGAAACCTGCCGGGTTGACCCGCTGCGAGTGGGCGTCGACCGGCTGGCCCTGCATATCGATCTTGACCAGGTTGGAGGCGGTGATTTCCTCAAACAGCAGGCCGTAGGGATTGATCAGGAAGTGATGCTCGGGGCCGGGGATGCGCACCGAAAGATGGGTAAAGATCAGATCGCTCATGCGGTAGTGAGCGACCAGTCGATAACACGCGGCGAGGTCTTCGCGCAGCCGTTGTTCCAGGTGATTCATCGGGAGGATTCCTATAGAGGGGAGGGCGCGATCCCGCAGGACCGCGCCGCGTAGTCAGCGTTGTGGGCGGGTCACGTAACCGGCCAGCAGCGCGCCGATCAGCGAGATGCTCACGATCAACGCCAACAGGCTCGCCGGCCCCCAGGACTGGTTATCGGAGAACACCAGGGTTTGCGTGGCCAGCGCCGGCATAAACCCTGCGATCACCGCCGAGAGGTTGGCCGAAAGCCCCAGCCCGCTGTATTGCAGATGCGCCGGAAACAGCCGCGACAGCAGGTTGCCGATGGGCGCATAAGGAATGGTCGCCAGCCCCAGGGCGCAGACCATGCCCAGGGTGATCCACTGCGGATTGCGTGTGTCCACCAACCAGAATATCGGGAACACCAGCACCAGCGTGACCACATAGCCCAGCACCACGGTGTTGATCGCGCCGATGCGGTCGGCCAAGCGGCCAGACAACAGCAGCACCACCATCTGCGCCACCGCGCCGATGCTCAGTGCCTTGAGGATGACCGTGCTGGGCAGGCCCAGGGTCTTGGTCACGTAGCTGATCATAAAGGCGGTCATGATGAAGAAGCCGGCGTTGCATTGCAGGTACGCCGCGATGCCGATCAGCAGGCGTCCGGGGGCTTTTTTGAACAGCTCCAGCACGGGCAGTTTCTTGGTCTTGTCCTGCTGCGCCAATTGCTTGAACGCCGGCGTTTCCTCGACGTGCCAGCGCAGCCACAGCGCCACTGCGACCAACACGATCGAGACCAGGAACGGCAAGCGCCAGGCCCACTCAAGAAACGCATTGCCCGGCAGCGAAGCCACCAGCGCGACGCTGCCAGAGGACAGCAGGGTGCCGGTCGGCGAGCCCAGTTGCACCACCGAGGCATAGAACCCGCGCTCACGCGGCGGCGCGTATTCAATCGCCATCAAGGTCGCGCCGCCCCATTCGCCGCCGGCGGCGATGCCTTGCATGGCACGCAGCAGGGTCAACATGATCGGCGCGGCGATACCCGCCGTGGCATAGGTGGGCAACAGGCCGATGGCGGTGGTCGCCAGGCCCATCATCATCACCGTGGCAACCAGCGAGACACGCCGCCCGTAACGGTCGCCGATATGGCCGAAGACCACGGCGCCCAGCGGCCTGGCCAAAAAGCCTGCGCCGAAGCTCAGGAACGCGCCGATCAAGGAGATCGCCGGCACATCCCCGGGGAAGAACAACGGCGCGAACACGATGGCGGCGACGGTGCCGAACAGGAAAAAGTCGTACCACTCCAGCGCATTGCCCAGGTAGGCTGCGAAGACAATCTTGCGGATCTCGCCCACGCGCAAGTGCGGCGTGGCGGCCGGTGTTTGCAGCGCAATCGTTTCAGAAGTCATGGTCGGTTCCGAAGGTCAGAAAATACGGAAAGGGACGTTGAGGACCACGCGGGCTTCGTCGACATTGCCTTCAATCTGGGTCTTGCTGTTGGTGCGCAGCCAGTTGCTGCCCACCGCCAGGCTCGCGCCCTTGAAGCGGCTGGATTGAAAGGCGTACATGAGGTAGGCGCCGACTTCATAGTGGCTTTCATTGTCTTGCGTGGTCGCCAGGGTGTAGGCCCCGTTGGCGCCGCCTTTGTAGTCGGTGCCGTCGATGCCCCAGCCGCGGATGTACCACACCAGTGAACTCAGCCCCGGCATAAAAGCCGCCCAGTCGCGGGTATACGCCACCTGGAACGAGGTCTCGTTGGGGCCGTTGAAGTACGAGCCCATGGTGTTGGGCAGCGACATGGCGTTGGAGTCACGCACGTAGTCGAACCACTCGTTGCCGACGATTTTCTGCAAGCCGAACTTGAGGGTGTTGGGCCCCCAGATCGGCGTGACGGTCAGGCCATAGGCTTGCTGGCTGATGTTGCCGGCCAGCTCTCGCCCCTGGGAATCGGTGTTGTAGGCGTCGAGCCGAATGCGCGTGGTCAGGGCGCCCCATTGCGCTTGTGTGGCCAGGCCCAGGTACTGGCGGTCCCATACGTCTTCCAGGCGCGAAACATAAGCGCTGGCACGCCAATCGGCGCCGAACTTATAGTCGCCACCGACGTAGCCGTTCCAGTCCGGCGTCACGGTGCGGGTGGCCCACTGCAAGCCCAGGTCCTCGGTACCGGCGGCAGCCCGGGGGCTGGTGTGGTCGAAGTAGCCGGCCTTGAGGGTCAGGCCCTTGACCGAGGTGTTTTCCAGGGAGGCACCGTCAAACGAGGCGGGCAAGGCGCGCAAGTCGAAGAAGCTCATCATCGGCGTCTCGACTTGCTGGCGTCCGATCTTCACTTGAGTGTCGGCCAGGCGCAGCTTGAGCGCGGCAATGCCGAGCTTGCTCCAGTCATCGACCACGCTGCCGTCCTTGTTCACCAGCAGGCGGTTACTGCCGCCGGCCGCCTTGGCGGTGCTGCGCTCCAGGGCGATAGCCGAGTACACGGAAAGGTCCATGCCTACGCCAATCGGGGTTTGGGTGAAGCCTGAGCGAAAGTCCAGCTTCAAGCCTTCGACCCACGCAGTGCGTGAGTGTGATGTTTGCGGCCCGTCCTGGGTGTTATAGCGGTAGAGGCTGTTCTTGCTGGCCATTTCCTTGGAAAACCAGGTGCGGGTGTTGAGCGTCAGTGAACTGTCCTCGATGAAGCCGTGATCATCGCCCCAAGCCACCGGAATCAGGGTGGCGAACGTCAGCGCTCCGGCGATGGCGCCGGTGAGTGTGCGAATGCAATGCATGGGTTGTGCCTGTCAGAAGAGAACGGCAGATCGATAAGAATCGAGCGCTTATTGTTGTTGTTATGGTGTTTGCCAGGTGCGTCTTCACTTCACGCAGGGTTGAGCGGTTCCAGCTCGCACCAGCGCGCCATGAACACCGCCAGTACCTTGGCGGCGTCCACCACCGAATCAATCGAAACCCACTCGTCGATCCCGTGGATATTGCCGCCGGTGGCGCCATAGCAGGTGGCCGGAATGCCGCCGTACAGGTTGAAGAAACGGGCGTCGGTGGTGCCGGTGAAGGTGAACTGCCCCGGGTTGGTGCCGATCACGTCCAGGTGCGCCGCCTGCAACGACTTGACCATGGGGGTGTTCATGTCGACTTCACAGCCTTCGGCCTGGAAGCCCTGGTAGCGCACGCGGTACTGGGCGTCGCCGTGGGCCGGGTGAGCTTCGAACGCGTCCTGGATGCAGGCTTCGAGTTCGCTGCGCACTTCCTTGGTGGTGCGGCCCGGGTAGAAACCGACGCGGATATCCAGGCGACAACGGGTGGGCACCGAGGAGGCCCATTCGCCACCTTCGATCTTGCCCAGGTTGAAATTGATCGGCTTGTGGCTGTGGGTGTAGCAATGATGGCGGTTCTCAGGCTCATTCCAGTGGGCCTCGCGTTGCTTGAGGGCCTCGAACAGTTTCATCGCCATGTCCACGGCGGAGAAACCTTCGCTGGCCACGGCGGCATGGGCCGGGTGGCCTTCGATTTCGACGGTCAGCCACATCACGCCCATTTGGCAGCTCATCACGCCGTTGTTGGTGGGTTCGGTAATGATTGCGGCGTCGGCGCTGTACCCCGCCACCAGGCAGGCCAGTGCGCCGTTGCCGGTGCATTCTTCTTCGACCACCGATTGCAGGATGACCTCGGCTGCCGGTGCGTAGCCGAGGTTTTGCAGGGCCTTGAACGCAATCAGGTAAGCGATGATGCCGGACTTCATATCGGCGCCGCCGCGACCGTACAGGCGATCACCGTCGACCCAGGCTTCGAATGGTGGGCGCGTCCACAGGCTAGCGTCACCCACCGGCACCACGTCGATGTGTCCATTGAAAATCAGCGAGCGTCCACGTGCCTGCCTGGGGCGGTGATGGCCGATCACATTGACGCGCCCGTCGTAGCTGATCAGCGACGGCGAGTAGCCAGGGTGTTCACGGATCGCGGCTTCATCGATCACCAGGTCGGTGACGTCCAGCCCCAGCGCGGCGAACTGCTCGGCCACCCAGGTTTGCGCCGAGGCTTCATCGCCCAGCAGCGAGGGTTTCTCGATCAGTTGCGATAGCCAGTCGACGGTTTGCCCACGTAGGGTTTCCACCGCCGAGATGATGTCCCGCTCCAGTGCCAATGGGGACGTGTGGGGTTGCAGCATGTGACCTCCGGGTCAATCGGGTAAAGAGTGAACCGAAGGCTAAGAGGGCGGGATGTATGTCGTCTAATACCTAATTTTTTCAGTGTCGATGCTGAAATGGCATGCTAGATGGCAGTGCGCCAGTGCCCTGTTTTTTGGCATTCTCGGAGGGGGCAGGGCTGCCATCATCTGGCAAGCCCCTTCCTACATGTGCCTTGAGTTGTCGCTAAGGGCGGTGTCAGGTGCTAGGTTGCCAGCCGCCGCCCAGGGCGGTGATCAAGCCGACACTGGCTTGCAGTTGGCGGGTTTGAACCGCCTGCAACGTCCTCTGCGCCTGCAGCGCCGCCGTTTGCGCCGTGACCACATCCAGATAACTCACCGCACCCGCCTGATAACTGTTCATCGCCAGCGTTTGGGTGTGTTGCGCCGCATCCGCTGCGGCCTGCTCATCTTGGGCTTCTTGCTGCAAATCCCGCAGTTGCGCCAGGTTGTCTTCCACCTCGCGTACGGCTTTGAGCACGTGGCTGCGGTACTGCGCCGAGGCTTCTTCGAATTCGGCCTTGGCCTGGCGCTCATTGGCGCTCAGGCGACCACCATCAAAGATTGGCAGGTTGACCAACGGCCCCAAGGCCCAATAACGATTACCCGCCGAGAGCAAGTTGCCGACGCCCTGGGTCTGCCCGCCTATCAGTCCGGTCAGGCTGAAATCCGGGTACCACGCGGCCTTGGCCACGCCGATATTGGCGTTGGCGGCGAACACCCGGCGTTCTGCTGCGGCGATATCCGGGCGGCGTTGCAACAGGTGGCTGGGCAGTTGCGAAGGAATGCCTGGCAAGGTGATGAGTTGCTGGCTGGGAGGCAATGAAAAATCACTCGCCGCCACGCCCACCAGTTCGCTGATGGCATGCTCGGTGAGGTTGCGTTGGCCGCGTACTTCATCCAGCTGCGCCTTGGCTTGCGCGAGCTGGTTTTGTGCGCGGGTCAGGTCCAGTTCCGAAGCGATCTGGCCTTCGTAGCGACTGCGCGTGAGTTGTAGCGCCTGGCTGAAATCCTCCAGCGAACGGTTGAGAATCCGCGCCTGGGCATCCAGCCCATTGAGCTGCACATACAAGGTCGCCAACTGGTGTTGCAGGCTCAAGCGCGCCACCGCTAGGTCGTCGGCGGACGCTTGCGCCTGGGCATCGCCGGCCGCCACTTGGTTGCGGATTTTGCCCCATAGGTCCAGGTCGTAGCTCAGGGAAAAACCGGCGGTGTTGCTGTTGTACACCGACGGCTGGGTATCGCCCCGCAGCGGTCGCGAATCCGATTGCCGCTGACGCAAAGGCTGTGCACTGGCGGTGATTTGCGGGAACAACCCGGCATGCAATTGGCTGGCATACGCCTGGGACGCGTCAAAGTGCGCCAGTGCCGCCGCCAGGTCTGGGTTCGCCTTGAGCAGTTGCTGTTGCAAGCCGTTCAGGCGTGAGTCGTTGTAGAGCGTCCACCAAGCGGGTGCCAGTTGGTCCGACGGTTGCGCGCTGTGCCAGGGGCCGTCGCTGGTCTGTTCACGATAACTGGCAGGCAAGTTCACGCTCGGCACCTTGTAGGTCGGTGCCAAGGAGCAACCCTGTAGTGCCAGCAGGATCACGGCGGCGAGAGGCTTAAGCCTTGGGCGCATGCGCACCTCCGGAGGCAACAGCCAGTTGCACCGGGTCGCCTTCGCGCAGGGCGTCCGGCGGGTTGTCGACCACGCGGTCGGCAGGTTTCAGGCCTTGGTCGATGACCAGGCGCTCGCCGAGATCGAGGCCGATATGGATGGTTTGCAGATGCACATGATTCTGCGCATCCAACACCGCGACTTGAGTACCTTGGGCACGGAAGATCAACGCACTGGCCGGAATGCTCACACCATGGGTGTCGGCCGGAATCGGCAGCGTTGCTTCGGCGTAGTCGCCGGGCAGCAGTTCACCGTTGGGATTGTCGGCGACAAACTGCGCGAGCAGGGTGCCGGAGCGGCGGTCAATGGCGGTGGAGTCGCCGATCAGTCGCGCCTTGAAGTGTTCACCGGGATGCTCGGGCACCGTCAGTTCAGCTTCTAGGCCCGGGTGGATAACGGCCGCGTAGTTCTGCGGCACCGGCACATACAGGCGCAATTGGTGGGTGTCGGCGAGGTTGAACAGCTCCGGGTCGCTGTCGGTATCGGCCTTGATCAACTGGCCGATATCGGTGTTGCGCGCGGTGATGGTGCCAGCGAACGGCGCGCGAATGGTCTTGTAGCTTTCCAGCGCCGAGAGCCGTGCGTAGTCCGCAGCGGCAGCTTCGGCGTTGGCCTTGGCCGCAGCGGCGTTGGAGGTTTTTTCATCGGCCTCCTGGCGCGATACCGAATGGCTGGCCAGCAGGTTTTGCCAGCGCGTGGCGGTGGTTGCGGCCAGGCGTGCGTTGGCCTGCTCCTGCACCAATCGGGCGTGGGTCTGCGCCAGTTGTTGGTCCAGGTCGGGGCTGTCGATTTCGGCCAGGACTTGCCCGGCTTTGACCTGCGCACCGATATCGGCTTTCCAGTCCTTCAAGTAGCCGCTGACCCGCGCATGGATCGGTGCCTTGCTCCAGGCTTCCAGGTGAGCGGGCAAGCGCAGGGTATCGCCGGCGGCATTCTGTTGCGGTTGGAACACCATCACTTGCGCGATGGCCGCCGTTTCCGTCCACGCAGTGACCGACTGTTCGTGGAGGGTGCGGGCATGCAGGCCGTTGGCGACCAACAGGGCGGCCAGGGTCAGGCCGCCGACACCCATGAGCATCAGACGCTTGCGCGAGGGTTTTTGATCAGACGACATGTGGGGTTTCTCCTGCAACAGCGCGAGTAGGGTGACGCCCGTGGACCAGGCTGAAGACCACGGGTACAAACAACAGGGTGGCGATGGTGGCGAAGATCAAGCCGCCGATCACCGCCCGGCCGAGGGGGGCGTTTTGTTCTTCGGAAATGGCCAGCGGCAACATGCCGATGATCATCGCCAGGGCGGTCATGCACACCGGCCGGAACCGGGTGTAACCAGCCTCCATCGCGGCCTTGAGCGCATCGCCGTGTTCGGCCAGGCGTTCACGGCAGAAGCTCACCACCAGGATCGAGTTGGCGGTGGCCACGCCCATGCACAGGATCGCGCCAGTCAATGCTGGAACTGACAACGAAGTGCCGCTGAGGAACAGCATCCACACAATGCCTGCCAGCGCCGCGGGTAGGGCTGTGATGATCACGAAAGGGTCGGCCCAGGACTGGAAGTTGACCACGATCAGCAGGTAGATCAGCACCACAGCACCCAGCAGGCCCAGGCTCAAGCCGCTGAACGCTTCATGCAACGCATCGATCTGCCCATGCAGGCTGATGGTCGCGCCTTTGGGGCGCATCGAGGCGGTGTCATCCAACACTTTTTGCACGTCGCGGGCTACGCCACCGAGGTCGCGGCCTTGCACGTTGGCGTACAGGTCCAGGGTGGGTTCGATGTTGTAGTGGGTCACCACCGCCGGGCTTTGTACGCGGGAAATACTCGCTACGCCGCCGAGGATTTGCGACTGGCCATCGGCACCGGTCACCGGTAGCGCTTCCAGTGACGGCAGGCTGTCGAGGCGGTATTGCGGCGTGGCCGCGACGATGGAGTACGACACGCCATTGGCCGGGTTGAGCCAAAAGGTCGGCGCCGTCTGTGAGCTGCCCGCCAGGGAGGCGACCATGCTGTTGGTCACGTCGCGCTCGGTGATGCCCAGGCCGTTGGCACGCAGGCGGTCCACATTCACTTGCAGCGATGGGTAGCCGGTGGACTGCTGGATACGCAGGTCGGCGATGCCCGGTACGTGTTGCAAGCGACGTTCAAGTTCCACCGCGTAGGCACGGTTTTCTTCATCGCTGCGCCCGGAAATTTTTACGTCCAGCGGGGCAGGCGCGCCGAAGTTGAGGATCTGGCTGCTGATGTCGGCGGGCAGGAACGCAAAGTGGCTGCCGGGGAAACTTTGCGGCAGGGCTTCACGCAGTTTTTTTACGTAGTCGGCAGTCGGTGCGTGGTCCTTTTTCAGGGTGACCTGGATGTCGCCATCTTGCGGGCCGATGGTGCCGCTGCTGCTGTAGGCCATGTCGATGCCGCTGAGCGGGATGCCGATGTTGTCGACGATGGTGTCCAGTTCGGCGGCGGGGATCACTTCGCGGATCCGCTGCTCAATGCGGTCGAAGGCGGCGGCGCTTTCCTCGATACGCGTGCCCAACGGCAGGCGCACATGCAGCGCTAAGGCACCGGCATCGGTGGCGGGGAAGAAATCCTGGCCCAGGCTGGGCAGCAACAGGAAGGATGCAAGTACGCAGGCCAGGAAGCCAACGATAAAGCGTTTGCGATTGGCCAGCGCCAGGGTCAGCAAACCGTGGTAGGTATCGCGGACGTTCGAGAAGTGACGCTCGAACCCCTGTTGGAAATTCAGCACCCCTTGCAGCAGGGCATTACGCGGCTTTTGGTGTTGCTCGCCCTCGTGGTGGTTGATGAATGCATCTTCAGGGTGATGCCCCGTGCCTTGCTCGGGTGTGTGGGGCTTGAGCAGGAACATCGCCAGCGTCGGCACCAGGGTGCGCGAGAGGATGAACGAGCTGGCCATGGCAAAGATCACCGCCAGCGCCATCGGCCGGAACAGGTAACCGGCAATGCCTTGCAGTAGGAACATCGGCACGAACACGATGCAGATACACAGCAGCGACACGAACGCCGGGCCGACGATCTGCGCGGCGCCGTCGAGGATCGCGGTTTTCACCGACTTGCCTTGTTCCAGGTGCCAGTTGATGTTTTCGATGGTCACCGTGGCGTCATCCACCAGGATCCCCACGGCCAACGCCAGCCCTCCGAGGGTCATCACATTGAGGGTTTGCCCGCTGACGGCCAGCAATGCAATCGCCGACAGCACCGCCAGGGGAATCGACGCGGCAATGATGATCGTGGAGCGCCAGCTGCCGAGGAACAGCAGGATCATCGCGCTGGTCAGCAAGGCGGCGATGATGCCTTCCTGGGCAACGCTGCCCACCGATTGTTTGACGAACACCGAGGCGTCACCCAATAGCGAGGTCTTGAGCGACGGCGGCAGGGTTTCGTTGATGCGCGGCAGCATCTGGCGGATGCCGTCGATGATCGACAGGGTGGAAATGCTGCCGTTTTTCAACGCCGGCATCAGCACGGCGCGGTGGCCATCGACGCGCACGATGTTGGTTTGCGGCGGCGAGCCGTCACGCACGTGGGCCACTTGGCCGATGGTGATCAGTGCACCGTCGACGGTCTTGATCGGCAGGTCGTTAAGCTCGTCGATCGCCTTGGGGCTGTTGTTGAGCAGGATCGTGTATTCGTTGGGGCCGAGTTTGGCGGTGCCCACCGGGATGATCTGGTTTTGCAGGGCCAGGGCGTTGCCCACGTCTTGGGCGGAGAGGCCTTTGGCGGCCAGTGCCTGTGGGTCCAGGTCGAGGGTGATCTGGCGTTGCTTGCCGCCCATGGGCGTCGGCATGGCCAGGCCGGGCAGGGCACTCAGCGGCAGGCGGATGTTGTTTTGCACCAGGTCGCGGATCTTGGCTTCCGAGAGGCTGGGGCTGGAGAATGCCAGTTGCAAAATCGGCACCGTGGAGGCGCTGTAGTTGAGGATCAGCGGCGGCGTGATGCCCGGCGGCATCTGCTTGAGCACGGTTTGTGACACGGCCGTGACCTGGGCGTTGGCGGTGCGGATGTCGACGCCGGGCTGGAAGAAGATTTTGACGATGCCCATGCCGGGCAGCGATTGCGATTCGATGTGTTCGATGTCGTTGACGGTGGTGCTCAGGGAGCGTTCGTAGGTGTAGATCACCCGACCGGCCATGGCATCCGGCGACAGGCCGTTGTACTGCCAGACCACGGCAACCACAGGAATACCGATATCGGGGAACACATCCGTGGGGGTTCGCAGGGCCGCCATCGGCCCGATGATGCAGATGAATATGGCCAACACGATAAACGTGTACGGCTTTTGCAGTGCGGTCTTTACCAGCCCGAGCATGCGTGAACCTCCAGGGGAGCAGGATTGCAAACCCCGGCAGTCTTGCCCGACCCACCTAACACGCACCTTTCAGCCAGGTGAAGGAACATTTAGGTAAGGTCTGAAGATCGTTTCATCTGTATTCATTTGTTCTACACAGGCCAGCTCCCCAAGCTTGTAACCCATCGGACACATCGTCTTTCTTTGGAGCCCTGCCATGTCACTTAAATCTAAGTCACTTAAACCGCTGTTGTTGATTCCCGCCCTTAGTGCTGTGTTGTTGTTATCGGCGTGCGCCGGCCCGATTCCGAAGGCGGACCCGAGCGAAGCCTGGATTGGTTTGAAAGAAGACGCGCCGAACGACCTGATGGCCGAGCGCGTGGATGGCAAGCGCGTGGATGACGGGCGTTTTTTTGAGGTGACCCCGGGGGATCATCGCCTGGACGTGACGTTGTTCGAAGAGGAACCCGGTGACGACAACCAGCGGGACTGCCAGGGCCGAGTTGAGTACAAGAACTTTAAGGCGGGTGAGCATTACACCCTGGTGGAGTCGAGTCTGGGCACCACCGTGCGCGCAACCCTCAAGGATGGGCACGGCAAGGAAGTCGCCGCGACCCAGGACTTCAGCTGCCTGCCCGGCTAGGCGTGGCGCACTGCCACCTTATGGGGCTTGGCGGGTTTGACGACGTGGGGGTGGTGGTAGCGGCGAGTGATGCGCAACACCCCCCACAACATGGCGCCGGCGACGGCCAGCCAACCGCAGATCAACAGGATAATCGTTGTAGCAAGGCTCATTCTGGCCTCCTTTCGCCCCGCACGGGGCACACACAGTCTTCTCAATGGACAGTCTAGCTACCTGGCAGTTGCCCGCTATTGACCAATGGTCGTGTCTGTCCAACTTCTTTGCTCTATCTCGGGCGTTTAACCCTGGCTTTGGGCTATACCCGCGTGGCAGAGCGTCCTATGATCAGGGCCCTTACCGGCAGTTGATCAAGAGAGTAAAAAATTGCGGTTACGGTCGAATGTTCAAAAAACCTTATTGCTTGCCTGTGCCTTGGGCATGGCGGCCTGTTCTTCCGCACCGTCGAAGCTGCCGGGTTTGCCGGAGCGCGTTGAACTCAACGGTGTGCCGTCGTTTCGCAGCGATGCTTATCAGAGTGGTCCTACGGCATTAGCCAGCATGCTGTCGCAACAAGGCATTGTCATGACACCGGGGTTGCTGGATAAACCGCTGCATTTGCCTGGCGGTGAAGCGGATCTTGAACGCAACATGCAAGTGTTGGCGCGTGAGTATGGGCTGATGGTGTACCCGCTGGACGCCAAGCTGACGGCGGTGCTGGCGCAGGTGGCGGCGGGATACCCGGTGATGGCGCGTTTAGGCGGCGGGATGTTTTCTGGCGCGCGCTACGTGGTTGTAGTGGGGTTCAATCAGCAGAAAAGTACGGTGCTGCTGCGTTCGGGGATGGACCGACGCTTGTTGATGAGCTTCAGTGATTTTGAATCCAAATGGAAAAGCGCCGGGAGTTGGGCAATCCTCACTCAGCGGCCGAGTCAATTGCCAGCGAATGTGGATGCGCAGCGTTGGCGGGATGCGGCCAATGCTACAGCGCAGGCCGGGCAGGAGCGGGCGGCGGCGCAGGCGCTTAAAGTACTGGCCGAAGCCAAATAGAAAAGAACACCAAAGAACCCATGTGGGAGAGGGCTTGCCCCCGATAGCGGTGTGTCAGTCAGTGCATCTGCCACTGATATACCCCTATCGGGAGCAAGCCCCCTCCCACATTAGGTATTGCGGTATTAGCGACGTACTTCTGCTGCGTTCGGACGGTTCTTCAAATTCTTGTCAGCCTTGTAGCGCAACGCCACATCCGGCACCGAGCCACTCTTGCCCGTCTCGACCCAATTGCGAATCCGGCCTGCGTCGGCAAAGTGGGTGAACTTGCCAAACGCATCCAGGATCACCAACGACACCGGGCGGTTGCCCATGCTCGTCACCAGCACCAAGCAGTGGCCGGCCTGGTTGGTGAAGCCGGTCTTGGTCAGCTTGATATCCCAGTTGGCGCGGTTGATCAGGTGGTCGGTGTTGGAGAAACCCAGGGTGTAGTTGGGTTTGCGGAACGACACCGTCTTTTCCTTGGTGGTGCTCAATTGGCTGAGCATTGGGTAATGGCGCGCAGCGGCCAGCAGCTTGCTCAGGTCGCGGGCGGTGGACACGTTGTGGATCGACAAGCCAGTGGGCTCCACATAGTGGGTGCTGGTCATGCCCAGCGCCTTGGCCTTGGCGTTCATCGCCGCGATAAACGCCGGGTAGCCGCCTGGATAGTGGTGCGCCAGGCTCGCGGCGGCACGGTTTTCCGAGGACATCAGGGCGATCAGCAGCATCTCTTTGCGCGGCATTTCGCTGCCGATTTTCACGCGGGAGAACACGCCTTTCATTTCCGGCGTGTCTTTGATGTTGATGTCGATGTATTCGTCCATGTTCTGTTTGGCTTCAAGGACGATCAAGCCGGTCATCAGCTTGCTCACCGAGGCGATGGGCACCACCACGTCCGGGTTGCTGGAATAGATGACTTTATTGGTCTGCAGGTCCACCAGCATGGCGCTGCCGGAGGCGATTTGCAGCTTGGAGGTGTCACGCGGGGCCTGGGTGGTCTCGGCGGCGTGCGCGAAGGTGCCTGTAAATGCAAAAAATAGGCTGACGAGAGAGAGACGAATTTTCACGCGGATGAACTCGCTAAGAAGTAAGGAAATACCGTCGGAGAACGGGTTATATGACAAATGCCGTTACATTTTAGGAGTATGGATCAGAAACTGTCGAATGTTCTTCTAGAACCAGACGAAAGTGCTTAAAAAATAACAAAAAATCGGGTTTATTGCGGGCAATAAAAAGCCCTGCGATAAGGCAGGGCTTTTTCAGCACGGCTGGTTATTAGTCGTGCAAGGTTTCTGCGGCGTACAGCGTGTTTTCCAGCAGGCAGGCACGGGTCATCGGGCCAACGCCACCGGGTACAGGTGTGATCCAGCCGGCGCGGGGCAGGGCGGTTTCGTACACCACGTCGCCCACCAGCTTGCCGTCTTCCTGGCGGTTGATGCCCACGTCGATGACGATGGCGCCTTCCTTGATCCACTCACCTTTGACCAGGCCCGGTTTGCCGGCGGCAACCACCACCAGGTCAGCGCGGCCAACGTGGCCGGCAAGGTCCTTGGTGAAACGGTGGGTGACGGTCACGGTGCAGCCAGCCAGCAGCAGTTCCATGGCCATCGGGCGACCGACGATGTTGGAAGCGCCTACAACCACGGCGTCGAGGCCATACAGGTCGACACCGGTGCTTTCCAGCAGGGTCATGATGCCCTTCGGGGTGCAAGGGCGCAGCAGTGGGATGCGCTGGGCCAGGCGGCCGACGTTATAAGGGTGGAAACCGTCGACGTCTTTATCTGGGCGGATACGCTCCAGCAGTTTGGACGCGTCCAGGTGCTCGGGCAGTGGGAGTTGCAGGAGGATGCCGTCGATGCCGGCGTCGTCGTTGAGGCCATCGATCAGGTCGGTGAGGGCCTGTTGAGTGGTCTGCGCAGGCAGGTCGTAGGCCTTGGAAATAAAGCCGACCTCTTCACAGTCTTTACGCTTGTGCGAGACATAAACCTGAGAGGCAGGATCGCTGCCGACCAGGATCACCGCGAGGCCAGGCGTGCGCAGGCCTTGCTGGCTGCGCTCGGTGACTCGTTTGGCGATCTGCTGGCGCAGGCTGGCGGCGATTGATTTGCCGTCGATAAGTTGTGCAGTCATTACGCGTGATTAACCATCGAGAGGGGGAAGAAAAGTGCGCGCATTCTCGCATGTCATGGCGTGAGGGCAAAGGCGCTTGGTCTGCAAATTGCCCTAACCCCTTAAATAAAATGAATTTTTTTCAAAAAAGATTTGACGGGTTTCCAGGCCCTCTATACTATTCGTCGCACTTGTCGGGCACAGCCTAGCACTGGTTAAGAAGGTCAAGCAGAATAGATGGTTATTTTGTAAGGCTGGAAGCACTTAGTTTGTAGTCCTAATAGAATACAGATTAATCAGGCGCCCGTAGCTCAGCTGGATAGAGCATCCGCCTTCTAAGCGGATGGTCGCAGGTTCGAGTCCTGCCGGGTGCGCCATTAGGCAGCTTTGGCACAAGTAGCGCTATATGGTGGGCGTAGCTCAGTTGGTAGAGCACGGGATTGTGACTCCCGTTGTCGAGGGTTCGATCCCCTTCGTCCACCCCATATTCTGTAAAAGGCGCCAGATTAATCGTCTGGCGCCTTTGCTTTAAGAGCTTCAAGCGCGGATGTGGTGGAATTGGTAGACACACTGGATTTAGGTTCCAGCGCCGCGAGGCGTAAGAGTTCGAGTCTCTTCATCCGCACCAATTTCAAGGCGTCGTCTTGCCGCAAGGTAAGGTGGGGTTCAACAAAGAAGATGTTCGAGTTCTTTGTTAATGCAATATGGTGGGCGTAGCTCAGTTGGTAGAGCACGGGATTGTGACTCCCGTTGTCGAGGGTTCGATCCCCTTCGTCCACCCCATATTCGAAAGGCGCCAGATTTAACAGTCTGGCGCCTTTTTTGGTTTTAGCGGTTTGAATCGTCGGCGGCTGCACGTGTTGGGCCGCAATGGCGGGGCGTATCATCGTATTTATGTATCTCGATGATGCTGCGCTGCCTGCCCGACCTCTTAGCAGGGCGGGCCGTCAGGGAGATGGAGTCGGCCTCTTCTATATATAGAAGGGGCGGCGCAGAGCCCTGGCGTGATGGGATGTATTTGTCACCGGGGCGAGGTACTTCCGTGCCTTCGTACCGATAAATTGCCGGCTGTTTTCGGGCGTATTTTCAGTAGGGTGACTTCTTGAGTTTGACCCACTAGAATGCATGCCCTTGATTGGGGTCGGAAATGGCCGGCTAACGTCTGTGCAACGAGGAATATCCATGCAAGTTTCTGTTGAAAATACTACTGCTATCGAACGTCGCCTGAGCATCACCGTTCCGGCTGAGCGTATCGAGACTGCGGTCAACAAGCGTCTGCAGCAGACTGCCCAAAAGGCCAAGATCGCTGGCTTCCGTCCAGGCAAAGTGCCAATGAGTGAAATCAAGCGCCGTTTTGGTGCTGATGCACGTCAGGAAGCGGTAGGTGACGTGATCCAGGCTTCTTTTTACGAAGCTGTTGTTGAGCATAAGCTGAACCCGGCTGGCTCGCCTTCGATCGAGCCTAAGTCCCTGGAAGCGGGCAAGGACCTGGAATACGTTGCTGTATTCGAAGTGTTCCCAGAATTTGAAGTGGCTGGTTTCGAAGGTATCGAAATCGAGCGTCTGAGCGCCGAAGTGGCTGATTCGGACCTGGACAACATGCTGGAAATCCTGCGCAAGCAGAACACTCGTTTCGAAGTGGTCGACCGTGCTGCCCAGAACGAAGACCAGCTGAACATCGATTTCGTTGGCAAGGTTGACGGCGAAGTATTCGCTGGCGGCTCCGCCAAGGGCACTCAACTGGTGCTGGGCTCCAACCGCATGATCCCTGGTTTCGAAGACGGCCTGGTTGGCGCTAAAGCCGGCGAAGAGCGCGTTCTGAACCTGACTTTCCCTGCTGACTACCAAAACCTGGACCTGGCTGGCAAAGCCGCCGAGTTCACCGTGACCGTCAACAGTGTTTCCGAGCCTAAGCTGCCAGAACTGAACGAAGAATTCTTCGCTCAATTCGGTATCAAGGAAACCGGTATCGAAGGCTTCCGCACCGAAGTTCGCAAGAACATGGAGCGCGAGCTGCGTCAGGCCATCAAGTCCAAGGTCAAGAACCAGGTGATGGACGGCCTGCTGGCTGCCAACCCGATCGAAGTGCCTAAGGCCCTGCTGTCCAACGAAGTGGATCGCCTGCGCGTACAAGCTGTTCAGCAGTTTGGTGGCAACATCAAGCCTGACCAACTGCCAGCCGAGCTGTTCGAAGAGCAAGCCAAGCGCCGCGTCGTGCTGGGCCTGATCGTGGCTGAAGTGGTCAAGCAGTTCGACCTCAAGCCTGACGAAGATCGCGTTCGCGAAATGATCCAGGAAATGGCTTCGGCCTACCAGGAGCCTGAGCAGGTCGTGGCTTGGTACTACAAGAACGACCAACAGCTGAACGAAGTACGTTCGGTTGTGCTGGAAGAACAAGTTGTGGATACTGTTCTGCAGAAGGCTAAGGTGACCGATAAAGCGGTCTCTTACGAAGAAGCAGTCAAACCGGCGGAAGCAGCACAAGCCGACTGATTGTCCAACTCGTTGGAAATACAACCATAAGCCAGCCTCGCGCTGGCTTATGCGTTTTCAAGACATGACTATTTGGGAGTAACTGCAGAGCATGTTCCGTAATTCCTATATTCAGCAGAACTCTGATATCCAGGCCGCTGGCGGCCTGGTCCCGATGGTTGTCGAGCAGTCCGCTCGTGGCGAACGCGCCTACGACATCTACTCGCGCCTGCTCAAGGAGCGAGTGATCTTTCTGGTTGGCCCCGTAGAGGACTACATGGCCAACCTGATCTGTGCGCAACTGCTGTTCCTTGAAGCGGAAAACCCGGACAAGGACATCCATCTCTACATCAACTCCCCGGGCGGTTCGGTGACAGCGGGCATGTCGATCTACGACACCATGCAGTTCATCAAGCCAAACGTGTCGACCACCTGCATTGGCCAGGCTTGCAGCATGGGCGCGTTCCTGCTGACCGCGGGTGCCGAAGGTAAGCGTTTCTGCCTGCCGAACTCCCGTGTGATGATTCACCAGCCACTGGGCGGCTTCCAGGGCCAGGCGTCGGACATCGAAATCCACGCCAAGGAAATCCTGTTTATCCGTGAGCGCCTCAACTCGCTGATGGCCAAGCACAGCGGGCGTACCCTGGAAGAAATCGAGCGCGACACTAATCGCGACAACTTCATGAGCGCCGAAGCCGCGCAGGCATATGGCCTGATCGATAAAGTGATTGACCGTCGCCCCGCTTAATATAAGCCACTCAAAATAGGGCTAGTCGGCATGTCCGACCACCTGCGGGCTTGAAAAAGCCCGCATAAGCCTTCATCTTGTGTTGCAAGCCTATCGGATTTGGATCGAACGAATGACTGACACCCGCAACGGCGAGGACAACGGCAAGCTGCTCTATTGCTCCTTCTGTGGCAAAAGCCAGCATGAAGTGCGCAAATTGATTGCCGGCCCCTCGGTCTTTATCTGCGACGAGTGCGTCGACCTGTGCAATGACATCATCCGCGAGGAGGTGCAGGAAGCCCAGGCCGAGAGCAGTGCGCATAAATTGCCTTCGCCTAAAGAAATCAGCGGCATCCTTGACCAGTACGTCATCGGTCAAGAGCGTGCAAAGAAGGTTCTGGCCGTAGCGGTGTACAACCACTACAAGCGCTTGAACCAGCGTGACAAGAAAGGCGACGAAGTTGAGCTCGGCAAGAGCAACATCTTGCTGATCGGTCCTACAGGCTCGGGTAAGACCCTGCTTGCAGAAACCCTCGCTCGCCTGCTGAACGTTCCGTTCACCATCGCCGACGCCACCACCCTCACCGAGGCTGGCTACGTAGGCGAAGACGTCGAGAACATCATTCAGAAACTGCTGCAGAAGTGCGACTACGACGTAGAGAAGGCCCAGATGGGTATTGTCTACATCGACGAAATCGACAAGATCTCGCGCAAGTCCGACAACCCGTCGATCACCCGGGACGTTTCCGGTGAAGGCGTGCAGCAAGCCCTGTTGAAGCTGATTGAAGGCACGGTTGCTTCCGTACCGCCACAAGGCGGCCGTAAGCACCCTCAGCAGGAATTCCTTCAGGTTGATACGCGCAACATCCTGTTTATCTGTGGCGGTGCATTCTCCGGGCTGGAAAAAGTTATTCAGCAGCGTTCCACCCGTGGCGGCATCGGTTTCAGTGCAGAAGTGCGTAGCAAGGAAGAAGGCAAGAAAGTGGGCGAGTCCCTGCGTGAAGTCGAGCCTGACGATCTGGTCAAGTTCGGTCTGATCCCGGAGTTCGTCGGCCGTCTGCCGGTCCTGGCCACGTTGGACGAGTTGGATGAGGCTGCTTTGATTCAGATCCTCACCGAGCCGAAAAACGCCCTGACCAAGCAATACGCCAAGCTGTTCGAAATGGAAGGTGTAGACCTCGAGTTCCGTACCGACGCACTCAAATCAGTGGCCAAGCGGGCACTGGAGCGCAAGACCGGTGCACGTGGCCTGCGTTCTATCCTCGAAGGCGTGTTGCTCGACACCATGTACGAAATCCCCTCGCAGTCCGAGGTGAGTAAAGTGGTGATCGACGAAAGCGTTATAGAAGGTAAGTCCAAGCCACTGTATATCTACGAAAACAGTGAGCCGGCTGCTAAGGCTGCGCCAGACGCGTAAGCGTTTCGCAGTGTCGGTACAAACAAGGGGCCTCTAGGGGCCCCTTTGTTTTTCCGGTGTTTTTTACGGTAAGGCGTTTCCTGCGTTTAACTGCTGGCAATAAGCTTGTTTTTTTCGCATGCAGCCCCCATCTTGGTTTCAAGCTTATTTTTCATCTGTCATAGAGGCGAAATCATGAAGACCACCATCGAATTGCCTCTCCTGCCGTTGCGCGATGTCGTCGTCTATCCGCACATGGTTATCCCGCTGTTCGTGGGGCGCGAGAAGTCTATCGAAGCCCTCGAGGCCGCGATGATGGGCGACAAGCAAATCCTGCTGTTGGCCCAGAGAAACCCTGCCGATGATGATCCGGGCGAAGATGCCCTGTATCGCGTCGGCACTATTGCTACCGTGCTGCAATTGCTCAAACTGCCTGATGGTACCGTCAAGGTGCTGGTAGAAGGCGAGCAACGTGGTGCGGTTGAGCGCTTCATGGAGGTGGATGGCCACCTGCGCGCCGAAGTGGCGCTGATCGACGAAGTCGAGGCCCCTGAGCGCGAATCCGAAGTCTTTGTACGCAGCCTGCTCTCGCAGTTCGAGCAGTATGTGCAGTTGGGCAAGAAAGTCCCGGCTGAAGTTCTGTCGTCCCTCAACAGCATTGATGAGCCAAGCCGCCTGGTAGACACCATGGCTGCGCACATGGCGCTGAAGATCGAGCAGAAGCAAGACATCCTCGAAATCATCGACCTGTCGGCCCGTGTTGAGCACGTGCTGGCGCTGTTGGATGCCGAAATCGATCTGTTGCAGGTCGAGAAGCGCATCCGTGGTCGCGTGAAGAAACAAATGGAGCGCAGCCAGCGCGAGTACTACCTGAATGAGCAGATGAAGGCTATTCAGAAGGAACTCGGCGACAGCGAGGACGGCCACAACGAAATCGAAGAGCTGAAAAAGCGCATCGATGCTGCGGGCCTGCCGAAAGACGCCCTGACCAAGGCCACCGCCGAGCTAAACAAGCTCAAGCAAATGTCGCCGATGTCGGCCGAAGCCACCGTGGTTCGCTCCTACATCGATTGGCTGGTGCAGGTGCCGTGGAAGGCTCAGACCAAAGTGCGCCTGGACCTGGCCCGTGCCGAAGACATCCTCGACGCCGACCACTATGGCCTCGAAGAAGTCAAAGAACGCATCCTCGAATACCTCGCTGTGCAAAAGCGCGTGAAGAAAATTCGTGGTCCAGTGTTGTGCCTGGTGGGGCCGCCTGGTGTGGGTAAAACCTCCCTGGCCGAGTCGATCGCCAATGCTACCAACCGTAAATTTGTGCGCATGGCCCTCGGCGGTGTGCGTGATGAAGCGGAAATTCGTGGTCATCGCCGAACTTATATCGGTTCGATGCCAGGAAGATTGATTCAAAAGATGACAAAGGTAGGCGTGCGCAACCCGCTATTCTTGCTCGATGAAATCGACAAGATGGGCAGCGACATGCGTGGCGATCCGGCGTCGGCATTGCTGGAAGTGCTCGACCCTGAGCAGAACCACAATTTCAACGACCATTACCTGGAGGTCGACTACGACCTGTCTGACGTAATGTTCCTGTGCACCTCCAACTCCATGAACATTCCGCCAGCGTTGCTGGACCGGATGGAGGTGATTCGTCTGCCGGGCTACACCGAAGACGAGAAGATCAACATTGCCGTCAAGTACCTAGCGCCCAAGCAGATTTCGGCCAACGGCCTGAAGAAGGGCGAGATCGAGTTTGAGGTCAGCACCATCCGCGACATCGTGCGCTACTACACCCGCGAGGCTGGTGTACGGGGCCTTGAGCGCCAGATTGCGAAGATTTGCCGCAAGGCGGTCAAGGAACACGCGCTGGAAAAACGCTTCTCGGTGAAGGTAACGGCTGACTCGCTGGAGCACTTCCTGGGCGTGCGTAAGTTCAGCTACGGCCTCGCAGAACAGCAGGATCAGGTAGGGCAGGTGACAGGCCTGGCGTGGACCCAAGTGGGCGGCGAATTGCTGACCATTGAAGCGGCAGTGATCCCGGGCAAGGGCCAGTTGATCAAGACCGGCTCCCTCGGTGATGTGATGGTCGAATCCATTACCGCCGCGCAGACCGTGGTGCGCAGCCGCGCCAAGAGCCTGGGGATCCCCTTGGACTTCCACGAGAAGCACGACACCCACATCCACATGCCGGAAGGGGCGACCCCGAAAGACGGTCCTAGCGCTGGCGTAGGCATGTGTACGGCCCTGGTGTCGGCATTGACCGGCATCCCGGTACGCGCCGATGTAGCAATGACCGGTGAAATTACCTTGCGCGGCCAGGTATTGGCCATCGGTGGTTTGAAAGAGAAATTGCTCGCCGCACACCGCGGTGGTATCAAGACCGTGATCATTCCTGAAGAGAATGTTCGCGACTTGAAGGAAATTCCTGACAACATCAAGCAAGATCTGCAGATTAAACCCGTTAAATGGATTGACGAGGTCCTGCAAATTGCGCTGCAATACGCGCCGGAGCCCTTGCCGGATGTGGCTCCGGAGATAGTTGCAAAGGACGAAAAACGTGAGTCTGATTCCAAGGAAAGAATTAGCACGCATTAATGCGATTAAGCCTGGGGGCTTCCTTGACAGCATTTTAGAGCCCTTGTTATAAAGCGGCTCTTAAGTGTCTGTAGGCCATTCAGCACTGGTTTTTGCTTTCACCAAAAAACTTAGAATCATACTCAATAGATATATAAGGGGACTTAGAGTGAACAAGTCGGAACTGATTGATGCTATCGCTGCATCCGCTGATATCCCGAAAGCTGCTGCTGGCCGTGCGCTGGATGCAGTAATCGAATCCGTCACTGGCGCTCTGAAGGCCGGCGACTCCGTAGTACTGGTAGGCTTCGGTACTTTCTCTGTGACTGACCGCCCAGCTCGCACTGGCCGTAACCCACAGACTGGCGCAGCCCTGAAAATCGCTGCTGCCAAGAAACCAGGTTTCAAAGCCGGTAAAGCCCTGAAAGAAGCGGTTAACTAAGCTTCGATCAAGCCTTGACCTACCCGGGTCGAACGTAGGTTCGACCTGGCAGCGGAGCGGTAAGGGACCCACGTATGCATCGGGTCGCCAAGCTGGGGGGAGAAATCGAAGCCCCCGTCCGCTCCGCCAGTTGCGAGAAGGCGCATCCTTGGATGCGCCTTTCTTATATCCGTACTCTACCCACGCTCCACGGTTGCCAATTTTTGAAGTTCAACCGTTTCTGGGGGACGCATGCTGCAAAATATCAGGGACAATTCACAAGGCTGGATTGCCAAGACCATTATCGGGATCATCGTCGCATTGATGGCGTTCACCGGTATCGAAGCTATTTTCCAGGCTTCGGGTAATAACAAGCAGGACGTGGCCAAGGTCAACGGTGAAGAAATCACCCAGACCGAGCTGAGCCAAGCCGTCGACATGCAACGTCGCCAGTTGATGCAACAACTGGGCAAGGATTTCGATGCTTCCCTGTTGGACGAAAAACTGTTGCGCGAAGCGGCCCTCAAGGGCCTGATCGATCGCAAGCTGCTGCTGCAAGGCGCCGCCGATTCCAAGTTTGGCTTCTCTGAAGCGGCACTGGACCAGGTGATCCTGCAGACGCCGGAATTCCAGGTAGACGGCAAGTTCAACGCCGAACGCTTTGACCAGGTGATCCGCCAGTTGGGCTATAGCCGTATGCAATTCCGTCAGATGATGACCCAGGAAATGCTGATCGGCCAAGTTCGCGCAGGTATCGCTGGCAGCGGCTTTGTCACCGACGCCGAGGTGCTGGCATTCGCCCGTCTGGAAAAACAGACCCGCGACTTCGCCACCGTCAACGTCAAGGCCGACCCTGCGGCGGTGAAAATCACCGACGACGAGGTCAAGGCCTACTACGACCAGCACGCCAAAGAGTTCATGACCCCGGACCGCGTCGTCATTGATTACTTGGAACTGAAGAAGTCCTCCTTCTTCGACCAGGTCAGCGTCAAGGACGAAGAGCTGCAGGCTGCCTATCAGAAAGAAACCGCCAACCTCGCTGAACAGCGTCGTGCGGCGCACATCCTGATTGAAGTCAACGACAAGGTCACCGACGCCCAAGCCAAGGCCAAGATCGAAGAGATTCAGGCGCGTCTGGCCAAAGGCGAGAAGTTCGAAGCCTTGGCCAAGGAGTTCTCCCAGGATCCAGGTTCGGCCAACAGTGGCGGCGACCTAGGTTTTGCTGGCCCAGGCGTCTACGACCCGGACTTCGAAACGGCGTTGTACGCATTGAACAAGGACCAGGTTTCGGCACCCGTGCGCAGCGCCTTCGGTTGGCACCTGATCAAGCTGTTGGGCGTTGAAGCACCGCAAGTGCCGACGTTTGCCAGCCTGAAAGACAAGCTGACCCGCGAACTCAAGACCCAACAGGTTGAGCAGCGTTATGTCGAGGCGACCAAGCAATTGGAAGATGCGGCATTCGAAGCCTCTGACCTGGCCCAGCCCGCGTCTGACCTGAAGCTGACCGTGCACACCTCCGCGCCGTTTGGCCGTGAAGGTGGCGAAGGTGTTGCGGCCAACCGTGCCGTGGTCACCGCTGCGTTCAGTCCGGAAGTGCTGGATGAGGGGGCCAACAGCTCCGCCATTGAGCTGGACCCGGAAACCATCATCGTGCTGCGTGCCAAAGAGCACTTGAAGCCAGCGCAATTGCCTCTGGAAAACGTCGCCGCGGCGATCCGTACCCAGATGGCCAAGGAACGTGCGAGTGCGGCTGCCAAGGCGCACGCTGATGAGTTGATCGCCAGTCTGCGTGATGGCAAGACCCCGTTGAATCAGCCGGTTGACGGTCAGGCATGGAAGGTCACTAAAGCCGCTACCCGTAACCAGGAAGCGATCGACCCTGCCGTGCTGCAAGCCCTGTTCCGCATGCCCAAGCCTGCGGCCAAGGACAAGCCGACCTTCACCACCGTGACCTTGCGTGACGGTAGCCTGGTGGTCGTGCGCTTGGACGGCGTCAACGAAGCGGCGGCTCCAACGGACGAAGAAAAGGCGCAAATCCGCCGCTTCCTCGCTTCCCGTGTGGGCCAGCAGGACTTCGCGGCGTACCGCAAGCAGTTGGAAAGCAAGGCTGACATCAAGAAGTACTGATGTCGGTTTGAGTAAAAAGCCCCCGGCCTGAAAAGACCGGGGGCTTTTTTATGGGCGTTTGCTCAGGGCCAGCGCCATCAACAACACCACGGCCCAGGGAAATGCAATCACCCCCCAGCCTTGCAGCAACAAGCCACCCGCCAACCCGCCGCCGGCGATACCCAGGTTCCACACCGTCACGAGCATCGACTGCGCCGCATCCGCCGAGTCACCGGCGGCCTTGGCCAGGGCGGTTTGCAGCAGTGCCGGCAGGCCACCGAACGCCAACCCCCAAGCGGCTACAGCGATGTAGATCACCAGAGGCGAAGTGATCCAGAGCGCCAGTGCCAGGGCCAGCACGCCAAACAGTGCGCAACTGATCAACACCAATACGCGCAGCCAGCGGTCGATCAACAGCCCCACCAGCCAGATACTGACTAACGCCGCCAGGCCAAACACCAGCAACACCCGGTCGATATCGGCTGCGATGCCGGCGGGCACCAGCATCGGTGCAATGTAGGTGTACAAGATGTTATGGGCCAGCACGTAGGTAAAGGTCACCCACAACACTGGACGAATACCGGGCAGGGTCAGGACTTGGCGCAGGGCCAGGCGCTTCTCAGAAGGCTGGCCGGCAAAGTCCGGCAGCAGCCAGCGTGCCCAGATCAGCAGCACCAGGGTCAGGCCACTCATGATCGCGAAGCTCAGGCGCCAGCCTACAGCCGTACCCAGGAAAGTTCCGGCGGGTACGCCCAGCGACAAGGCCAGCGGCGCCCCCAGCATCGCCACTGCAATCGCCCGGCCTTGCAGGTGTGGCGCCACCATTCGGCTGGCGTAACCGGCAAGCAACGCCCAGAGCAATCCGGCGAATACCCCGGCAAAAAAACGCGCCACCAGGGTCAGCCCGTAGTGATTGGAGAGGGCGGTCACACTGTTGACCAAGGCAAAGCCACCGATGGCAAGTAACAGCAAGGGGCGTCTGCGCCAGCCACGGGTCAGCAGGGTCAAGGGGATGGCCGCCAGCAATGAGCCCAGGGCGTAGAGGGTGACCAGTTGGCCCACCATCGCGGGCGACACACCGAGGCCTTCGCCCATCTGGGGCAGCAGCCCGGCAGGCATGGCTTCGGTAAGGATGGTGATGAAACCGGCGCAGGCCAGGGCCAGCAGGCCGCCCAAGGGCAGCCTGTCCGGGGAGTCGCTAACAAGTGAAGTCATGACGCTATATCCATGCAAAGGGGCAAGGGTGCAGGGTAGGGGGCTGTGGTCAGCGGAAAAACAGGCTAAGGTTCCGAACTTATCGGACACCAGTGTCCGCAATGCAGGGTGACATGATGGACAGTCTGGGCAGCCTCTCCGTATTTGTGCAGGTCGCAGAGACGCGCAGCTTCACGACGGCCGGGCGGGTACTGGGGGTATCGTCCTCGGCGGTGGGCAAAAGCATCGCCCGTATGGAGGCCCGCCTTGGTGTGCGTTTGTTTCATCGCAGCACGCGCAGCATTACGTTAACCACTGAAGGCGCGCTTTTCCTTGAGCGTTCGCGGCGTATCCTGGCCGAAGTCGAAGCGGCTGAACGCGAGCTGATCGAAGCCAGTGCCGCGCCACGGGGTAAGCTGCGCATCAGCGTGCCACAAGTGCGTGGCTTGTTGATGCCGGTGCTCAGTGACTTTATGCGCGCCTATCCGGACATTGAATTGGATGTGGATTTTTCCGACCGCATGGTGGACGTGATCGAGGAAGGTTTCGATGCGGTCATTCGCACCGGCAAGCCGGAAGATTCGCGCTTGATGGCCCGTCACTTGGGGCACTATCAATTGGTGCTGGTGGGTACGCCCGACTACTTCCATCAGCACGGCACGCCACAGCATCCCGAGCACTTGAACGCCCACGCTTGCCTGCGCCATAAGTTCTGCGCCACGGGCAAGCTGGAGCCTTGGCCGTTGCGTCTGGCACCGGGGGCAGCGGAACCGGTATTGCGCACCCCATTGGTCAGCACCACTATCGAGTCCCTCAACCACGTGGTGCACGAGGGGCTGGGCATTGCCTGCCTGCCGGATTACATGGTCAACCAGGCCGTGACGCAGGGGCATTTACAGCGGGTCTTGGATGATTACCTGGAGCACCGGGGCAGTTTCTGGATGCTCTGGCCATCAAGTCGCCATGCCTCGGTTAAATTGCGCGTGTTTATTGATCATATGTGCGCAGGGCTTTTTCCTACTGCTGCCGGTGCGTAGGCCTGTGACGTTTTACCGACAGGAATGCGCGCGCCAAGGCCTCGTTCTGTTGCACAATACCGCCCGGACCGTTTTCCTCAGGATTTTCAATGTCGACATCATTTCACTTGCGTAGCCTCGGGCTGGCGCTGGTGCTGGCGGGCGCCGCGGGCTGCTCGTCACCCAAGACCGCTATTTATGAACATGAGAATTTCGACGACTCCGGCACGTTTTCCCGGGATTACCCGGTCAGTGATGTGGCCGCGTGCGAAGCTGCACGCCGTGCCCTGCTGAGCCAGGGCTACATCATCACCAGCAATGATCCGAAACTGGTGGTGGGTAACAAGAGTTTCCAGCAGACCGGCGAGAGCCATCTGCAGATCAGCTTCAACGTGGTGTGTGCCGATGATGGCAAGGGCACCAACCACTCGACGATGTTCGCCAACGCCTTGCAGGATCGTTATGCGCTGAAGAAGGTCAACAACTCCGCGAGCCTGGGTGTGGGTGTGCTGGGTTCGGTGTCGATGCCGATCGGCTCCACCGATGACTCGATGGTGAAGGTGGCGAGCGAGACAGTTTCGGCGCCCAAATTCTACGAGCGTTACTTTGCGCTGGTGGACGTGTTCTTGCCGCAAGAGGTGAAGAAGGCCGAGCATATTCCCGAGCAGCCGAAGGCTGAACTGGGTGTGCCGGAGCCTAAAGTCGCCCCGGCCGCCGACAAGGTCGAGGCACCGAAAGAGGAGCCTGCGGTTTCCGAGCCGGTAGCGCCACCGGCCGAACCTGCGCCCATTGCGCCCCAGGAAACACCGGCCACCGCGCCCGCAACGAGCAACCCGGACCTGCCGGCACCGACAGAAGCGATTCCACCTCTGCCGACGCCTGCGCAGTAAATCAGACCGTTACGGGGTCGGTCTTGTCGGCATTGATCCCGTAGCGCCTGATCGCCTCACTGACTTTATCGCGGCTGATCACGCCGTCATCCGCCAGGGCTTTCAAGGCCGCCAGTGCGATGAAATGGCGGTCCACCTCAAAGAACGCCCGCAAGGTTTCCCGTGTGTCCGACTGCCCGAAACCATCGGTGCCCAGTGCGACAAAGCGACGGCCTGGCACGAACGGGCGGATCTGGTCGGCGAACAGCTTCATGTAGTCGGTTGCGACGACGACCGGCCCGGTGTGGCCGCTCAGGCTTCGCTCCACATAACTGACTCGCGGCGTTTGTTCCGGGTGCAGCAGGTTCCAGCGTTCAACCTCATGACCTTCGCGGCGCAGCTCAGTGAGGCTGGTCACGCTCCACACATCGCTGTGGACGGCGAAGTCATTCAACAGCAGTTCTGCGGCGGCCATCACTTCGCGCAAAATCGAGCCACTGCCCATCAATTGCACCTGGGCCTGCTTGCCCTTGCTCAGCGGGTACAGGCCCTTGAGGATCCCATCCTCTGCGCCTTCGGGCATGGCCGGGTGCGGGTAGTTTTCGTTGAGCAAGGTGATGTAGTAGTAAATGTCCTCTTGTTCGACATACATCCTTCGCATGCCTTCGCGAATAATCACCGCCAGCTCGTAGGAAAACGTCGGGTCGTAAGACACGCAGCACGGAATCACCGACGACAGGATATGGCTGTGGCCATCGTCGTGCTGCAAGCCTTCGCCCATCAGCGTGGTCCGCCCGGCCGTGGCCCCCAGCAGGAAGCCCCGTGCCCGCGCATCACCCGCTGCCCAGGCCAGGTCGCCGACGCGCTGGAAGCCGAACATTGAATAGAAGATGTAGAACGGCACGGTCATCAGGCCGTGGTTGGCGTAGGACGTACTCGCCGCAATCCATGAGGAAATGGCGCCGGATTCATTCAGGCCTTCCTGCATGATCTGTCCGTCCTTGCTCTCCTTGTAGTAGCTCAGTTGCCCGGCGTCCTGCGGGGTATAGAGCTGGCCGACGGCGGAGTGGATGCCGATCTGGCGGAACAGGCTTTCCATACCAAAAGTGCGCGATTCGTCCGGCACGATGGGTACGATCAGCTTGCCCAGGTGCGGGTCCTTGAGCAGGGTGCCGAGGATGCGCACAAAGGCCATGGTGGTGGAAATGGAGCGCTCGCCGGTGTCCTTGAGTTGGGTGCTGAAGGCCGACAGCTCGGGAATCTGCAACGACTCGACGGCACTGTGGCGCGCCGGCACATAGCCGCCCAGCGCTTGACGGCGTGCTGCGAAATAGCGGGCTTCTTCGCTGTCGGCAGCAGGTTTGATGTAGGGGATTTCTGCAAGCTGCTCGTCAGCCACTTCCAGGCCGAAGCGGTCGCGGAAGGCCCTCACGGCGTCGGCGCCCATTTTCTTCAGTTGGTGGTTGATGTTCTGGCCTTCGCCGGCCTCGCCCATGCCGAAACCCTTGACGGTCTTTGCCAGGATCACCGTGGGTTGGCCACTGTGGCGCACCGCCGCGGCGTAAGCGTTGTAGACCTTGTCCGGGTCATGCCCGCCTCGTGAGAGTTTCCAGATATCGTCGTCGGACATGTCCGCAACCAGTGCGAGCAACTCGGGGTATTTGCCGAAGAAATGTTCACGCACATAGGCGCCGTTCTGGGACTTGTAGTTCTGATAGTCGCCGTCCACGCATTCCATCATGCGTTGGCGCAGCAGGCCGCTGGTGTCCTTGTCCAGCAACGCATCCCAGCCGCCACCCCAGATCACCTTGATCACGTTCCAGCCGGCGGCGCGGTACAGGCTTTCGAACTCCTGGATCACCTTGGCGTTGCCGCGTACCGGGCCGTCCAGGCGTTGCAGGTTGCAGTTGACCACAAAGATCAGGTTGTCGAGCTTCTCGCGGCCGGCCAGGGAGATGGCGGCCAGGGATTCGGGCTGGTCCATTTCGCCATCGCCGAGGAACGCCCAGACCTTGCGGCCCTGGTGCTGCTTGAGGTCGCGAAATTCCAGGTAGCGCATAAAGCGCGCCTGGTAGGCGGCGGTGATCGGCCCTAGGCCCATGGAAACCGTAGGAAATTGCCAGAAGTCCGGCATCAACCGAGGATGCGGGTAGGAAGAAATACCGTCGCCACCGGCTTCGCGACGGAAGTTGTCGAGCTGTGCTTCGCTGATGCGGCCTTCAAGGTAGGCGCGGCCGTAGATGCCGGGGGAGGAATGGCCCTGGATATACACCAGGTCGCCGTCGAAGCTGTCGGTCCGCCCACGGAAGAAATGGTCGAAGCCTACGTCGTAGAGCACGGCGGCTGACGCATAGGTGGCGATATGCCCACCGACGCCTGAGTGTTTGCCTGCGCGCAGCACCATGGCCATGGCGTTCCAGCGAATGTACGCGTTGGTGCGGCGCTCAATGGCCAGGTTGCCGGGGTAGGGCAGTTGGCGGTCCACCGGGATGGTGTTGACGTAGGGAGTGGTGACCCGCCCGTAGAAATCGCCATGGCGCGCAACGTCGAAATCCAGCAACTGATCGATCAGGTAGTGGGCACGCGGGCGGCCTTCGGTTGACAGCACCGATTCGATGGACTCCAGCCACTCGCGGGTTTCCTGTGGGTCGTCGTCGCGTCTGACTGCGTTGTTCGGGGTCATGTGAGGCTCCAGGGTAGGCAGGTTTCAAGTGGCGGGTTCCTTGTGGGAATGCCGTCAATGTAATTGCAGTTGCAACTACATGGCCGAATCTAGCGCGGGATGAGCTACTATTGCAACCTTCTTGAAATCCGCCGGATGGTGTTGCATGTCGTCGAAAGAGCCTGATGTATGGTTCCGTTTTGTCAGGGCCCACAGGACCGTCATCCGTGAAATCGAACGGCGCCTGGCCGCCGCAGACTTGCCGCCGTATGCCTGGTACGACGCGCTGTGGGGCCTGGAAAGCGGCCCCGATGGCACCCGCCGCATGCACGAATTGGCCGATGTGTTGGCCATCGAGCGCTACAACCTCACGCGGCTGGTAGACCGCCTGGAAAAGGACGGCCTGGTGGTGCGTTCACGCGCTGACGGCGATGGCCGTGGGGCGTTTGCCACGATCACTGATGCGGGCAAGGTGTTGCGTAAAAAGATGTGGGAAATCTACGAAAGCACGGTAGATGAGGTGTTTTTGTCACAGATCGAGCCCGAGCAGCGCCAAGGGTTTGCCGATGTATTGGAGCGTGCAGCGGGGATGGCCATGCGCAGTCGAAGCAAGGCCTGAAGAACGGTGGAGATCCTTGTGGGAGCGGGCTTGCTCGCGAAGACGGAGTGTCAGAAAAGGATGTGTTGACTGACCCACCGCTTTCGCGAGCAAGCCCGCTCCCACATTTTTGATTGCATTCCAATTCATGGNCCCCCCCCCCCCCCCCCCCCCCCCCCCCCCCCCCCCCCCCCCCCCCCCCCCCCCCCCCCCCCCCCCCCCCCCCCCCCCCCCCCCCCCCCCCCCCCCCCGCTCCCACATTTTTGATTGCATTCCAATTCATGGCAGTGGGTAGCGGGCCATTGCTGTTTCCAGTTGCCGTGTACCGATACGCCCTTCATCTGCCAACGCCCGCAACGCCGCCACCACAATCCAATACCGACTCGGCGCCGACCCCAGCGCGACGAACCTGGCATCCACGTACGCCGCCAGTTGATCAACAATCGGCTGCGGATAACCCGTGACGGCTATCACCGGTGCCTCACTCCCCGCCAGGCATTCACGCACATGGCAACCGCGCTTGGGCTCGGTGGGATGCAACCGGTTCCAGCGCTCAGCGGCGGCCGCCTCGCGGGCCAGTCGCGTATAGCTGGGGCAACTCCACACCTGCGCAGTTACGTTCCAGTCCTGTTCCAACAGCCGCGCGGCATGCAGGACTTCTTCCAGGGCCTGGCCCGCGCCAAGCAATCGAACATCGGCTGTGCGTTCGCCCTGAATCGGGTACATGCCTTTTAGCGCAGCTGCATGGTGCCGCTTATTCATTGGCCTTGGGCGCTCATGATCATGCAGCGCCAGGTAGTAAAACCCCGGCTGGCCGTCGATGTACAAGCTGCGCAACCCTGCCAGCACAATCGCCCGGGCTTCCTCGCCACTGGCGGGGTCGTAGGGCGTACAGCGAGGGTTAGTCGCAAGCCACAGGGGCAGCGACGGTTGCGCGCCCTTGGGCCAGGGGGAAGGACGGTTCTCGATGTCGTTGCACAGAATGCCGCGCTGGGCGGTAGCGTCCGATAGCGCACACAGCTGCGCCGACGAGGCTGCACTGTGCAGGTACAGCATCGGTTTTTCTGAGGTGTTGCGCGCGAACCAACTCGGCCAACCGCCCACGCGTCGAGAGTTAGATTGGCCGCGAATGACCCAAGCCTGCCGGCTGGATTCCAGGGTATTGGCGATGGTCATCACCGTATACAGCGGTGAGCTGCGCGAATCGTGCGCATGGCGCAAAGCATCGAGGCAGAGCTGTGCGGCGTGGGCGGTGGAGGCGGGCATGGGTCGAATCCCCTGATAACGGATGCCCTTACCCTAATGGAAATACTCATGTGATTGCAATTGCAATCAATAGCGAAATCCCAGATGCTAAATTGCCATAACGCTGCTACGTTTAATCTTAGAGTGCAGGAACGTCATGGCGCCGACATTTTTTCGTCATAACGGCACTTTAGGCTGGCTGTGCAGGTCAGTTGACTGCAGCCGCTTTTAACTTAGAGAAGAAGGAGTCCACGATGGACGATTATCAGGAAGAACTGCTTGAGTACCACGCGATTGAGCTGGACCCGCTGGAACCTGCAGATGACGCAACAGAGCTGTAAGACCGACTTCAGGCGGAATGCCGCTGACTGCGGCGAAATTCCCCTGGGGTCTGGTTGTTCCATCGCCTGAATGCCCGTTGAAACGCCTGGGCTGAGGCAAAACCGAGCAAGTAGGCGATCTCGCCGAATGCCAGTTCCGTATCACGAATGTAGGTCATGGCCAGGTCGCGGCGGGTATCGTTGAGAATTGCGCGGAACTGAGTGCCTTCGTCGGCCAGTTTGCGTCGCAGTGTCCAGGTTGGCAGCTTCAAGCGTGCCGCCACTTCTTCCAGGTCGGGTTCCCGGCCACCATTGAGCATCGGCCCGAGCAACCGGGTAATGCGCTCGCGCAGGCTGCGGGTGCGGGTCAACTGCTCCAATTCCCTTTCACACAGCTGCAACAACAGGTTCCAGGTACTCGGGCAATGCTGTGGGTTGCGCAGCGCCAGGGCGTTTTGGTTCAAACGCAGTTGGTTGGCTTCGGCGCCGAAGTGAATGTCGCCGAGCATGCTGTATTGCTCGCTGTAGTCCGGTGCTTCAAATTCGATCTCGATGCGCTGCGCCTGCACCGGCTGCTGCGCCACGGCCGACAATTGAAACAGCCAACCGGCGATGATCGAGTCCACCACAAAGCGGTTGTAGGCGTTGTACGGGCTGATGGAATAGAACCGCAGCCAGGCGCCTTCGGCATCCTCGTGGAAACGCGATTGGCCGCGATAGTTGGAACCGTACAACGCTTCAAAGCGAGTGAGCGCCCGCGCGGCTTCACGCACATTCGGCGCCTGGGCCGCGGTGACACCCGCGAGGCCAGCCTGGCTCAAGCGGCTGAGCTGGCCCATGCGCAGGCCCAGGCCAGCGTCGCCAGTGAGTTGGATGGCCGCATGGCCCAGGCGCATGTAGCGTGGGATCGACAAGCGTGCACCGGCCTCGGCGAGTCGCGCCGGGTCCAGGCCGTATTGCAGCAGCAGCGGCTGTGGGTCCAGGCCGTGGCTTTGGATAGCATCCGCCAGGGTGTGCACGAAGCCTACCGACAGATCCCCCAGCCGCACCGGCTTCACAGCCAGAGATTCAACAAACGTGCGCCACGGGCTTCGCCATCGGCGCTGATCTGCCCGTTGCTGCTGAGAAAGCTATGCCCGCCAGTGCCCAGGTCCCAGAACTGCCCGCGCAGGAATACGCTCATGCCAGCGCTGGCTTGGCTGATGGGCTGTTGGCTGATCAGGGTGAGCCGGCGCCAGGCTTCGCCTTCGCTGAGTTCCTCGGGTTTGAGGCTGATTTCCGGCGGGGTGGACACGCTTTTGAAGCCGCGCCAAGGCCGGTCCCAGGTGTCGCGGCCAAGCACGAAGGCCGGCACGGCGATCAATTGCGCGCCTTGCTCGTTGAGTTTGCGGTAGTTGTCCGGGTACCAGCTGTCACTGCCCACCAGCACGCCCAGGCGCCCGGCCGGGGTGTCGACCACGTTGACGACAGTCTCGTCGCCGGGTGCGATAAAACCGCGTTCATCGTAGATCGGGTAGAGCTGGCGCTGGGGCTGGCCTACCGGCACACCGTCAGCGTTGAACACCAGGCTGGCGTTGAACAGCGCGCCATGGCCGACCTGCAGTTGCCCTTGGCTCACACTCGGGTTGGGCAGGGCGATGGAGCCGGCCACCAGGGTGATACCGAATTCCTTGGCGAGGCCGCCGAACAGCACTTGGTAATCGCGCGCCATGTCGGCGGCTTTCATGCGCAGGTAGGCGTCGTCAGTACGGTTCTCGCCGGTGGCGCTGACCCAGGCGCGGGCAAAGCGCAGTGGGTTGCTGGCCGACAGCCAGTTCATCGCGTCCTTGGCGTGCAAGGCCTGGTACACCTCGTTTTTTTCGCCCTTGAGCATCAGCCAGGTGCCGATATGTTCCGGCAGCACCACGATGGTCTTGTCGTTGACCAACCCCTGGTCCCGGGCTTTTTGCAGGTAGGCCGCGAGTTTCAGGTGCAGGCGTTCCAGGCTCTGGTAGTCGGCGGGAAACAGCTCGGGCTGGATGCCCAGCAAGTTGCCTCGATCGGCGGGCAAGCCTTCGTTGACGGCGAGGGTAATGCGCAGGTCCGACAGGTAGTGCGCCACGGGGCGCTCCTGGGTCCAGACCAGATACGCGGCGGTGGCGGCAACCAGGGCCAGGGTGACGGTTAACGCTAGAAGTTTACGCATGGGGCAACAGACAACAGACCGTGTGCGGGGTTCGACGACTAGGGTAGGGCCCATCCATCGCGTTGCCAAGGGGCACTGCGCATTTGGATCAATAACTTGTCAGTTTCGGTCATTGAGCCTTCATCCATCGCCTCTTAGTCTGTGGGACATAAACCGATGGCACGCCGTTCGAGCGCGCCACGTCCCGTGATGATCCGTTGTGGAGCTTGACCATGACCGCTGTTGCCTACCCGCACCTGCTGGCCCCGTTGGACCTGGGTTTTACCACCTTGCGCAATCGTACCCTGATGGGCTCGATGCACACCGGCCTGGAAGAAAAACCCGGCGGTTTCGAGCGCATGGCGGCCTACTTTGCCGAGCGCGCCCGTGGCGGCGTGGGGCTGATGGTCACCGGCGGCATTGGCCCGAACGATGAGGGTGGGGTGTACGCCGGTGCGGCCAAGCTCACCACCGACGAAGAAGCGCAAAAGCACAAGATCGTGACCCAGGCCGTGCACGAGGCGGGCGGCAAGATCTGCATGCAGATCCTCCACGCTGGCCGTTATGCCTACAGCCCCAAGCAGGTAGCGCCCAGCGCGATTCAGGCGCCGATCAACCCGTTCAAGCCCAAGGAACTGGACGAAGAGGGCATCGAAAAGCAGATCCAGGATTTCGTCACCTGCTCGCTGCTGGCCCAGGTCGCCGAGTATGACGGCGTGGAAATCATGGGTTCCGAAGGTTACTTCATCAACCAGTTCCTCGCCGCCCACACCAACCATCGCACTGACCGTTGGGGCGGTAGCTATGAAAACCGCATGCGCCTGGCCGTGGAAATCGTGCGTCGGGTGCGTGAGGCCGTCGGCCCGAATTTCATCATTATCTTCCGCTTGTCGATGCTTGACCTGGTGGAAGGCGGCAGCACCTGGGAAGAGATCGTGCAGTTGGCCAAGGCGATCGAAGGCGCTGGCGCGACCATCATTAACACCGGCATCGGCTGGCACGAGGCGCGCATCCCGACCATTGCCACCAAAGTGCCCCGTGGCGCGTTCAGCAAAGTCACCGCCAAGTTGCGCGGTGCGGTGCAGATTCCGCTGATCACCACCAACCGTATCAACACCCCGGAAATTGCCGAGCAGATCCTGGCCGAAGGCGACGCGGACATGGTGTCCATGGCGCGGCCATTTCTCGCCGACCCGGAATTCGTCAACAAGGCTGCCGCTGGGCGCGCCGATGAAATCAACACCTGCATCGGTTGCAACCAGGCCTGCCTGGACCACACCTTTGGCGGCAAATTGACCACCTGTTTGGTCAACCCACGGGCGTGCTACGAGACTGAACTGAACTACTTGCCGGTCAAGCAGATCAAGAAAATTGCCGTGGTCGGCGCCGGTCCTGCGGGCCTGGCCGCCGCTACGGTTGCCGCTGAACGTGGTCACCAAGTGACCCTGTTCGATTCGGCCAGCGAGATCGGCGGCCAGTTCAATATCGCCAAGCGTGTGCCGGGTAAAGAGGAGTTCTTCGAAACCCTGCGCTACTTCAAGCGCAAATTGCAGACCACCCATGTGGAGCTGTGCCTCAATACCCGTGTGGGCGTCGAGCAGTTGAAGGCGGGCGGTTACGACGAAATCATCCTGGCCACCGGCATTGCGCCACGCACCCCGGCGATCCCAGGCATCGAGAACGCCAAGGTGTTGAGCTACCTGGACGTGATCCTGGAACGCAAACCTGTCGGCAAACGCGTTGCAGTGATCGGCGCGGGCGGCATTGGTTTTGACGTGTCGGAGTTCCTCGTTCACCAAGGCGTGTCCACCAGCCTGGACCGCGAAGCCTTCTGGAAAGAATGGGGCATCGACACCCAACTGCAAGCCCGTGGGGGCGTGGCCGGTATCAAGCCTGAACCTCACGCCCCGGCACGTGAAGTGTTCTTGCTGCAACGTAAAACCTCCAAGGTCGGCGACGGCCTGGGCAAGACCACCGGTTGGATTCACCGCACCGGTTTGAAGAACAAGCGGGTGCAGATGCTCAACAGCGTCGAGTACCTGAAGATCGACGATCAAGGCCTGCATATTCGCATCGGCGCCGAGGGCGAGCCTCAGGTGCTGGCGGTGGACAACATCGTCATCTGCGCCGGCCAGGACCCACTGCGCGAACTGCAGGATGGCCTGGTCGCGGCAGGGCAGAACGTGCACTTGATCGGTGGCGCCGATGTGGCGGCCGAGCTGGATGCCAAGCGCGCCATCAACCAGGGCTCGCGACTGGCCGCCGCACTGTAAGGCGACATAAACTACGGGCCCTTTGCACCCAGAGATGCACCCCGATGGGCCCTTTCGATTGGCTTCCCCACGCGCCCCTTGAACCTTTGCAGCTGGATTGGCTGCAAGGGGTCGAGTTGGCCGTGCTGCGCCTGGACCGCATCGACCCGCTGATCAGCGGTAACAAGTGGTTCAAACTCAGCGGGCACCTGGCCCTGGCGCGTGAGGCTCGCGGCATCATCAGCCTGGGCGGCGCGTACTCCAATCACTTGCACGCATTGGCGGCGGCGGGGCAACGCTTTGATTTCCCCACGGTCGGCCTGTTGCGCGGCCATCCTCAAGAAAACCCGACCATTCACGACCTGAAAGCCTTCGGCATGCAGCTGCATTGGTTGGGCTATGGGGGCTATCGCGCGCGGCATGAGCCGGGTTTCTGGTTGCCATGGCTTGAGCAATATCCTGGTTTGCATCCCGTGCCCGAAGGCGGCGGCGGGCTGGCGGGCGCCGTGGGTTGTGGCGTACTGGTTGAACAGGCGCGTGCCCAGTTGCACACACTGGGTTGGGCGGACTACGACGCCTGGTGGCTGGCAGCGGGGACGGGCACCACATTGGCCGGGCTGGTATTGGCAGAGGCGGGCGCGCATCCGGTGTACGGCGCCATGGCCGTGCCGGATGATCATGGCGTGGCGCAGAACGTGGAGGCTATTGTGCTGGATGGTTATGAGCTGTTGGATGCCAGCCGAGGCGGATTTGCCAAACTCGATCCACAGTTGCTCGACTTTATTGAAACCACTGAACAGGCCTGTGGCTTGCCGTTAGAGCCGCTCTACACCGGCAAGGCGCTGCTGGCATTAAAGCAACAGATCGAAGCCGGACGCTTCACCCCCGGCACCCGCCTGATCTTTATCCACACCGGCGGCCTGCAAGGTCGCCGAGGGTTCAAGGCCTGAGGGTGATAGGTGCAACACTGCTTTTGTGGTGAGCGGGCTTGTTGTGGTGAGCGGGCTTGCCCCGCGCTGGGTGGCGAAGCCGCCCTAACCCAGGCACCCTAGTTCTCCAGTTAGAGCGCAGGTGCCTGGTTTTGGGGCGGCTTCGCCACCCAGCGCGGGGCAAGCCCGCTCACTACAGGTCAGCGGTGCTGCCAGCGCTTACTCCCGCCCGGCATCATCCGCAATGCGGTGTTATCCCGCAGGAGGTAATGGTGCGCAATCCCCGCCAACGCATGCAGCCCAATCAACCAATACCCGATCTTGCCAAACAACACATGCCAGCCCTCGATTTGTTTGGCCAACGCCTTGTTCTCCGCGATCAACGGCGGCAACTCCATGCCATAGAACATCACCGAATGCCCCTCGGCACTGACGATCAGCCAACCGGCAATCGGCATGCCGATCATCAACGCATACAGCGCGAAGTGCATCAGCGTTGCGAGCAGGCTCTGCCATTGCGGCGGCGCCGGCACGATCTTCGGCGCCACCCCCAGGCTGCGCGCAAACAGGCGCAGCCACACCAGCACAAACACCGTAAGGCCGAACATAAAGTGCATCTCGACAATCAACGTGCGTGCACCGCTGCCTTTGGGGAACTGGCCGCGTAACTCAATGCAGGCGTAGACCACCGCCAGCAGCACCACCATCAACCAGTGCAGCGCAATCGACATGGTGCTGTAACGCGTATCGGAGTTTTTCCACGGCATCGCTGTGTTCCTCACTCATCAGGGCAAACCTCCATTCTTTGGTGATGGAGTGCTTTAACTGTATGCCGGTTTTGAGCGCTTTGCCTGGCGTAAATGCCGTTATCTTGACCTCTATCAGTGGGTCTGCGGCATTTCGCCAAGGATCAGGCGCGCATTGATATCGGCGAGCACCGCCGGCAGGTCGTTGATGGTGTCGATCAGGTAGTGCGGGCGCGAGCCTGCGAACATCGCCTTGATGCGCTGACGCTCGCTGGCCAGGGTGGTGGCATCCAGGGCGCGGAACTGTTCGTAGGTCAGACCCAGGGCATTGCCGGAGCAGGTCAGGGCCACGGTCCACATACCGGCGCGGCGGCCTTCGAGGATGCCCGGCACGGTGTCGTCGACCTTCACGCACGCCGCCACATCATCAATCCCCATGGCAATCACGTTGGCCAGGGCCTGGGCTGGCCAGGGGCGGCCGTTGGGCACTTCGTCGGTAGCCACCACGTGGTCGGCGAAGTAGCCGTTGGTGGCGGCCAGGGCGACCACCTTGTCCATCACCACCTTGGGGTAGCCGGAGCAGGAGCCGATCTTGAGGCCTTGCAGACGCAACCGAGCAATGGTGTCGAGGGCGCCGGGGATCAGCGCCGAATGCTCGGCGATTTTTTCGATTTGCAGCGGCATAAAGCGCTGGTAGATGGCGGTAACGTCATCGTCGGTGGGCGTGCGGCCGAAGACCTGGCGATAGCGCTCGGCCACTTGCGGCTGATTGCACAGGGTGCGGATATGGTCCCACTTGCCCATGCCCATCGGGCCCCGGGCTTCTTCGATGGAGACCTGTACACCGAATTCGGCAAAGGCTTCGACAAAAATCTGCGTCGGTGCAAAAGAGCCAAAGTCGACCACGGTGCCGGCCCAGTCGAGAATCACGGCCTGGAGGGTGTTGGGGTTTTGATAGTTCATGCGGGCGATCCAATAGAAAGGTTGATGGCCATGGCTTGTAACGCCTCGGCGATGGCGGCGACGGCGGCGTGCATGTCGGCGATGTCGACATGGCCGATACAGCCGACGCGGAAGGTTTCCACCTGGGTCAATTTGCCGGGATACAGGATGAAACCCTTGGCCTTGACCCGTTCGTAGAAGTCCTTGAAGTGGTAGCGCGGGTCTTGCGGGGCATGGAAGGTGACAATGATCGGTGCCTGGATCGCTGCCGGCAGGAAGCTGCGCAGGCCCAGTTCAGCCATGCCGTCCAGCAGCGCCTCGCAATTGCGGGCGTAGCGCTGATGCCGTACGGGCAGGCCACCTTCTTCGGCGTATTGCAGCAACGCTTCATGCAGTGCCGCGACCACGTGGGTGGGCGGGGTGAAGCGCCATTGGCCGGTCTTGGCCATGTAGGCGTGCTGGTCGAACAGGTCCAGCGCCAGGGAGTGGCAGTTACCTTGGGCGGCGGCCAGCGCGTGTTTATTGGCGAAGACGAAACCCATGCCCGGTACGCCTTCCAGGCATTTGCCGGACGCGGCGATCAGGGCGTCGAACGGCACATCGCGCGCATCGATCGGCAGCGCGCCAAACGAACTCATGGCGTCGATGATCAAGCGCTTGCCGTGGCTGTCCACGACCTGGGCGATTGCCTGCAGGGGGTTGAGAATGCCGGTGCTGGTTTCGCAGTGGATCAACGCAACGTGGGTGATGGCCGCGTCGGCGCGCAGCAGGCGGTCGACATCGGCGGCGGTGGTGGGTTGGTCTTCGGCGGTTTCAAAGGTGCTGAAATCACGGCCGAGCACTTCGCAGATCTTGGCCAGGCGCTTGCCGTAGGCGCCGTTGATCAGCACCAATACCTTGCCGTTGCGCGGTACCAGGCTACCGATGGCGGCTTCGACGGCGAAGGTGCCGCTGCCTTGCAGTGGCACACAGTGGTGAGTGTCGGCGCCGTCGATGATCGCCAGCAGTTGCTCGCAGACGCTGGCGGTCAGTTGGTTGAAGCGTTCATCCCATGAGCCCCAGTCCACCATCATTGCCTGGCGGGTGCGGGCGGAGGTGGTCAGGGGGCCTGGGGTGAGCAGGATAGGCGCGGTCATTGCAGGTCCTCGTCAAGCGTTCGATTCAAGCTACGGCGCCTAAATTGCAGTTTGGCTTGTTATCAATCAAATTGTTTGTTGTTATGCGAGCTATCAGTGAGGCCGATAGCAATGAACCTGTTCCAATTACGCGCATTCGATGCCGTGGCCCGTGAGGGCAGTTTTACCCGGGCCGCAGCGCGGCTGTTTATCAGCCAGCCGGCGGTGACCGGGCACATCAAGGCCCTGGAGGAGTACTACCAGACCCCGCTGTTGCGCCGTACGGCGCGACGGGTGGAGGTGACCGAGGAGGGCGCACGGCTGGCGGCGATCACCCGGGCCATCTTTGGCTTGGTGGATGAGGCGCAAGCTTTGCTGGAAGCCAACCGCCAATTGCTCACCGGGCGCCTGGAAGTGGCGGCCGATGGTCCGCACCTGGTGATGCCGATGATCGCCAGCCTGCGGGCGCGCTACCCCGGCATCACCGTCAACCTGCGCCTGGGCAATGCCCAGGAAACCTTGGCGGCGTTGTTGTCCGAGCATGCGGATGTGGCGGTGCTGACCGAAGTGGAACCGCGCAACGGCCTGCATTTGCAGGCGTTGAGTGAGTCACGGATATGCGCCCTGGTGCCTTCTGGTCATCCTTGGGCCGGGCAGCCGGAAGGTATCCGCCTGGCGCAATTGCATGAACACATCATGGTCTTGCGCGAGCCCAGTTCCATCACCCGGCGCACCTTTGATGACGCCTGCCTGGCTGCCGGTGTGCAGCCCAAGGTGCTGCTGGAACTGGACAGCCGCGAGGCGGTAACCGAGGCCGTCGCCGCCCAATTGGGGGTTGGGGTGGTGTCCTCGATAGAAGTGAGCCCCGACCCCCGGGTGCGGGCAATTGCCTTGCAAGGTGATGGGCTGGTCAACCGGCACATGCTCGGTTGCATGGAACGACGCCGCTCATTGCGCCTGATCCAGGCGTTTTTCGAGTTGGCGCCCTGACGGTTTTTTGGTGGAACGTTGCGTTTTTGCGCTATAAACTCTGCCCCCAAAGCGCCGGCCAGTAGACGTTTGGGCGCGATGGATATCAAGAGAGTGAGTCATGGGCGCACAGTGGAAAGTCAAACATAAAGAAGCGGCATCCAATGCCAAGGGCAAGATCTTCGGCAAGCTGGTGAAAGAGATCACCATCGCCGCCCGCAACGGCGCCGACACCGCGACCAACGCCCACCTGCGTCTGGTGGTGGAACAGGCCAAGAAGGCCTCGATGCCCAAGGAAACCCTGGAGCGCGCCATCAAGAAAGGTGCGGGTCTGCTGGGTGAAACCGTGCAATACCACCGCGTGACCTACGAAGGGTTTGCCCCGCACCAGGTGCCGCTGATCGTCGAGTGCGTGACCGACAATATCAACCGTACCGTGGCGGAAATCCGCGTGGCATTCCGCAAGGGGCAACTGGGCGCCTCCGGCTCCGTGGCCTGGGACTTCAACCACGTCGGCCTGATCGAAGCCTCGCCGGACACCCCGGATGCTGACCCGGAAATGGCGGCGATTGAAGCCGGTGCACAGGATTTCGAAGACGGCGAAGAAGAGGGCGCGACCCTGTTCATCACCGAGACCACCGACCTGGATGCCGTGCAAAAAGCCTTGCCGGAGCAGGGCTTTACCGTGCTGTCGGCCAAGCTGGGTTACATCGCCAAGAACCCGGTCACCGGTTTGACCGATGAGCAGATGGCTGAGGTTGAAGCCTTCCTGGAAGGCCTGGACAACCATGATGACGTGCAGGATATGTTCGTTGGGTTGGCGGGCTGATTATCCAACTGAATACATGTGGTCAAAATGTGGGAGCGGGCTTGCTCGCGAATGCGGTGTATCAGTCAATTCATGTATCGACTGATACACCGCATTCGCCAGCAAGCCCGCTCCCACATTGGTTTAGTGGTGATGGAGGGAACTGAGTACGACTTCAATTTCCTCGAAGCCCGGTCGTGCCAACACATCCGGCTGGCAGCAGCTGTCGCGCAACGCTAGCAGCTCCTCACTGACTTCCCCCTCAACCCGCTCCAACAATTCCCCCAGCAACACCCCAAACGCCCGCACTTCAATGCGCTGCAACGCCCGGGTTTCCAAGGTGTCCGCCGTGGCATGGAACGATGCCGCGCCAAAGTCCCCCAGCAAACAATCCCCGGCTTCATTCCACAGGATGTTGTGGCCATACAGGTCACCATGGGTGATGCCGTGCCGGTGCAGGTGCGCCGCCACCGAGGCGATGCCTCGCGCTATGTGCAGTGCCACCTCAAGGCTGAAACGAGTGTCGGGTGCGTAGATATCGCGGGTGCACGAGGCCAGGCTCGGCAGTGCGGCAAGGTTGCGATAGCTCGGGTCGATCAGGTCCATCACCAGCGCGGCCTGGTCGTCGGGGTGGCCGACCACGCGGCCTTCCACCTTGATCAGGTTGGGATGCTGCCCGGCGGCAATGCACGCCTGCATTTCGTGCAGCGGCGAGCCGTCGCTGGTGATGGTGCCCTTGTAGAGTTTCACCGCCACGGGCTTGCCCGACGCTTTCCATAGGGCCTTACGGATGACTCCCGAGGCGCCTTCCCCCAGCACTTCGGCCAGTTCCAGCTCGGACCACGGGATGTCCGGCGTCGCATCCTCAGCCTGAACCTCAACCGCCATTTCCACCGGGTTACCGGCGTAGGCCAGCCAAGTCAGGCTCGGCAACGCCAGCAACCATTCTGGCAAGTGGGTGAAGCGGTTGGAGGCGATGCGCAGCAATTCGAGGTTATGGCAGTTGGCCAGGCTCTCCGGCAGATGGGTCAAGTGATTGCCGGCCAGCATGAATTTTTGCAGCAACGGCCTGTGGCCCAGCTCATCCGGCAATTGGCTGATCTGGTTGTCGGTAAGGATCAACCAGCGCAACAACGGCGGTAACGCGGCGGCGGGCACGTGGCTGATCTGGTTGGCCTTGAAGCCGATCATGCTCAGCTTGGTGCACTGGCCCAGGCATTCCGGCAGCGCGGTAAACCGGTTGTCCGAGCAGAACAACACGCGCAGATGGGGCAAGCGGTGCAGGTCGTCGGGCAGGCTGCTCAGGGCGTTGCCACTGAGGTTGAGGATTTCCAGGGAGTCGGCCAGTTCGAAGATTTCCTGGGGGAACTCGGTCAGCCCGCAGGACAGGTCCAGGCGCGTGATACCGGCCAATTGGCCGGCCTTGAGTTGGGCGAGGGTATGCATGAACGACACGTTCTCTGGGCAATGGAGGCGTAATTGGCGGTCATGATACCGGGTCGGGTAGCGGTTGCGGGTTCACTTGGCCTAATTGGCCCAAGCGGCTGGCCGTGCGCGCCAGGTCGATCGCCTGGCCGGCCAGGCAGTCGGCCAGGGGCTGCGGGCCGATCAGGATCAGGTGCTTATCCTTGTCGTAGAGCACGTCCACCAGGTTGATAAAGCGTTGCTGCACGGCAATCGGGCAGTCCGCCAGAAGGGGCAGGCCGTCGATGATCCAGTGGTCGAAGTCCTGGCACAGCAGCAGGTAGTCCATCACGGCGGTGAGCTGTTCGCACAAGTCGTTGAAGGTGAAGGCGATGGTGCGGCCTTGTTGGTGGCGGCAGCGCAACTGGCGGTTACCGACGGCCAGGGGCTGTGGCGGACAGTCCGCCGCCGGCAGATCGAGCGCTTCACGCTGGCTCGCGGTGCCCGGCCATACATAGCGGCCTTGGGTAAAACGCTGGGTGCTTTGCGCCTGGGGCAGGCTGCGAAAGTCCTGGGGCGAGCTGACTTCCAGTACGTCCATGCGCGCCGCGATCAAGTCGATCACCGGCTTGAAACGCTCGTGGTACAGAGGGTTGGGCAGCAGCCCTTCGGGCGGGTAGTTGGAGGTGACCAGCACCAGCACGCCGCGCTGGAACAGGGCCTTGAATAAGCGGCTGATGAGCATGGCATCGCCGATGTCATGCACATGGAATTCGTCGAAACACAGCACCTGGCAATCGGCCAGTAGCTCATTCAGGGTGATCGCCAGGGCATCGTCCTGATACTGGTGCTGGAACATACCTTTGTGCAGACGCGCGAAGAAATCGTGGAAGTGCACACGTTGTTTTTCGGCAATCGGCAGTGCCTGGAAAAAGCCATCCAGCAGCCAGCTTTTACCGCGCCCCACCGGCCCGTGCAGGTACAGGCTGCGTGTTGCAACGCCTGCGAGCAGGTGCTGGGTTTCGCGGGCCAGGGCGGCGATGGCCAGGGTTTGCCCGGCGCTGAGGGTATAGCCCTGTTGCGCGGCTTTTTGCTGAAAGAACGGTGGGATGGGCGAGGCGTCGAGTGTGTCGGTTTTTTTACCGAGTAAACGACGAATCAGCGAGCGCGGGGCCAAGGCAAATCACTCTGTTGGTCGGTGGTCGCTCACTTTAGGGCGCTCGCCGCGATTTGACCAATAGAGAAGGATGTCGCCAGCTATCTCGAAAAAGCATGTCGCGCGGCCATTCCCTTAAGCACTGGCAGAATCTCGTTGACTGACTAACCTCATACACAGCAGTCACCCCTGTACAAGGATTTGGGGCAGTGAAGGGACGAGCAGTATTGGCAGTCATGGGCGCGATGCTCTGCAACACGGCTTACGCTGCGCAACTCCAAGTGGAAGTGCGCATCGACGTGCAGCGGGGTTGCCAACTGGTGGGCACCACCCGCGAGGCTGGCATCGAGCAACTTGGCGTATTGGATTTCGGCAGCGGCCCGCGTCTGGATGACCCGGCCGGGCCCCTGAGTGCGGCGCTGATCAGCCAGCGCCAGCCGCGCCTGGAGTGCAACCCCGATACGCCCTACCAGATGCGCGTTGACGGTGGCCTGCATGGCGGCACCGGCGAAGTGCGTTACCTGAGCGCCACCCCGTCAGGTGCACCCATTCCCTATCGTATTTATGCCGACGCTGCGCGGCGTATCCCCTTGCCGGTGGATGTGCCCCTCAGCGGCCGTGTGCCCGATTCCGGCAGCGTCGACCTGCCGCTCTATGGGCGTATCGAACCACTCAAGGGTATTCCCGCCGTCGGGCGTTATTCCGACCTGCTCAAGGTCACGGTCACATGGTGAGCCGGTGCCTGGCCCTGGTGGCCATGGGCGGCCTGCTGTTGCTGGCCGATGACGTGCAGGCGGCGAGCGTAGCCGGGCAGGTCCATGCACGGTTGGTGATCACCGCCAGTTGCCAGGTCAGTAAAGGCCCCGACATCGCCCCGGTAACACCAGACAGTGGGGCGGCGATGCTGGATTTCGGTAGCCATGGCCCGACCTGGGACAACCGCCTGACCAGCGGCGTCACCGATGGTGACAAGGCGCCGCTGGCAGTGTCCTGCAACCCGTCGTTGGTCAGCAGCTTCACGGTGACCATCGATGGCGGCGTCAATGGTGATGGCGCTACGCGGCGCCTGAGCAACGGTCGTCAGACCATTCCCTATCGTTTGTCGGCTGACCCGCTGGGGCGTAGCACCTACAGCATCGGCCAGCAACGCAATTTCGTCGTGACCAAAGGCGCCCAGGTACCGATCCCGGTATTCGGCTCGGTGGTGGCGAATACCAGGGCCCTACCGGCCGGCATCTATACAGACACCCTGACGGTGACTCTGGATTGGTAAACCATGAGGATGAACATCATGCATGCACTTGTATCCAAAGCAGTTTTTCCCTTGTTGGCATTGGCGTGGGTGTCGGGATCACAGGCGGCCACAGTGGCCGGTACGGTCAAGGCCACCCTGGTGCTGACGAGCAGTTGCCAGGTCAATGGCGCGGCGGCGACCGCCGGGATGAGCTTCGGCGATTTGTCCTTCGGTACCGCCAATAGCTTGTTTACCGAGTCCTCCGGGCAGGTGCTGGGCGGTGGCGGTGGTGCGTTGTCGATCCTCTGTTCGGCGGGCACCTCGCCAACGCTGACAGTGGCGGCCGGAGCCAATGACGGCAAGTCCCCCGGTGGCACCCGCGCGTTGTACGACGGCGTTGCCAATTACGTGCCTTACGACCTCTTCACCGACAGTGCCCATTCGAGCTTGATTGCAATCGGCGGGGTGATCCCCCTGGCGGCCAGTACCGGCGTGGCCCAGTCCGTGAATATCTACGGTAGGGCCGTCGGCAAGGCGGGGCTGCCGGCCGGTACTTACACCGACACGATCAACGTCACGCTGACCTTCTAACGGCGATGAAACGGGCGGGGTGTGCAGCGCTGGCAGTGTGTATCGGCTGGGGGATGCCGGTGTCGCTGCTGGCCGTCACCAGCCAGTCGTTCCTGGTGAGCGCGACCATTACGCCGGGCTGCCTGGTGGTTACCGGCGGCACCAATTACGGCAGCCTGGCGTTCGGCAGCTATTCAGCGCTGGCCACCAGTACGGCGTCGGTGGCGTTGACCAGCTCGGTGGTTTTGCAATGCACGCCCGGGGTGGCGTTGAGTATGACGGTCGACGGCGGTTTGTATAACAGCAGTGGGCGGCGCATGCAGCTCGACAGCGGTACGGCCAAGGTTGCTTATCAGCTGTTTCGCGATGCGGCGTTGAGCCAAAGCCTGGGCATCAGCCAGAGCGTCAGCGTGGCCTACAGCAACGCCAATAACATCACTTTGCCGATTTACGGCCGGGTGCAACTACCGGGCAACACGCCTGGGGGGACGTACAGCGACACGCTGCAGGTGCAGCTGACGTGGTAAGACGATTGGCAATAAGGAGTGGGATTTATGTATGAAGCTTCCCGGCGTGGATGGGTAGCAGGGGTTTGCGCGTTGCTGGGGTTGGCGGCAGGCCCGGTGCAGGCGGCCAGCTCGGTGCTGATCTGGCCGATTGACCCGGTGCTGGAGGCCGACCAACAGGCCAGTGCGTTGTGGCTGGAAAACCGTGGCACCGAAACCGCCAATTTGCAGGTAAGGGTATTTGCCTGGAGCCAGAGTGGGTTTGATGAGCAGTATCAGGCCCAGCGCGATGTGATCGGCAGCCCACCGGTGGCGAAGATCGCGCCAGGGCAAAAGCAGTTGATAAGGCTGACCCGCACCAAGGACGTGCCACCCGGCCAGGAGCTGGCCTACCGCATCATCATCGATGAAATCCCTTCTGCCGAGCCCGTCGCCACGGCGGCCGATGGCAAGACCGCCGCCGCCGTGCGTTTTCAGATGCGCTACTCAGTGCCGTTGTTCGCCTATGGCCCGGGCCTGTGGAACAAGGTCGATGGCACCCGTGACCGCGACCCCAAGACCGCCGGCCAGCCAAACCTGAGCTGGAAGAAGGTCACCGTGGGCGGGCGCAACTATGTGGAAATGCGCAACCAGGGCGCCGTGCATGCCCGCCTGACCGATGCCAGTTTCAAGCAGGGCAGCCAGTCTCTCCCGTTGGTGGACGGGCTGATGGGCTACGTGCTGCCGGGCGCAACCATGCGCTGGCCGGTGCCGGCCGGCGTGGCCGCTGACCAGGCGTTGCAAGTGAGGGTCAATGGCGCCACCCAAGTGGAGAGCCTTGCACCGGGCCGATAGAACAGTGCGAAAGGGCAGGGAATAGCCCCAGGTTTAACGGATGGAGATGTCCATTGATGGACACAAGGCCTTGGTGAGTCGCGATTGGGCTCGTTGTCTATGGCGGTCGGTGTGGGTGGTGGCAAGTCTGTCTGGCCTGGTGATTGTGCCGCTGGGCGAGGCTGCGCCGTTGCCGCCCCCTCCCAGCAGTATGGAGGCTGTAGCCGATGCTCAGTTGTTCCTGGAGTTGGTGGTCAACCAGCGTGATACCGGCCGGGTGGTGGCTGTCAGCCAGCGCGCAGGAGGCTTGTTCCTGGCGGCGAGCGCGTTGCAGGACATCGGCATGAAGTTGCCGGGTGAAGTGCCCACCGAGGTCGACCTGGATAAGCTGCCGGGCCTGCACAGCGACTACGACAGCCAGGCCCAGCGCCTGATGTTGACCGTGCCGCCAGCCTGGCTGCCGGAGCAGTTTATCGGCAATCGCAGCAGCTACCCGCGCACCCAGGCGCTGACCAGCTTTGGCGCGCTGCTCAACTATGACGCCTACCTCAATGACACCGACGACAGCGGCACCTACCTGGCGGTGTTCAACGAAGTGCGCCTGTTCGACACGTGGGGCACGTTGTCCAACACGGGCCAGTACCGCAGCACGATTGGTCGGGAGGTTGAAGGCAGCACCTTCAACAATGGCTATCGGCGTTATGACACGACCTGGCGTTTTTCTGACGATGAGCGCCTGCTGACCTATGAGGCGGGTGATGTCATCAGCGCCGCCTTGCCCTGGAGCAGTTCAGTGCGCCTGGGTGGGGTGCAGGTGTCCCGCGACTTCGGTGTGCGCCCGGACCTGGTGACCTATCCCTTGCCACAGTTCGCCGGGGAGGCGGCGGTGCCGTCATCGGTGGACCTGTTTATCAACGGCTACAAGTCCAGCAGCGCCGATCTGCAGCCCGGTCCCTACACCCTGACCAACGTGCCGTTTATCAACGGGGCGGGCGAGGCCGTGGTGGTGACCACCGACACACTTGGGCGGCAGGTATCGACCACGGTGCCGTTCTATGTCACCAGCACGTTGCTGCAAAAAGGCTTGTCGGATTTTTCGGTGTCGGCCGGTAATCTGCGACGCGACTACACCGTGCGGGATTTCGGTTACGGGCCCGGCGTGGCCAGTGGCACGTTTCGCTATGGGCTGTCGGACGCGTTCACCGTGGAGGGGCATGCCGAAGCCGCCAGCGACCTGACCCTGGGCGGCGTGGGCGGCAATCTGCGGCTGGGCAATTTTGGCGTGCTCAATACGGCGGTCAGCCAAAGCCAGTTCGACGGTGGCTCGGGCCAGCAACTAAGCCTGGGCTATCAGTACAGCAGCCAGCGTTACAGCCTGTCGTACCAGCGGGTCGAGCGCCGCGACCAATACGCCGACCTGACCCTGATCGATACGCCCTACGCCAGCCTCAGCAAGCGCAGCGAACAAGTGACGCTGAGCTTGAACCTCAATGACTTTGGCAGCCTCGGCGTGGGTTATTTCGATGTGCAGGCGGCGGATGACTCGCGCACACGCTTGCTGAACCTGACGTGGAGCAAGTCGCTGTGGCGCAACACCAGTTTTTATCTGTCGGCCAACCGCGAAATCGGTGATAGCAACTGGGCGGTACAGGGGCAATTGATCATTCCGTTCGATCTCTACGGCAGCCTCAGCGTGGGCAGCGAACGCAGCAACAGCGGCCAGGTGCAACAGCGGGTCAATTACAGCCGGGCAGTCCCGACGGCGGGCGGCGTGGGCTTTAACCTGGGCTATGCCAGTGGCGACGGGCCGGCCTACCGCCAAGCCGACCTGACCTGGCGCTTGCAGTCGGTGCAGTTGCAGGCCGGTGTGTATGGCACCAGCGAGGCGCAAACCCGCTGGGCCGATGCGTCCGGTTCGCTGGTGTGGATGGACAAGCAGTTCTTTACCGCCAACCAGGTCAACGATGCCTTTGTGGTGGTCAGCACCGATGGTTTTGCCGGTGTACCAGTGCGCTACGAAAATCAGGTGGTGGGCGAAACCGACCGCAACGGTCACTTGCTGGTGCCGTGGAGCAGCGCTTACTACCGCGCCAAATATGAGGTTGACCCATTGAACCTGCCCACCAACGTGCAGGTGGCCAACGTTGAACAGCGTGTGGCAGTACGTCGGGGCAGCGGTTACCTGTTGGAGTTTCCGATGCGTCGGGTGATTGCCGCGAGCATCACATTGGTGGACGCCCAGCATCAGGATTTACCCCTGGGCAGCCAGGTGCGTCACGAGCAAAGCGGCGGGCTGGCGGTGGTGGGCTGGGATGGTTTGGTCTACCTGGAGAACCTGGCGACGCACAACACCCTGCAAGTCACGCTGGGTGACGGCCAGAGCTGCCAGGCAACCTTTGACCTTAATCCCGCCGAGGAGCAGGTGCCCTTGATCGGGCCGCTGGTGTGTCAATGACTTAAGGAGTGCGCGTGTGCGGGTCAGGGAATGGCTGTGGAAGGTGTTGGCAATCGGGAGTCTGGGCGTATCGGTACACGTGCAGGCAGCGTGCAGCGCGGTCGCCACGTCGCCTGCAAGTTTCGGCTCGGTGAGTTCGATGATGGTACGCACCACCGCACAATCGAGTTCCACCACCAACGCCGGCTTGAGTTGTACACCGTTGGTCTTGTCCGTACTGGGCTCGGGGGACCATTTCTACGCAACCATCACAGGCTCGGCGCAGGGCGGTATGGTCGGACCGACGGGGGATGTGATCGGTTATACGATCTATGGTAACAACACCACCACCTACCCCATTGCCCGGAACACCCGATTCGACTTTGGCGGTAATGGAGGCATCGCCGCCACCTACGGTCTGGTGTTCGCGCCGGGTCCAAAAACCTTGCCGTTGTACTTTGGCAGCCTCACCGGCAGTAATGTGGCGGCGGGGCTGTACAGCGAAACCCTGAGTATTGTGTGGGCTTGGGACTATTGCTCGGGCATCAACTTGATCGGCATCTGCCTGGGGCGTGATACCGGCACGGGTACGTCCACGTTGAGCGTGAGCATGCTGGTGACCAATGACTGCCAGATCACCACGCCCCCCATCAGCTTTGGCAGCGCGCCAGTGGTCAGCGCGTTTGCCACTGTGAACGGCCAGGCCAGCGTCAACTGCACCAAAGGCAGCGCCTACACCGTCGGTCTCAGCGACGGCCAGCATCCCGTCAGTGTGGGCGGGCGGCGGCAGATGATTTCCGGGACCAACTTGTTGGCCTACGACATCTTCGTCAGTGCCGGCACCACCCGTTGGGGGAGTGTCGGTGCGGCGCGACGGGCCAGTGCCACCGCCGACGTGTTACCGGGCAATGGCCTGGGTACCGGCAGTCAGGTCTTCAACTACAACGCCAAGATCTATACCGACCAAGCGACTCCGCCGGGCGGCACCTACACCGATAACGTGGTGCTCGACGTCGGGTTCTAGAACGCCTGCAGGGGCGGGGATGGCTGATCCACGGGCTTGACCAGCGCATAGTTGTAGCCCGCGCCCGACCAGAATTGGGCCTGCAACCCATCGGCACTGCGGCTGCCTTTGGGCAGGAAACCGTTATCCGGTCCCGGCGGGCGAATGTAGAAACTGATCCGCCGGCCCTGCGGGTCCTCATACAGCACCATGGCTGCCGCACCTTGGTCGGTGGTGAGCAGGCGCCCGCTGACCGGCATGAACCCCGACGCGCTCAAGTCCGGCAGGCGGTGGGCCTGGTTGAAGTAGCGGTCGAGCCAGGCCTGCATATTACCGCTGCCTTGGGCCTGGTAGTCGGCGGGCATGATGCCGTCCTGGGCAAACAGGCGGTAAGCCTGCATCGCATCGGCCATGGGCAACAGGGGCGCTTGGGTGGCTTCGCGGGCGTGCCAGCCGCCCAGGCCGCCGAGGCTGACGGCAATCAGCAACACCGCCGCCGTGGCGAAGTGCCTGCGTGATTGGTGTTGGATGCGTTGGCGAATCAGCGCTGGGTCGAGGTTGGGGTTGGCCGGTTGTTGCAGGGCACCGCCCAAGGCGGCGCGCAGCAATTGCGCGTCGTGCTGCCAGGCATGTACCTGGGCCGCCACGTCGGGGTGGGCGGCCAGGTAGGTTTCAAGCACGCGACGGTCGCTGTCCAGGAGCTGGTGGTCGACGTAGGCATGTAAATCGCGTTCGCTGGGGGGCAGGCTGATCATTTGAGTATCCGCAGGGAAGGGCTGGCAATTTCGCCATCACTGAGTTGACGCAAGGCTTGGCGCGCTCGGGACAAACGCGACATCACGGTGCCGATGGGCACCTCCAGGATTTCGGCGACTTCCTTGTAGCTCAAGCCCTCGACCGACACCCACAGCAGCAGTGCGCGCTGCTCGGTGCCCAGTTGGTCGAAGGCTTGCAGGGTCGATTGGGCGATCACCGTGCGCTCCACCGACGGTTGCGCATCATCGCGCCCGGTAAAGAATTCCAGCATGCGTGCGTAGCGTCGGGTGCGACGGTGGGCGTCGAGGAACTGGCGGTAGAGGATCGAAAACAGCCAGGCGCGCAGGTCACCTTCCGGGCGTTTGTCGGCCCAACGGGTGATCGCCCGCTCCAGGCTCGATTGCACCAAGTCGTCGGCGCTGCTGGCGTTACGGGTCAGGGACACGGCAAAGCGCCGCAGCCTGGGGATGAGTTCACGTAACGGTTCGTCGAGTTCATGCATGGGGTATCTGGCTGGTCACTACGCTGGGACTAGGGAGACGCGTGGCGTTGACGATTATTCCCGGCCCTTGGAAATAAATCCAAGGCCAGGGAATAGAGCACAACGGCGTTCGTCTTAATGCTCCGACCTTATGTTCCACCCCTAAGGCCTATGGCCCTGGAGATTCTTCATGGTAGATCACTCATCACCGCCCCGTCCGCCGTTGAGCACTGCGAGCCTGATCGCGCGACTCGTGGGAATCGGCGCCGTGGTTGCGGTTGTTGCGGGGGCTTTTGCCTACGTCAACGGCACACTCGACCCACAACGCCTGCGCCCGAAAACCCTGGTCAATGCTCTGGAGGCCAATAACGGCGTGCACCCGGGCTTTCGCCGCAACCATGCCAAGGGCGTCTGCGTAGCCGGGTATTTCGAGAGCAGTGCTGATGCCCGTGCCTACTCCAGCGCCCAGGTGTTCAGCGAAGCCAAGACCCCAGTGATCGGCCGCTTCGCTCTGCCCAGCGGCAACCCCTATGCACCGGACAGCAGTGTGCCGATCCGCAGCTTAGCCCTGCAGTTCAGCCAGGCCAACGGCCAGCAATGGCGCACGGGGATGAACAGCATGCCGGTGTTCCCGGTGGGCACGCCTGAAGCGTTCTACGGTTTGCTCAAGGCCGGCGCGCCGGACCCGGCTACCGGCAAACCGAACCCGGCGGCGATGCCCGCGTTTTTTGCCGCTCATCCCGAAACCGCGGCGTTTCTGGCGTGGGTCAAGACGGCCAAGCCATCGACCAGCTATGCGACCGAAACCTATAACGGCATCAACGCGTTTTACCTGGTGGGCGCCGATGGCAAGCGCCAGGCAGTGCGGTGGGGAGTAGTGCCCCAGAGCCAGGATGCCTCAGGCGACAGCGCGCCGGCCGGCAGTGACTTCCTCGAAAAAGACCTGGTGCAACGTTTGGCCAGCGGGCCGTTGCGTTGGCAATTGAACATGACCCTGGCCAACCCCGGCGACCCGCTGGACGACGCCAGCAAGCCGTGGACCGGCGAGCACAAGGTGCTCAACGCCGGCACCCTGGTGCTGCAAAGCAGCCAGCCACAGGCCGACGGTGATTGCCGGGATATCAATTTCGACCCGTTGATCTTGCCCAGTGGCATCGAAGCCTCCAATGACCCGCTGCTGGCAGCACGTTCGGCGGCCTATGCCAGCTCCTACCTGCGTCGCGCCGGTGAAGTCAGCCCGTTGCACACGGGTGTTCAGAAGAGTGCCCCTCAGGAGTCGAAGCCATGAATGCCCAACCCCGGTTTTTCGCCCCGCTGGCGCGCCTGCTGCACTGGTTGATGGCGCTGATGGTCATCGCCATGTTGTTTATCGGCGCAGGGTTGGCGGCGTCTGTTTCAGAGCGGCACGAATGGCTGATCCACCTGCACAAGCCGTTGGGGATCGCGATCCTGGCACTGGTGATCGTGCGGCTGGTGGTGCGCTTTTCTACACGCCAACCGCCGTTGCCCGCTGACTTGCCATTGTGGCAAGTGCTGGCGGCCAAGGCGTCCCACTTGGTGCTGTATGGCTTGATGCTGGTGTTGCCGTTGCTGGGCTGGGCGATGATTTCAGCGGCGGGTGACCCGGTGATGCTCAGCAGTTCGGTGCAGTTGCCGGCGCTGGTGGGGGCCAATGCGCCGTTGTTTGCACTGTTGCGCAAGGCCCATGGGTACCTGGCCTACCTGTTGTTCCTGACGGTGCTGCTGCACCTGGCGGCGGCGTTGTTCCATGGGCTGGTCCGCCGTGATGGCGTGCTGCAAAGCATGACTGGCACCAAACCCTAGCGCAGGTGGTTGATGATATCAGCGACGCTGCTCAACACATCCTTACCCAGTTGCATCGAGCGCTTGCCCGACCAGCCGGTGTGGGGGTTGGGGGCGTCGTTGTTGTCTTTGAACGGCATTTCCAGGGTCAACGACAGGCAGTCGTATTGCTCGCCCACGGCGTTGCAGGCCAAGGTCATGTTGGCTTCGCCTGGTAAGTCGCGGGTGTAGCCGTGGGTGGTCTGGAAGTCGCGGGTCAGTGCGTTCAGGTGGCTGCGAAAGTGTTTCTCCAGCCCCTCGATACGTGGCGTGTAGCCGGGGTTGCCTTCACAGCCGGCGGTGAACACGTAGGGAATCTCTTCATCGCCGTGGATATCGAGGAACAGGTCCACGCCGTATTTTTCCATTTGCTGTTGAACGAACAGCACTTCGGGGCTGATCTCTTGGCTGGCGCTCTGCCATGCGCGGTTGAGGTCCTGGCCCATGGCGTTGGTGCGAAGGTGACCGTGGAAAGCGCCGTCCGGGTTCATATTGGGAACCAGGTATAGGTCGGCGACTTTCAGCAGTTTTTTCATCTCGGCGTCGCCGTCCTGCTGCAGGCGTTCGATGATGCCTTCCATAAACCATTCGGCCATGTGCTCGCCGGGATGCTGCTGGGCGATGATCCAGACGTTGCGCCGGCCTTCGCCGCCTTTGCCGCGACGCAGCAGTTGGATGTCACGGCCTTCGACACTTTTACCGGTTGCCAGCAACTGGGTGTCGGCGCGGCTCAGGGCTTGCTGGATCAGCCAATTGTGGCGTTCACGGCTGTAGGGTTCGAAATACGCGAACCACGCGTGCTTTTCGTGGGTCTTGAGGCTGATATGCAGGATTTCTCCGTCAAAGCGCGAAGGCACCCGGAACCAGTTGATATGGTCGTAGGAGGCCACCGCGTGGTAGCCGTCCCAGGCGTGTGGGTAGGACGACTTGCCCGCGTTGCTCAGGCGAAAGGTGTGGGTGTGGCCCACGTGCATGCCTTCGGCCTTGAAGTGGAACCACTGGAAATGCTGGCTGCGCGTATCGGGTTTGATTGCCAGCAGCAACTGGTAGGCATCGTGGGCATCCAGTACCTGGATATTTCCACTGTCGAAGTTGCTGCTGATTCTGATGGAGGTCAAGGCCACTGTCATAGTCTGGGTGCCTGAATATGAGTGTTGTGGCGGATATCTTACACAGGCGCGGGGCAAAATCTTGACGCAAAATTGTTGCAGGGAGGAGGGGGCGTCGTCCTTGACGCCGCCGCAGCTTAGTTTCTATGAGATTGATTCTCAAGCGCTAATTCGCAAAGATCCGGGCTAGAGCGCTGGTTCGGCTTTCTTTTGGCGATGGTCTTTTGCTACCATGCGCGCCATCGAGCAACACACAGTCTTCATTAGCCTGAAGCCATGCCAGGGAAACTGGCAAAAAAAAGACCCGGCCAAAGAGCCGGGTCAAAAACCGTGATTAGCCTGATGAGGAGATATTCCAAGAGTCCGACCTAAGGTCCCTTGGTCTATCGACTGATCTCGCGATCAGCTGGGTCCAATAATAATCATTATCATTTGCAAGTCAAATGTTTTTATCCGTGAGATAGAAATATTTTTCTTTCGCGCCTGCTATCCGTTTGCCTGAGCCTGTGGCGCCTGCAACGACCGCTCCACCATGGCCTTTGCCATATCAATCAAATACACCACCGAAAACGCCAGGTCTCGCTGATTGCCCTGATGGTTGCTCGCCGATTCATAGGCCGTGGCCGCTGCGCTGCGCAACAGGTCTGAGGCATGGACCAGGGCTTCTTCCTGGGTGATCTCGGGCTTGATGGCGAACAGCGCGCCATCCGCAACGGGCGCCGACATATCTTCTTTCAAGTAATAGTCCAGTGCACGACGGGCAGCGCCGCTGCTGCGCATGTCGTGCAGCTCATTGTGTTCGGGTGTTTCGGGCTGCGGGCAATGGGTTGTCGTCATAAGGGGCGGTACTCCGTGTGGGTGTCGAAAACCTTATGCCCGATAATAGTACGTATCGTATTTATGTCGTTTTATGGATTACTACAAACTGTTTATTGCCCTGGAGAATACCTCACGTATCGTCTGGCGCCATGGATAACTGGATAGCGTTGGTCAAGGCCAACATGAGCGACCGCAAGGTCACGCAGGGCGAACTGGCGGAGCGCTTGGGCATGTCCCAGGGCGGCGTCGGCCATTGGCTCAACAAGCGGCGTGTGCCGAGTCTTGAGGACATGAACCGTGTGCTGGAGGCGTTGGGCCTCGGCTACCTGGAAGTATTACTTGAGGTACGTGAGCGCGGCCAAGAGGGCGACCGGCCAGTGCAAAAACACTACAACCCGTATTTCCGCTACCCGGTCAGCGATTGGAAAGGCCTGTGTGAAATCCGCGAAACACGTGCAACCTATGGCGCCCCCCGCTTTGAACTGACGGACTATCACGCACAGGGCGAGGCCTTTTGGCTGCCGGTTACAAGTGACGCCATGACGGCGCCCAGCGGCCTAAGCATCGGCGCGGGGATGATGATTCTGGTGGACCCGGCCATCACCGCCGAGCCAGGCAAACTGGTCGTCGCCCAATGGGCCGCCAGCCCCCAGGCGACCTTTCGCCAGTTGCGGGAAGAAAGCGGCCAGCTTTACCTGGTGCCGCTCAACCCGACCTATCCCAAAGTGCTGTTGACCGACGATTGCCGCATCCTCGGCGTCGTGGTGCAGGCTACCGCCAGGTTCTAATCAGCGGTGTCGAGTTCCACCAGTGCGCAACCTTCGGCAACCATTTCGCCTTCCTGGCAGAACAGTGCCTTGACCACCCCGGCGTGCGGGGCGCGGATGCTGTGTTCCATCTTCATCGCCTCCAGCACCACCAACTGCGTGCCTGCTTCAACCTGTTGGCCCGGTTCCACCAACACGCGCACGATGCTGCCGTTCATGGGCGCCGTGAGGCCGCCTTGATGGGACTGGTTGGCCGCAACCGCTGCAATCGGGTCGAACAGGCTCACCCCGTGCATTTCGCCATCCCAACGCAGGTACAAGGTGCCTCCGTTACGAAAGGCCAGGTGGGCACGCCGCACGCCCTGATCGTCGATCAACAACTGCTCGCCTTGCAGTTGCGCGTTGCCCGCAAGCGTCACCAGCCGATCCTGCCCATTGCCGCTCAAATGCAGGGAAACCTGCGTCGGCAAGCCCGCACGGAACCCCCGGGTGTCTGCCCAAGGCCCTTCACCCGCAGGCGTGCTCTGCATAAACGCCGCCCCGGCCGCCTGCCAGAACGCATCGCTCAAGGCCCCCGGCGCGGGTAGCAACTCGTCCTGGTAACGCGGAATAAACCCGGTATCCAGCTCCGCAGCCGCGAAGGCTGGATGGCCGATGATGCGCCGCAAAAAGCCCAGGTTGGTCTTGAGCCCGCCTATGGCGAACTCATCAAGCATGCTGAGCAAGCGCAACCGCGCTTGTTCACGGTCCTCGCCCCAGGCAATCAGTTTGCCCAGCATCGGGTCGTAGAAGGGCGACACGCTATCGCCTTGCTCCACGCCGCTGTCCACGCGACGCCCGGGGCCCGCTGCGGATTCGCGGTACAGCGCCAGGTGGCCGGTGGCCGGCAGGAAGTCATTGGCCGGGTCTTCGGCATAAAGGCGCACTTCAATCGCATGACCCACCAGCGGCACCTGTTCCTGGGTGATTGGCAGCGCCTCGCCCTGGGCCACGCGGATCTGCCAGGCCACCAGGTCCAGCCCGGTAATCGCCTCGGTCACCGGGTGTTCGACCTGCAGCCTCGTGTTCATCTCCATAAAAAAGAATTCACCGCGCGCGTCCAGCAAAAACTCCACCGTGCCTGCGCCCACATAACCGATGGCCTGGGCAGCACGCACGGCGGCTTCGCCCATGGCCTTGCGCTGTTCAGCACTCAGCCCCGGCGCGGGCGCTTCCTCGACGACTTTTTGGTGGCGACGTTGGATCGAGCAATCACGCTCATTGAGGTACAGGCAATGCCCGTGTTGATCGGCAAACACCTGGATTTCCACATGGCGGGGCTTGAGCAGGTATTTCTCCACCAGCATCTGCCCATTGCCAAACGACGACAGCGCCTCTCGCTGGGCCGAGGCCAGGGCTTCGGCCAGTTGGCTGACGTCCTCGACCACTTTCATGCCCTTACCACCGCCCCCGGCCGTGGCCTTGAGCAACACCGGGTAACCGATGCGTTCGCAGGCGGCGCGGAAGGTGTCCAGGTCCTGGGCTTGCCCGTGGTAGCCCGGCACCAGCGGCACGCCGGCGGTTTCCATCAAGGCCTTGGCGGCGGACTTGCTGCCCATGGCGTCAATGGCCGAAGCGGGCGGGCCGAGGAAGATCAAGCCTGCGGCCTCAATCGCCCGGGCAAACCCTGCGTTCTCCGATAAAAAGCCGTAGCCCGGATGAATCGCTTGGGCGCCACTGGCCTGGGCCGCAGCGATCAACTTATCGATTTGCAGGTAGCTCTCGGTGGCCTTGCTGCCCCCCAGGTCCACGCGGATATCCGCCTCGCGGCTGTGCCGGGCGTCGCGGTCGATGGCGCTGTGCACGGCCACGGTGGTCAAGCCCATGGCCTTGGCGGTGCGCATCACCCGGCAGGCGATCTCGCCACGGTTGGCCACCAGTACGGTCGTTAATGTGGTCATGAACGTGGCTCCTGCGCCTGCCAGCTCGGTGGGCGTTTTTGCAGGAACGCGCGTAAGCCTTCCTGGCCTTCGGCGCTGACGCGAATACGGGCGATAGCATTCTCACAATAGCGACGCAGCGCTGGGGTGAGGGCGCCGTTGCCGACTTCCCGCAGCAGGTCTTTGCTGGCGCGCATGGCCGCTGGGCTGTTTTGCAACAGGTTGCTGATCCAGTGCTCCACATGCAGGGGAAGGTCGTTGGTAGGGTAGCTTTCCGCCAGCAGGCCGATCTCGCGGGCACGCTGGCCGCCAAAACGCTCGGCGGTCAGCGCATAACGCCGCGCCGCACGTTCGCCGATGGCCTGCACCACGAATGGGCTGATCACCGCCGGGGCCAAGCCGATACGCACTTCCGATAGGCAGAACTGCGCATCATCGGCGCCAATCGCCATGTCACAGCAACTGATCAGGCCCAGCGCGCCGCCATAGGCCGCGCCTTGTACCACCGCCAGAGTCGGGATTTTCAGCTTGGCCAGGTTGTACATCAGCTCTGCCAGCTCGCGAGCGTCGTCCAGGTTGGTGTGGTAATCCAGTTCGGCCGATTGCTGCATCCAGGCCAGGTCGGCGCCGGCGCTGAAATGCTTGCCGCGTGCGCGCAGCAGCAAAAAGCGCAAGGAGGGGTCGCCCTGCACGTGGTCGAGGGCGATGATCAGCTCCCGGATCATTTCGGCATTGAACGCGTTGTTTTTGGCTTCACGACTGAGCCACAGCGTGGCAAAGCCGCGGCTGTCGGTGATCAGTTCGAGGGTGTTGAAATCGCTCATGGGTACAGCTCCATTTACATGCGGAACACGCCGAAGCGGCTCGGCTCGATGGGGGCATTCAACGCGGCAGAAAGGGCCAGGGCCAGTACATCGCGGGTCTGCAATGGGTCGATGACCCCGTCATCCCACAGGCGCGCGCTGGAGTAATAGGGGTGGCCCTGGGTTTCGTACTGGTCAAGGATAGGCTGCTTGATCGCGGCTTCTTCCTCGGCACTGAAGCCGTTCCCCGCCCGTTCGGCCTGCTCACGCTTGACCTGCACCAGCACGCCAGCCGCCTGTTCAGCGCCCATCACGCCGATGCGTGCGTTCGGCCACATCCACAAGAAGCGCGGGTCATAGGCGCGGCCGCACATGCCGTAGTTGCCCGCGCCGAAGCTGCCGCCGATGATCACGGTGAATTTCGGCACCTTGGCACACGCCACCGCCGTGACCAGCTTGGCACCGTGCTTGGCGATGCCGCCGGCTTCGTATTTCTGGCCGACCATGAACCCGGTGATGTTCTGCAAAAACAGCAGGGGGATCCCGCGCTGGCAGGCCAGCTCGATAAAGTGCGCGCCTTTTTGCGCCGCTTCGGCAAACAAAATCCCGTTGTTGGCCAGGATCGCCATCGGGTAGCCGTGCAGGTGCGCAAAGCCGCACACCAAGGTCGTGCCAAACAGTGCCTTGAACTCATCGAATACCGACCCGTCCACCAGTCGTGCGATCACCTCACGCACATCGAACGGCTGCTTGGCGTCGGCCGGGATCACGCCGTACAGCTCTTCGGCGCTGTACAGCGGTGCGACAGGCGGGCGCTGCTGCAACTGGCCCTGTTTGCGCCAGTTCAGGTTGGCCACGCTGCGCCGGGCCAAGGCCAGGGCGTGCTCGTCGCTGTCGGCATAGTGGTCGGCCACGCCGGAGACCTTGCAGTGCACGTCGGCACCGCCCAGGTCTTCGGCACTCACCACTTCGCCGGTTGCGGCCTTTACCAGCGGCGGGCCGGCCAAGAAGATGGTGGCTTGCTGACGCACCATGATCGCCTCATCCGCCATCGCCGGCACATAGGCGCCGCCAGCGGTGCATGAGCCCATCACCACGGCAATCTGCGGGATGCCCTGGGCGCTCATATTGGCTTGGTTGAAGAAGATCCGCCCGAAGTGCTCGCGGTCGGGAAATACTTCATCCTGGCGCGGCAGGTTGGCGCCGCCGGAGTCCACCAGGTAGATGCACGGCAGGCGGTTCTGCTCGGCGATGGTCTGGGCGCGCAGGTGTTTTTTTACGGTGAGTGGGTAGTAGGAGCCGCCTTTCACCGTCGCGTCGTTGGCGACGATCATGCATTCCACGCCTTCCACGCGGCCGATACCGGCAATCACCCCGGCAGCGGGCACATCCTCGCCATACACCTGGTGGGCGGCCAGTTGGCTGAGTTCCAGGAATGGCGAACCGGGGTCGAGCAGGCGATCGATACGCTCACGGGGTAGCAGTTTTCCCCGCGACGTGTGCCGTTCCTGAGCCTTGGCGCCGCCGCCTTGCTGCACATGGGCGAGCAGGGTGTGCAGGGCGTCGACCTGTTGGCGCATTGCTGCGCTGTTGGCGGCGAACTCCGCCGAGCGTGGGTTCAGTTGAGTGTGCAAGGTGGCCATGGATCGCTCCCTCAGCGGGTTTCGTTGAACAGTTCGCGACCGATCAACATCCGCCGGATCTCACTGGTGCCAGCGCCGATTTCGTACAGCTTGGCGTCGCGCAGCAGGCGCCCGGCAGGGAATTCATTGATGTAGCCGTTGCCGCCCAGGATCTGGATCGCGTCCAGCGCCATCTGTGTCGCGCGTTCGGCGCTGTAGAGGATCACTCCGGCGGCGTCCTTGCGTGTGGTTTCGCCACGTTCGCAAGCCTGGGCCACCGCGTACAGGTAGGCGCGGCTGGCGTTGAGTTGGGTGTACATGTCGGCGACCTTGCCCTGGATCAGCTGGAATTCGCCGATGCTCTGGCCGAACTGCTTGCGGTCGTGGATGTAAGGCACGATCAGGTCCATGCAGGCTTGCATGATCCCGGTAGGGCCGCCGGAGAGCACCACGCGCTCGTAGTCCAGGCCGCTCATCAGCACTTTGACGCCGCCGTTGAGGGCGCCGAGGATGTTGTCTTCGGGCACCTCCACGTCATCGAAAAACAGCTCGCAGGTGTTGGAGCCGCGCATGCCCAATTTGTCGAACTTGTTGCTGCGGCTGAAGCCTTTCCAGTCGCGCTCGACGATAAACGCGGTGATGCCGTGGGGACCTTTTTCCAGGTCGGTCTTGGCGTAGATCACGTAGGTGCTGGCGTCGGGGCCGTTGGTGATCCAGGTCTTGCTGCCATTGAGTACGTAGTGATCGCCGCGCTTGTCGGCGCGCAGTTTCATCGAGACCACATCGGAGCCGGCGTTCGGCTCGCTCATGGCCAGGGCGCCAACGTGTTCGCCGCTGATGAGTTGAGGCAGGTACTTGAGTTTTTGCGCGTGGTTGCCGTTGCGGTTGATCTGGTTCACACACAGGTTGGAATGGGCGCCGTAGGACAACGCCACCGACGCCGAACCGCGGCTGATTTCTTCCATGGTCACTACGTGAGCCAAGTAACCCAGGCCCGCGCCGCCGTACTCTTCCGCCACGGTGATACCAAGCAGGCCCATGTCACCGAACTTGCGCCACAGGTCGGCAGGGAACAGGTTGTCGCTGTCGATTTGTGCCGCGCGGGGTGCGATTTCCTTGGCTACAAAGGACTGCACCTGGTCGCGCAGCATGTCGATGGTTTCGCCGAGGGCGAAGTTCAGGGACGGGTAACTCATGGACGGGCACCTTAGTTGAACGTTGTTTTTATAAGGGGGGAGCGCGTGCTCACCTTTACGTTAACGTAAGCTTGCGTTGCAGGGCTGTCAATCGTAGTTTACGTTTACGTCAACCTACAAAAAAGACAACAGGGGTCGTTATGGAACAATCGAACCAGAGCTACAGCCGTGGCTCCCAGGACAAGACCTTGCTGGCCATGACGATCGGCCAAGCCTTCGATAACACCGTTGCGCAGTATCCCGATGGCGAAGCGTTGGTGGTGCGCCATCAGCAGCGCCGCTACAGCTGGCGGCAGTTGGCCGAAGCTGTCGACCTGCACGCCCGTGCGTTCCTGGCCCTGGGCATGCAGACCGGTGATCGCCTGGGGATCTGGGCGCCTAACTGCGCCGAGTGGTGCATCAGCCAGATCGCCAGCGCCAAGCTCGGGGTGATCCTGGTCAACATCAACCCGGCCTATCGCAGCAGTGAGCTGGATTACGTGCTCAAGCAGTCCGGTTGCCAGTGGCTGGTGTGCGCCGGGTCGTTCAAGGGTTCGGATTACCACGCGATGCTGCAGGCACTTAAGCCTGACCTGCGTGGCCTTATCAGCCTCGACCCTAGCCCGCCTACCGGCTTTATGCCCTGGTCGCAGCTTGCGGCCCTTGGCGCAGGCGTCCCGCCCGAACAACTGCACACCCACCAAGCCAGCCTGCACTTCGACCAACCCGTGAACATCCAGTACACCTCTGGCACCACCGGTTTCCCCAAGGGCGCCACCCTCAGCCATCACAACATTCTCAATAACGGTTACATGGTCGGCGAAAGCCTGGGCCTCACCGCCCAGGACCGCCTGGTGATCCCGGTGCCGCTGTATCACTGTTTCGCCATGGTGATGGGCAACCTGGGTTGCATCACCCACGGCACCACGATGATTTACCCCAATGACGGCTTCGATCCGTTGTTGACCCTGACCGCCGTCGCCGAAGAGCGCGCCACCGGCCTGTACGGCGTGCCCACCATGTTTATCGCCATGCTCGATCACCCGCGCCGTGGCGAGTTCGACCTGGTCAGCCTGCGCACCGGCATCATGGCCGGCGCCACGTGCCCCATCGAAGTGATGCGCCGGGTCATCAGCGAGTTGCACATGGGCGAAGTGCAGATTGCCTACGGCATGACCGAAACCAGCCCGGTGTCGTTGCAGACCGGCGCCACTGACGACCTGGAGCGCCGCGTGACCACGGTTGGCCGCACCCAGCCGCAGTTGGAGAGCAAGATCATCGACCCTGCCGGTAACACCGTGGTACGTGGCGAGATCGGCGAGTTGTGCACCCGCGGCTACAGCGTGATGCTCGGCTACTGGAATAACCCCGACGCCACCCACGAGGCCATCGACGCCGCCGGCTGGATGCACACCGGCGACTTGGCGAGCATGGATGAGCAGGGCTATGTGTGCATCGCCGGGCGCAACAAGGACATGATCATTCGCGGGGGCGAGAACGTGTACCCGCGTGAGTTGGAAGAGTTTTTCTTCACCCATCCGGCGGTGGCAGATGTGCAGGTCATTGGCATTCCGGACGAGCGTTATGGCGAAGAGATCGTCGCCTGGGTCAAGTTCCACCCGGGCCATGTGGCCAACGAGGTGGAGTTGCAAACCTGGTGCAAGGACCGGATCGCACACTTCAAGACGCCTAGGTATTTCAAGTTTGTGGATGAGTTCCCGATGACGGTGACGGGCAAGATCCAGAAATTCCGCATGCGCGAAATCTCGATTGAGGAGCTGCGAACCCAATCCAGCTCCCACCTTTCGAATAGTGTTGTATCAGATAAATAGCTGAATCACAGAAAGCACAAAGGGGACCCTAAGGTCCCCTTTAATTTGTCGTTGCGTGCTCTTTTTTTATTATTGAGGGGCGGTCTATTGTTGTTTTTGGCAACCGTTACCCTTTACCGCTGTTTTTGGCGACCCCCATCCGGGGTCAAGAGCAAACGTATTTTTTTGAGCGCTGATCTGCTTCTTCGTTATCGATCCAACCAGTGGGTAGCTACCTGAGGTAGTTTTATTTTTCTCTAACCGGTTGCGGGTTTCGGCATTGCCGTTCCCTGCGAAGCACATCTTCTCCAAAAAAATCTGTTAGCTGCGTCTCTGCCGTGTTGTTTTTGTTATGTCAGAGTCGTTTCGTCTTATTTTTATTAGGTTTGGCGCTTTTTATTCTTGTTATGCCATAGAGATAGCAGAAGCCGTGCCAACTTTTAAAAAGCCTTTAAAATCAACGATTTAATATTTGTGAGGGAAATGGCCTACGGCAAATACGACAAAATATGTTCCCGTGTTACTCGATGTGTAGGCGTGCGGTAACACATTGTCACGGCTAAGCTACTCAACCGGCGTTACGCGCCTTGGCCACCCGCGACCCAGTGGGCCGGCCCAGCACGTTGCTGATTTGCTGGCCCGCGCCAATCAAGGCATCCAGGTCAATTCCGGTGTCGATACCCAAGCCATTGAGCAGGTACACCACGTCTTCGGTGGCAACGTTACCGCTGGCGCCCTTGGCATAAGGGCAGCCGCCGAGGCCCGCGATAGAGCTGTCGAACACGTTGATGCCTTCCAACAGGCTGGCGTAGATATTGGCGACGGCCTGGCCGTAGGTGTCGTGGAAATGCCCGGCGAGCTTGTCCCGTGGCACCTGCGCACTCACCACTTCGAACAACCGTCGTGTGGCGCCCGCCGTGCCGGTGCCGATGGTGTCGCCCAGGGATACCTCATAGCAGCCCATGGCATACAGTTCCCGTGCGACGGCCGCGACTTGCTCGGGGGCGATCTCACCTTCGTAAGGGCAACCCAACACACACGACACATACCCACGCACGCTGATGCCGTGTTGTTTGGCTGCCGCCATGATCGGTGCGAAGCGCTCCAGGCTTTCGCTGATGGAGCAGTTGATATTGCGCTGGGAAAACGCCTCGGACGCCGCCGCAAACACCGCCACTTCCTTGACCCCTGCGGCCAACGCGTCTTCAAAACCGCGCAGGTTCGGCGCCAGCGCGCCATAGGTCACCCCGGGCTTGCGCTGGATCTGCGCAAATACCTCGGCGGAACCGGCCATTTGCGGCACCCACTTGGGCGAGACAAAGCTCCCCACTTCGATATAGCTCAAACCCGCTGCGCTCAATGCGTCCACCAACTGGACCTTGTCCGCCACGCTGATGGGTTGGGCTTCGTTCTGCAAACCGTCGCGCGGACCGACTTCCACCAGGCGCACATGGTAGGGGAGGGACATGGCAGTTACCTTCTGATCAATGGCCAGCCTGGCTCATGGTGTGGGCCAGGGCCTGGGTGCAGCGCTCTTCGGCGGTGTCCAGCTCCAGCTTCATTTGTTCGATATCCAGCAGTTGCTGTTCCAGCTGTTCACGACGCTCGGTGATCTTGGCGAGCATGCTATTGAGCTGGACGTGGTTGCCGCTGGTGGGGTCGTAGAGTTCGATGAGTTCACGGCATTCGGCCAGGGAGAAGCCAATGCGTTTACCGCGCAGGATCAGCTTGAGGCTGACTTTGTCCCGCGCCGAATAGATACGCTCCTGGCCCCGGCGTTCCGGGGCCAGCAGGCCTTGTTCTTCGTAGAAGCGAATGGCGCGGGTGGTGATGTCGAGCTCGCGGGCGAGGTCGGAGATGCTATAGGTGGTGCTCATGGTTGTGCCTGAGAAGATGTCTTGGGCACTAAGCTAATGGCTGGTTGACGTTAACGTCAAGGATGGCGCGTTTTTGTGGTGAGCGGGCTTGTTGTGGTGAGCGGGCTTGGCCC
>NZ_JBKFTO010000011.1:0-154632 GCF_050432925.1 Pseudomonas sp. 18175 | reverse complement strand
CCCCCCCCCCCCCCACCACAGGTCAAGCCTGCTTGCCATCCAACTTCTTCTCATGGGCCGTCACCTGCTGGCACAACTCGATCATCTGCTCACGCATCCAGCGGTTTGCCGGGTCTTGGTCGGTGCTCTCATGCCAATACAAATGGGTTTCCACCGGCGGCACATCGTTGACCGGCAGGTTGAACCAATGCAGTTCATGGCGGCGGGCAAAACGTTCGGGCACGGTCATCACCATGTCGGTCTGCTGCAGCACCTGGGAGGCCATCAGGTAATGCTGGGAGCGCAGCGCGATCTTGCGTTGCAGGCCCATCTTGCCCAACGCCAGGTCCACATGGCCCAAGCCATTGCGGCGGCTGGATATGTGAATGTGGGTCAGGCCGAGGTAATCATCCAGCGTCAGCTTGTCCTTGGTCGCCAGCGGGTGGCCCTTGCGCATGGCGCACACGTAGCGGTCTTCCATCAACTTGACGTGGCGCACCTGCGGGTCGGTATTGAGCGGCGCATCCACGGCGAAGTCCAGGCGGCCGGCGGCGAGTTCCTTGGTGGTTTCGCGGCGCTTGGACAGGAAACTCTCGATCACCACCGTCGGCGCCAGGCGACGCAGGCGCTGGAACAACAACGGCAGAATCACTGCCTCGGTGAGGTCGGTCATGCTGATGCGATAGGTCTTGGCCGCCTGCTGCGGGTTGAAAATGCGGCTTTCCTGTACCGATACCCGCAGCAACGACAGCGCGTTACGCACTGGGCCGATGATGTTCTGCGCCATCGGCGTGGGCACCATGCCTTGGGCCGTGCGCACGAACAGCGGATCGTTGAAAGTCTCGCGCAGGCGCGCCAGCGCGTTGGACACCGCCGGCTGGGTGATGCCCACGATCTGCCCGGCGCGGGTCAGGTTGGCTTCGGTGTAGATCGCGTCAAAGACGATAAACAGGTTGAGGTCGACCTTGCTCAGATTCATGTGCGATGCGCTCTTATTGTTAGGTGGCGATAGCCCGATCATATATCGGTGATGAATGTTAATACACGCCGAGAATAGGCTAGGTAAATTATCAGCGCTGTTCTAGCATCGATTGCATGACCTAAACAACCTCTCAGAGAAGGGAGCTGCTCATGGATTTCGCCTATTCGCCCAAGGTTCAGGAACTGCGTGAACGCGTCACCGCGTTTATGGACACTTACGTCTACCCGGCCGAGCCGGTGTTTGAGCGCCAGGTCAACGAAGGTGACCGCTGGCAGCCCACCGCCATCATGGAAGAGTTGAAAGCCAAGGCTAAGGCCGAAGGCCTGTGGAACCTGTTCCTGCCTGAATCCGAACTGGGCGCAGGCCTCACCAACCTTGAATATGCGCCCTTGGCCGAAATCATGGGCCGCTCCCTGCTGGGCCCGGAGCCGTTCAACTGCTCCGCCCCCGACACCGGCAACATGGAAGTGTTGGTGCGCTACGCCAACGAAGAACAAAAGGAACGCTGGCTGCAACCGCTGCTGCGCGGTGAGATCCGCTCTGCATTCGCCATGACCGAACCGGACGTGGCCTCCTCGGATGCCACCAACATGGCCGCCCGCGCCGAGCGCCAGGGTGACGAGTGGGTGATCAACGGCAAGAAATGGTGGACCTCCGGCGCCTGCGACCCGCGCTGCAAGATCCTGATCTTCATGGGCCTGAGCAACCCCGATGCGCCGCGCCACCAGCAGCACTCGATGATCTTGGTGCCGGTGGACACCCCCGGCGTAAAAATCGTACGACCACTGCCGGTATTCGGCTACGACGACGCGCCCCACGGCCACGCCGAAGTGCTGTTCGATAATGTGCGGGTGCCGTACGAAAACGTGCTGCTCGGTGAAGGCCGTGGGTTTGAAATCGCCCAGGGTCGCCTTGGCCCAGGCCGAATCCACCACTGCATGCGCTCCATCGGCATGGCCGAGCGTGCGCTGGAATTGATGTGCAAACGCGCCGTCAGCCGGACCGCGTTCGGTAAACCTTTGGCCCGCTTGGGCGGCAATATCGACAAGATCGCCGACTCCCGCATGGAAATCGACATGGCGCGCCTGCTTACCCTTAAAGCGGCGTACATGATGGACACCGCAGGCAATAAGGTCGCGAAAAGCGAAATCGCCCAGATCAAGGTAGTAGCGCCGAACGTGGCGCTGAAGGTGATCGACCGTGCGATTCAGATCCACGGTGGCGCTGGGGTTTCCAACGACTTCCCGCTGGCCTACATGTACGCCATGCAACGCACCCTGCGCCTGGCAGATGGCCCGGATGAAGTGCACCGGGCGGCGATTGGCAAGTTTGAGTTGGGCAAGTATGTGCCTCGGGAGTTGCTGCGTAGTGGGCAATAATTAAGACCGAGCTGCCTGCATTCGCGAGCAAGCCCGCTCCCACACTTGACCGAGTTCCAACATGGGAATGCGGTCTAATGTGGGAGCGGGCTTGCTCGCGAAGAGGCCAGTATTCACACCACAAATCCCAGCCCTTAGTACACCCAAACCTCCACCCGCCGATTCTTGATCCGCCCCTCATCCGCCGTATTCGCCGCCACCGGCATCTGCGCACCAAACCCGCGGATATCCCTCAGCACCACGCCGCTTTTCACCAACTCTCGGCGCACCGCCATGCCGCGCAACTTCGACAGCAGCGCTGCCCGCTGCGGGTCATTTTTGGCATCGCCAAACCCTACCAGCGTCACCTGTTTATTCAGCTTGCCGTGGGCCTTGAGGTACACCACCACCCGCTGTAAATCCTGGCGAGCCTTGTTGTCGAGGCTGGCGCTGCCTTCTTCGAAACGAAAATTCACGGTCAGGCGCTGCGCTTCACGGGCGATGGCTTGGTACTCATCAGGCATCGACGAGCGCGCCTCCACCGCCATCGCCTGCACCTGCTGGGCGATAAAGCCGCTGGCCGCCACAATCGCCTGGCCCTTGCTGCCCTGGGTAAAGTCCACCAGTGCCTTGGCCCAAGGGTTGTGTGCCGACGGCGGCAGGTAGAAAAACAGCCGCCGCGACAGCGGGTAGTCCTCGGTGGCGATCAGGCTGTTCAAGGGCAGCATCGGTTGTGAGTCGCCGTCGACAATCGCCACCGCCTTGGCCTGGCGCACATAGGGCAGGCCGATAAAACCGATACCCTGCGGGTCTCGGCTGACCGCGTCGGACAACGCCTCGCTGGACTCGAAGCGCTGCGCCGTCGCGGCCAAGGGCTTGCCACGCAGGCGCAGTACCAACTCCTTGAACGTGTCGTAGGTGCCGGACTGATCATCCCGCGCATATAAATGAATAGCTCCGCCGACGCCGCCCAGCGCTTCCCAGGTGCTGGCTTCGCCATTGAAGATCTGCGCCAGTTGCTCGGTGTTCAGGGTATTCAATGGGTTTTGCGGGTTGAGGATAATGGCCAGGCCGTCGATGGCGATCACTTGTTCCGCGCCGGGGCTTTTCAGGTCGCCCAGGGGTTCGAGGTCGACCAATTCGCTGTCCTTGATCGGCCGGGACGACGCGGCCAGGTCGGCGCTGGATTTTTTCAACGCACTGAACCCGGTACTGGAGCCGTGGGCAGCGACTTCGATGATCACCGTCTTGCCCTGGCGTGTCTTGCCGATGATGCGCTGTTCAATGCCACCTTCGGCGGGTTCACTGTGCACCGCCTGTAAGCCCTGCTGCTCCATCAATCCCTTGACCAATGCCGGTCCCAGCGCCGCGCCAATGGTGTTGGAACCCTGGATGCGCAACGCGGGACCTTGGTCAGGAACGGGAAGGGCGGCAGCAACCGCGAACAGGGGAAACAGGACCAGCAGGAACAGAACGCGCAGCCTCATGCCGGCACCTTCTTAAGCCAAAGGGAGTGCCGCGAGAATAAGTCAGGCAGGTTTCACAAATATGACTGGCACACTAGAGGGCAAAATGTGGGAGCGGGCTTGCTCGCGAAAGCGGCGGGTCAGACTCGAATGAGTTGACTGACACCCCGCTTTCGCGAGCAAGCCCGCTCCCACATTAGGAATGCGCGCAGCTTGAAATCAGCTCAGTTCAAGCCAAATCGGCGCATGGTCCGAAGGCTTCTCCAGCCCCCGCAACTCGTAATCCACCCCCGCATCCTTAACCCGCGGCAACAACCCATTGGACGCCAAAATCACATCAATGCGCAGCCCACGCTTAGGCTCATCCTCAAACCCACGACTGCGGTAATCAAACCAGCTGAAGCGGTCGGCCACGGTAGGGTTAAGGTGGCGGAAGCTGTCCACCAGGCCCCAGTTTTTCAGGCGGGCCATCCACTCGCGTTCTTCCGGCAGGAAGCTGCACTTGCCGGTTTTCAGCCAGCGCTTGGCGTTGTCGGCACCGATGCCGATATCGATATCTTCGGGGGAGATGTTGATGTCGCCCATCACCACCAGCGCTTGCTCATTGCTGAACTGGCTTTCCAGCAGCTGTTGCAAGTCTTCGTAGAAGCGCTGCTTGGCCGGGAACTTGGTGGGGTGGTCGCGGCTTTCGCCCTGGGGGAAGTAGCCGTTCATGATGGTAATCGGGTTGCCGTTTTCATCGGCGAAGGTGCCCCAGATAAACCGGCGCTGGGCGTCTTCTTCGTCGCTGGCAAAACCTTTGTGCAGGCTCAGCGCCGGCTGGCGCGACAGCAGTGCTACGCCGTAATGGCCTTTTTGTCCGTGGTAGTACACGTGATAGCCCAGGGCCTGTACTTCGGCGAGGGGGAATTGGTCATCGTGGACCTTGGTTTCCTGCAGGCCGATCACGTCGGGTTGGTGCTTCTCGATCAGTGCCGCCAGCTGATGAGGGCGGGCGCGCAGCCCGTTGATATTGAAGGAGACGATTTTCATGGTCGGCAGTCCGGTCTTGGCAAAAGGGCGATGCTAGCCGACAAGTCGGACGGGGGCCAGCGTGGCGGTAGGGCAGTTGCACTGCTAATGTCTGGGAACGACTCGTGCTGTGTAGGTTCGTACCCATAAGAACGTGGCCCTTTGAGCCGCGCCCAGGGAGATTGATGGTATGCCGGACACAACTGCAGACATTCGCTTGCTCAATAGCGGTTATTCCCGCGAGGCCCGTTCACTGTTGTATCAGGCGTATCGGCACGAGCCGACCTTCGCCTACATCTTTGAAGCTGAGCGCCCAGGCTACGAACAGCGGGTTCGCGCCACCGTGCGTGAGTTGGTCAAGCAGCATTTCTTTCAGAAACTTCCCGCCATCGGCCTGTTCGTCAACGACCGCTTGATCGGCATCGCCTTGATTGCTCCTCCGCAACGGCGCCTGGGGATTACCGAGAGCTGGGCCTGGCAATTGCGCATGTGGCTGAGCACCGGCGTGCGCGGTACCCGGCGCTATCTGGACTACCATCACGCGGTGCTGGCGTGCCTGCCCAGCGAGTCGGTGCATGTGCTGCCGTTATTGGGGATTCACCCGCAATTCCAAGGCAAACACTACGGCGAGCAGCTATTGGAGGCGGTGCACAATTGGTGCGCCGAAGACCCGCATTCATCCGGTGTGGTCCTCGACACGGGGAATTCTCGCTACCTGGAATTCTACAAACGCCAGGGCTATGAGGAAATCGGCGAGGTTGCCGTAGGACCTATCCTGGAACATGTTTTTTTTCACCCCAATCCCCAAGTGGTACAGGCTGTAACAGCTTAGGGCAGCATTTTTCAGACGCGTCTGAGTTCTAACAACCTCCCAAGCTCGTGTAGCATCCGCGCCTATGAAGTTTCCAGGAAGATACACCAGCGGCTTGGTTCTGCTGTTCACAAGCTGCAGCGCCTTGGCGCAAAGCGAATTGGACGTGCGGATCAAACCCTCAAACGACGCGTTGAAAGCCAACATCGAAGGCTACATCGGCGGGGTGGGCGATCGTGATGAAGAGGCCTTGCTGCGGTTCAGCCGTGGTGCCGAGGAGCAGGCGCGTAAAGCCGCCCAGGCCTTGGGCTTTTATCAGCCTCAGATCGAAAGCGATGTGAAGGGCGGCAAGAACCCGCGCCTGACCCTCACCATCGACCCCGGCGAGCCGGTGCATTTGCGCAACGTGACCATTCGGGTCGACGGCGAGGCCGCGAACCTCAAGGCGTTTCGCGTGCCCGTCAGCGACGACCTCAAATCCGGCGCCGTGCTCAACCACGGCCATTACGAAGACGCCAAGCGTCTGATCCAGAACCAGGCCTCACGCTACGGCTTTTTCAGCGGGCGCTTCACCAGTCAGAAGCTCTCGGTAGACCCCCAGGCGGGAGTTGCCGATATTGAACTGATCTACGACAGCGGCCCGCGCTACACCTTGGGCCAGGTCAACTTCAAGGGCGACACACCCTTTGATGACGAACTGCTGCAACGCATGGTGCCGTTCAAAAGTGGCACGCCCTACGACTCCGAATTGATCGCCGAACTCAACCAGAACCTGCAAGGCAGCGGCTTCTTTGAAGGCGTGCGCGTGGACGCAACACCTGCTGCCTCAACCAACGATGTGATCCCGGTGGCCGTGCAACTGGAAACCCGCAAACCGCGCACCATGGGCCTTGGCCTGGGCTACTCGACGGACGTCGGCCCACGCGGCAAGGCCAACTGGACCCGCCATTGGGTCAACCCCCAGGGCCATAGCTACGGGTGGGAAGCCGAACTGTCGGCGCCGCGCCAGAACGTCGGCCTGTGGTACGACATTCCGCTGGACCCGCCCCTCACCGACAAACTGCGGTTTGCCGGCGGCTACCAGAATGAAGAAATCGCCAACACCGACACCGTGAGTAAATTGCTCACCTTAGGCCCTGAATGGCACAGCAAGTTGCCCAGCGGCTGGACGCGAGTGATTTCGCTCAAATACCAGCGCGAAGAATATCGCCTGGGCAACGACTCGGGCCTCAGTAACCTAGTGATGCCGGGCATCAGCTATTCGTACCTGCGCAGCGACAACCGTATCGACCCCCACAACGGCTATCGCCTGCAATTTGATTCCAAGGTAGCCAAAGAGGGCCTGGGTTCCGACACCAACCTGCTGTACGGCACGGCCATGGTCAAAGGCCTGACCACCCTGTGGGACAACCACCGTTTCCTCGCCCGCGCACAAGTGGGCGGCAGCGCCACCAACGGCTACAAATCGGTGCCGCCGTCGTTGCGCTTTTTTGCCGGTGGCGACCAGAGCGTGCGTGGCTACGAATACCAGACCCTGTCACCCGAAAACGACCGGGGCGACCGCATCGGCGGGCGCTACATGGTGGCGTTGAGCGCCGAGTATCAATACTCCATCACCGACAAATGGCGGGTCGCGACCTTTATCGACCAGGGCAACTCCTTTAACAGCCTGGACCTGCCCAGCCTGAAAACCGGCGTAGGCATCGGTGTTCGTTGGGTTTCGCCGGTGGGGCCGATCCGCCTCGACCTGGCCCATGCCCTCGAAGATCCGGGCGGCGTTCGATTGCACTTTTCCATGGGGCCTGAGCTGTGATGCGTGGTGTGAAAATAGCGGGGCTGGCCGTGGTGGCTGTCCTCGCCCTGGTGTTGCTGGCCTTGTGGACGGTGCTCGGCACCCAGGCGGGCAGCCGTTGGGCATTGGGTCGTGTGCCGGGATTGACGGTGGAGAACTTCCAGGGCCACTTAGGTGGCCAGTGGAGCGCCGATCATCTTCTATGGCAGCAGGACGGCAGCCGTGTCGAACTCACGACGCCGACGTTTGACTGGTCGCCGGCGTGCCTGTTGCGCATGACCCTGTGTATCAATCAACTGGATGTGGACCGAGTCAGCCTGCAATTTGCGCCCAGTACGGAGGAAAGCAGCGGGCCGATCCAGTTGCCCGAACTGAAACTGCCGATTGCTATCCAGTTGGGCGACGTTCGCGTCGGTAGCCTGCTGTATAACGGCAGCGAAGAACTCAAGGGCCTGCAACTGGCGGCGCACTGGACCAACGCCGGTATGCAGATCGACTCGGTGCACCTGCAACGGGACGGCCTGGTGCTGGACCTGAATGGCTTATTGCAACCCATCGGCGACTGGCCGTTGACCGCCAGCGGTAACCTGAGCCTGCCGTACGCGCCGGGCGGGGCGCCTTGGACGGTCGCGCTCAAGGTCGAAGGCGACCTGCTCAAGACCCTCAAACTCGACGCTGACAGCAGCGGTTACCTACCCGCCAAACTCGCGGGCGAGCTGCAACCCTTGGCGGATAACCTCCCCGCGCAGTTGCACATCACCGCCGATGGCTTCAAGCCCAGTGCCGACCTGCCCGACACCCTGCAACTCAATCAACTGGACCTCACCGCCAAGGGCGATCTGAACAGCGGCTACCAATTGCTGGGCAAGGCCGTGCTGCCTGCGGAAAAAGGCCCGGTGGACCTGCTGCTGCAAGGCAGGGTTGACGCCAAGGGCGCGCAGCTCGCCGGCTTGGACCTGACGGCGGGCGACAAACAAAGCCTCAAGCTCAGCGCCCAATTGGATTGGCAACAAGGTTTCAGCGCCGATGCCAAGATCGACTGGCTGGACTTCCCCTGGCATCGCCTCTATCCACTGATCGACGAGCCCCAGGTCGTGTTGCGCACCTTTAACGGTGAAATCTCCTACAAGGACGGCAACTACCTGGGCAACCTCACGGCCGACCTCGACGGTCCGGCAGGCAAGTTCAATGTGGTCACGCCGTTCAGCGGCGACCTCAAGCAAATCTTCCTGCCCGAGCTGAAACTCACCGCCGGTCAAGGCAAGGCCGAAGGCCACCTGAACGTGCAATTTGCCGATGGCATCGCCTGGGATACCGCGCTGGATCTCTCCGCGCTTAACCCTGCGTACTGGGTCGCGGAACTGCCCGGCACCCTGGCCGGCCCGCTGCGCAGCAAGGGCGAGTTCAAGAACGAGCAACTCAAGCTCAACGCCGACCTCGACCTCAAGGGCCGTCTGCGCGGGCAAACCGCGGTGCTGGCGGCCAAGGCCGAAGGCGCGGGTGAGCAGTGGACCCTGGCCAACCTGGACATTCGCCTGGGCGACAACCGCATCAATGGCAGCGGCAGCCTGCAACAGCGCCTGGCCGGGCAGATCGACATCAAGTTGGCGCGCCTGGCCCAGCTTTGGCCGCAACTGCGCGGGCAAATCAACGGCCGCCTCGACGTGGCCGGTAGCCTCAAGGCGCCCCAAGGCAAGCTTGACCTCAAGGGCCAGCAACTGGCGTTTGCCGATAATCGCCTGCAAAGCCTGACCCTCAATGCGACGCTGGACAGTGCCCAGCGCGCCAAGATCGACCTCAAGGGCAGCGGCATCCAATCCGGCGACACCCAGGTGGGCACCCTCACCGCCAGCGCCCAGGGCGATATCAAAAGCCAGAAAGTGCAGCTGGACCTGGCCGGTCCATTGGTAAAACTGGCCCTGGCCTTGGACGGCAACCTCGACAAAGGCAACTGGCGCGGGCGCCTGGCCAGCGGCGACGTGCAAGCCGGTGGTCAGGACTGGAAGCTGCAAGCCCCAGCCAAGATCGAGCGTCTGGCCGATGGCAAGCTGACCTTTGCCGCGCACTGCTGGGTCTCCGGCCCGGCCAGCCTGTGCGGCGAAGACCAGCGCCTGATGCCCGAGCCCAAGTTGCGTTACCACCTCAAGCAGTTCCCCATCGACAGCCTGGCGGCGTTTTTGCCCAAGGACTTTGCGTGGCAGGGCAAGCTCAACGCCGACGTGCAACTCGACCTGCCCGCTAGCGGCCCCAAAGGTGTAGTGTCGGTAGACGCCAGCGGCGGCACGTTGCGGGTCAAGGACAAGACCCAGTGGGTGGATTTCCCCTACGACACCTTGAAACTGGAAACCACCCTCAACCCCAAGCGCATCGACACGGCGCTGAACTTCCGCGGCGGCAAACTGGGCGAACTGATGGTGCAGGCGCAGATCAACCCCCTGGCGAAGAACAAGCCGATCACCGGCACGTTCAACCTCGCGGGCCTCGACCTCGCCGTGGCGCGGCCGTTTGTGCCGATGGTGGAGACCCTCAGCGGCAAACTCAACGGCAACGGCCGCATCTCCGGCAGCCTGCTGGCACCCCAGGTCAACGGCAACGTGAACCTGGTGGGCGGTGAAGTCTCGGGGCCAGAGCTGCCCATTAGCCTTGAAGGCCTGAACGTACAAGCGTTGATTGCGGGCGAAAGCGTGCAGCTCAATGGCGCCTGGCGCAGCGGCAAGGCCGGGCAGGGCAGTCTCAAGGGCCAGATTGATTGGGGCCGGGCGCTGGTGGTGGACCTCAGCCTACAAGGCTCGCAACTGCCGGTCACGGTAGAGCCTTACGCCGTGCTGGAAGTGGCGCCCGACCTGAAAATCAGCCTGAAGGACGACAAACTGGCCATCGCCGGCAGGGTGCAGATCCCCCGTGGCGATATCACCGTGCGCGAGTTGCCACCGTCCACCGTCAAGGTCTCGGATGACACCGTGATCGTCGGCAGCCAGACCGAAGAGGGCAAGCCGCCGATGGCCATGGCCATGGATATCGACGTGGCAGTGGGCGAAGACCAGCTCAACTTTTCGGGCTTCGGTCTCACCGCCAAGGTCCAGGGGCATGTGCATATCGGTGACAACCTCGACACCCGTGGCGAGCTGTGGCTCAACGATGGCCGCTACCGCGCCTACGGCCAGAAACTCGACGTGCGCCGTGCGCGCCTATTGTTCGCCGGCCCCCTGGACCAGCCGTACCTCGACATCGAAGCCATCCGCAAGACCGACGACATCATCGCCGGTATCCGCCTGAGCGGCAGCGCCGAGCAGCCCACCACGCAAATCTTCTCAGAACCGGCCATGAGCCAGGAGCAGGCGCTGTCCTACCTGGTACTGGGGCGTCCGCTGAGCAGCACCGGTGAAGACAACAACATGTTGGCGCAAGCCGCGTTGGGCCTGGGCTTGATGGGCAGCGCCGGGGTCACCTCGGACCTGGCCAAGAACCTGGGCATCCAGGACTTTGAACTCGACACCCAAGGCAGCGGCAACAATACGGCGGTGGTGGCCAGCGGCAAGATCACCGAGAAGCTCAGCTTGCGTTATGGGGTGGGGGTGTTTGAGCCGGCGAGCACCATTGCGTTGCGGTATTTGTTGAGCAAGAAGGTGTATCTCGAGGTGGCAAGCGGGGTGGCGAGCTCCCTCGACATTTTCTACAAACGGGATTTCTAAAGCCGTACACGGTAAAAATGTGGGAGCGGGCTTGCTCGCGAATGCGGTGGATCAGTCAATGAATGTGTTAACTGACCCACCGCATTCGCGAGCAAGCCCGCTCCCACAGGTGTCCGCATTCCACTTCCCTATCTGAAGAAATACAAAGCAAGCTAATTATTCCATTTGACATTCGCTGCCTAAGCAGTAACATCTGGTCATACTTTCACTGCCTAGGCAGTAATAAGGTGACTTCCCAATGAAACATTTCACCCCCGACAACTTCCACAACTGCCACCTCGGCCTGTTGCTGGGTCGTGCCGCTTTGCTCAAAGACCGCATCATCGACACCCACATGGAGCCGTACGGCATCACTGCCGCGCAATTCAAGGTATTGGTGATCATGGCGCTCTACGGCATCGACACCCCGGCCGAGCTGTGTCGCCACCTGTCGCTGGACAGCGGCTCGATGACCCGCATGCTCGACCGCCTGGAGCAGAAGGGCTTGCTCGAACGCCAACGCTCTGCCCAGGACCGTCGCCAGGTGCAGCTTGTACTCACTGCGGATGGCCAGAAACTGGCGGACACCTTGCCCCATGTCGGCACTGAAGCGCTGAACCAACTGGCCGGCTCCCTGGAGCCCGGCGAGTTGGAAGACCTGGAACGCATCCTCAAGAAAATTCTGATAGCCGCAGGTGACTCGATCACGCTGCTGCGGGTAGGTAAATGATGAACACACGTGCCCTTTGCCTGGTGCTCACCGCCATGAGCATGGCCGGTTGCGCCAACTTCAGCGGCCTCGACACCCAAGGTAAAAACCTCGACGCCAACACCCTGCAAACCGGTAAGTCCCTGAGTGGCGTGACGCTTTCGCAAGCCGCCTGGCCCAGCGCCGATTGGTGGAAAAGCCTCGGCGACCCACAGCTCGACAGCCTGGTCGTTGAGGCCTTGCAAAACAGCCCCGACATGCAGGTGGCCAGCGCCCGTGCCCACCAGGCGCAAGCCGCTGCCTTTGCCGCCGACGCCGCACGCATGCCGACCTTGGACGCCAGCGCCGGTGTGAGCCGTTCGCGCCTGGCCAAAGACCAGGACCCACTGGGCCAGGGCGATGCCTACGCCACGGTGCGAAATATCGGCGCCAGCTTCAACTACACCTTCGACCTATGGGGTGGCCAGCGCGCCGCCTGGGAAGCCGCGCTGGGCCAGGCCCGCGCCGCCGAAGTCGATCAACAGGCCGCACGCCTGACCCTGGCCGCCAACGTGGCCAAGGCCTACAGCGACCTGGGCCAGGCGCATATCGTGCGTGACCTGGCCAATGACGACCTTAAGCGCACCCGCCAAATGTTGGACCTGGGCAAACGTCGCCTCAACTCGGGCATCGACAGCCACTACCAGTACCAGCAGACCGAAAGCCTGGAAGCCAGCTCCCAGTCGCAATTGATCGACGCGGAGAAACAACTGGCGAGCGCCAAGATCGCCCTGGCGGTGTTGCTCGGCAAAGGCCCGGACCGTGGCGGCGAACTAACCCGTCCCAACGTGCTCAAGCCCAGCGCCGTCGCGGTGCCGTCGGTGCTGCCCGCCGAATTGCTCGGCCGTCGCCCCGACCTGATCGCCGCCCGCTGGCGTGTCGAGGCGGCCAGCAAGAACGTGGCCGCGAGCAAGACCCGCTTCTACCCCAACCTCAACCTGAGCGCGAGCGCCGGGGCCGAGTCGTTGCTGGGGGATGCGATGTTTGGCTCGGCCAGCCGCTTCTTCAACATTGCGCCGACCATTTCGCTGCCGATATTCGACGGCGGCCGCCTGCGCGCCGACCTCGATGCCCGCGACGCCGACTACGACCTGGCCGTGGCCCAGTACAACAAAACCCTGGTGCAAGCCCTGGGCGACATCGGCAACACCCTCGCCCAACTGCGCGACACCGGCCGGCAAATCCAGGCCCAGCAACATGCCGCGGACATTGCCCAGCAGTCCTACGACACCGGTGTGCAGCGCTACAGCTCCGGCATCGGTAACTACCTGGATGTGCTCAGCATCGAGCAGCAATTGCTGCAGGCCCAGCGCCAGCTGGCAAGCCTGAATGCCGCGCAGATCGATCTGTCGATTCAACTGATGCAGGCCCTGGGTGGCGGTTTCAACGCCAATAACGTGGCCGCGACCACCCCAGCCACGCGTACGCAATAATTTGAGGTATTAGTCATGGCCACTGCCGACAGCAACGCCGCAACACCGCAAGACAACAACCCACGCAAACGCAAGGTCATGCTGATCGGCCTGGCGCTGATCGTCATCCTCGGTATCGCCGGCGTGTGGGCCTGGCACGAACTCTACGGGCGCTTCAACGAAAGCACCGACGACGCCTACGTGAACGGCAACGTGGTGGAAATCACCCCGCTGGTTACCGGCACCGTGGTGAGCATCGGTGCCGACGATGGTGACCTGGTCCACGAAGGCCAGGTGCTGATCAACTTCGACCCGAACGACGCCGCCGTCGGCCTGCAAAGTGCCCAGGCCAACCTGGCCCGCACCGTGCGCCAGGTGCGTGGTTTGTACAGCAACGTCGATGGCATGAAGGCCCAGGTGTTGGCGCAGCAAGCCAACGTGCAAAAGGCCCAGGACAACTACAGCCGGCGTAAGAACCTTGCCGCTGGCGGGGCGATTTCCCAGGAAGAACTGTCCCACGCCCGCGATGACCTGACCTCGGCGCAAAACGCCCTGGCCAACGTGCAGCAACAGTTCAAGACCAGCAGCGCGCTGGTGGATGACACGGTGATTTCGTCCCACCCCGACGTGCAAGCCGCCGCTGCCCAATTGCGCCAGGCCTACCTGACCAATGCGCGCAGCACCTTGATTGCACCGGTCACCGGTTATGTGGCCAAACGTACCGTGCAATTGGGCCAGCGCGTGCAGCCAGGCACCGCGTTGATGGCGGTGATCCCGCTGGACCAGCTGTGGATCGACGCCAACTTCAAGGAAACCCAGCTGCGCAATATGCGCATCGGCCAGCCGGTGGACATCGAGTCGGATATCTACGGCAGCGACGTCAAGTTCAGCGGCACCATCGACAGCCTCGGCGCCGGTACCGGCAGCGCGTTTGCCTTGCTGCCTGCGCAGAATGCTACCGGTAACTGGATCAAGATCGTACAGCGGGTGCCGGTGCGCATTCATGTCAACGCTGACGAGTTGGCCAAACACCCACTGCGCGTAGGCCTGTCCACCGTGGTCAACGTCGACCTGCACGACCAGAGCGGCCCGGTATTGGCGCAACAGGCGCCGCAGAAGGCCACCTTCACCACCAACGTGTACGACCGCCAACTGGCCGAAGCCGACGCCATGATCACCCAGCTGATCCATGACAACAGCCTCGCCGCGCCCAAGGCTGTGCAACGCTAATGAGCAATAACGCCTCCTTCACGCCACCCAGCCTGTTGATGGCCACTATTGGCCTGTCGCTGGCGACCTTTATGCAGGTGCTCGACACCACCATCGCCAACGTGGCGCTGCCGACTATTTCCGGCAACCTCGGCGTGAGTTCGGAGCAGGGCACCTGGGTGATCACCTCGTTTGCGGTGAGCAACGCCATTGCCTTGCCGCTCACCGGCTGGCTGAGCCGCCGGTTCGGCGAGGTGAAGCTGTTTTTGTGGGCAACCATCCTGTTTGTGCTGGCTTCGTTCCTTTGCGGTATTTCCACGTCCATGCCCGAGTTGATCGGGTTTCGGGTGTTGCAAGGCTTGGTCGCCGGGCCGTTGTACCCGATGACCCAAACGCTGTTGATCGCGGTCTATCCCCCCGCCAGGCGCGGCATGGCCCTGGCGTTATTGGCGATGGTGACGGTGGTGGCGCCGATTGCCGGGCCGATTCTGGGCGGTTGGATCACCGACAGCTACAGCTGGCCGTGGATCTTCTTTATCAACGTGCCTATCGGCATCTTTGCGGTGATGGTGGTGCGTTCGCAGTTGAAGAAACGCCCAGTGGTCACCAGTCACCAGCCGATGGATTACGTTGGGTTGCTCAGCTTGATCGTGGGGGTGGGCGCCTTGCAGATCATCCTCGACAAGGGCAATGACCTGGACTGGTTCGAGTCCAACTTCATCATCATTGGTGCGGCGATTTCGGTGATTGCCCTGGCGGTGTTCATCATCTGGGAACTCACCGACAAACACCCGGTGGTCAACCTCAAGCTGTTTGCCTACCGCAACTTCAGGATCGGCACCATCGTGTTGATCCTCGGTTACGCCGGTTTCTTCGGCATCAACCTGATCCTGCCGCAGTGGCTGCAAACCCAGATGGGCTACACCGCCACCTGGGCCGGGCTGGCGGTGGCGCCGATTGGCATCCTGCCGGTATTGATGTCGCCGTTCGTGGGCAAGTACGCGCACAAGTTCGACCTGCGCTTGCTGGCGGGCCTGGCGTTCCTGGCGATTGGCTTGAGCTGCTTTATGCGCGCGGGTTTCACCAATGAAGTGGACTTCCAGCACATCGCCCTGGTGCAGTTGTTCATGGGGATCGGCGTGGCGCTGTTCTTTATGCCGACCTTGAGCATCCTGATGTCCGACCTGCCGCCGCACCAGATTGCCGATGGCGCCGGCCTGGCCACCTTCCTGCGCACCTTGGGTGGCAGCTTCGCGGCCTCGTTGACCACCTGGATCTGGATTCGTCGGGCGGACCAGCACCATGCGTACATGAGCGAAAACATGACCACCTACGACTCCGCCACCCGCGATGCGGTGCAGGCGTTGGGCGGGGCAGGGCACAAGGCCTATGCGCAACTGGACCAAATCCTCACCAGCCAGGCGTACATGATGTCCACCGTGGATTACTTCACGTTGCTGGGGTGGATGTTCATGGGCTTGATGTTGTTGGTGTGGCTGGCGAAGCCGCCGTTTACGGCGAAGGCGGGGCCGGCGGCAAGCGGCCACTGATCCACAAAAGCTGGAATGCAATCCAGAGTTTGGAATGCAATCTAATGTTGGAATGCAATCAAATGTGGGAGGGGGCTTGCCCCCGATAGCAATGTGTCAGTGAGTACATCTATCACTGACCCACAGCTATCGGGAGCAAGCCCCCTCCCACAATTGGATCTCTGTTCACATTGGAGCTGTGTTGTCTGGTCTTAGGCGCCAGGCAATGCCAACTGCGGGTTCACAAAATCAAACGCCGCCAACTGAAACCCTTGCTCATCCACCTGTAACGCCCAGCCCTGCTTGTCCCAATCCCCCAGCACAATACGCTTGGCCGCCTGGTCACCAATCTGCAACTTGTGAATGGCCGGGCGGTGGGTGTGGCCGTGAACCAGGGTGCGCACGCCAAACTGCTGCATCACCCGTGGTACTTCCTCGGGGGTCACATCCACGATGTCGTTGGCCTTCATGCGCGTCTGCGCACGGCTTTCGCTGCGCAGTTTGCGCGCCAGCTTGTGGCGGGTGCGCAACGGCAAGTGCCGCAGGATAAACAACACGATGGGGTTACGCAGGATGCGCCGCAGCTTCATATAGCCGACGTCGCGGGTGCAGAGGCTGTCGCCGTGCATCAATAGCACCGGCTCACCATGGAGCTGCACGACACTCGGGTCCTTGAGCAAGGTGGCACCTGCTGCTTTGCAGAACGCCTTGCCGATCAGGAAATCGCGGTTGCCATGCATGATAAAAATCGGGGTGCCGCTGTCGCTCAGCTCGCGCAGAGCCGCGCAAATCGAACGCTGGAAGGCGGTCATGCCATCGTCGCCAATCCAGGCTTCAAAGAAGTCCCCCAGAATGTACAACGCCTGAGCACCACGGGCGCGGCCGTGGAGTAAATCCAGAAACGCCCGGGTGATATCCGGGCGCTCCTCTTCCAGATGCAAATCTGAAATCAGCAATATCACCCAACGATCTCGGCTTTCTCGACGATTACGTCTTCTACCGGAACGTCCTGGTGACCGGCTTTACCGGTGGTTTGCACGCCTTTGATCTTGTCTACAACGTCCTGGCCTTCGGTGACTTTACCGAATACTGCGTAGCCCCAGCCTTGTACGTTCTTGCCGCTGTGGTTCAGGAAGGCGTTGTCGGCCACGTTGATGAAGAACTGCGCGGAGGCCGAATGCGGCTCCATGGTACGGGCCATGGCGACGGTGTACTTGTCGTTGGAGAGGCCGTTGTCCGCTTCGTTCTGGATGCTTGGGCGCTTGTCTTTCTTTTCTTTCATGCCTGGCTCGAAACCGCCGCCCTGGACCATGAAGTTACCGATCACGCGGTGGAAAACGGTGTTTTCGTAGTGGCCGGCGTTCACGTACTCGATGAAGTTGGCGACGGTGATCGGCGCTTTCTCGGCGTTCAGCTCGATGACGATGTCACCGTGGTTGGTGGTCAGTTTGACTTGAGTCATGGTCGTTTCTCTTTCAAGGAATTCGTGGGTGTGGACGCCGGGGCGCCTTACCGGTTTGGCGACACTTTTGGCAAAACAGCGGCCAAGGCGCGCAGTTTAGCGTGACCTGTAGGAATTTCGAGGTGGTTTTTTACCGCCTATGCAATAAATGCAGCAGTTTTTGGCCACGCTCTGTCAGTGTCTTGACGGCTTCGGCTATTATGAGCGCTTTGTTTTATCTGGCCTTACCCGGCCACGAACCTGTCTGTTCAAGGATCCTATGAGCAAGCCCACTGTCGACCCTACCTCGAATTCCAAGGCCGGACCTGCCGTCCCGGTCAATTTCCTGCGCCCGATCATCCAGGCGGACCTGGATTCGGGCAAGCACACGCAGATCGTCACCCGTTTCCCGCCTGAGCCCAACGGCTACCTGCACATCGGTCACGCCAAGTCGATCTGTGTGAACTTCGGCCTGGCCCAGGAATTCGGCGGCGTCACCCACCTGCGTTTCGACGACACCAACCCGGCCAAGGAAGACCAGGAATACATCGACGCCATCGAAAGCGACGTGAAATGGCTGGGCTTCGAATGGTCCGGTGAAGTGCGCTATGCCTCGCAATACTTCGACCAACTGCACGACTGGGCCGTCGAGCTGATCAAGGCTGGCAAAGCCTACGTTGACGACCTGAGCCCGGAGCAAGCCAAGGAATACCGTGGCACCCTGACCGAGCCGGGCAAGAACAGCCCGTTCCGCGACCGTTCGGTGGAAGAGAACCTCGACTGGTTCGCCCGCATGCGCGCCGGTGAGTTCGCCGACGGCGCCCGCGTGCTGCGTGCCAAGATCGACATGGCCTCGCCGAACATGAACCTGCGCGACCCGATCATGTACCGCATCCGCCACGCCCATCACCATCAGACCGGTGACAAGTGGTGCATCTACCCGAACTATGACTTCACCCACGGTCAGTCGGACGCCATCGAAGGCATCACCCACTCCATCTGCACCCTGGAGTTCGAAAGCCATCGCCCGCTGTACGAGTGGTTCCTGGAGCACCTGCCGGTGCCGGCGCACCCGCGCCAGTACGAGTTCAGTCGCCTGAACCTGAACTACACCATCACCAGCAAGCGCAAGCTCAAGCAACTGGTCGATGAAAAACACGTTCACGGCTGGGACGACCCGCGCATGTCCACGCTGTCGGGCTTCCGCCGCCGTGGCTACACGCCTGCCTCGATCCGCAACTTCTGCGACATGGTCGGCACCAACCGTTCCGACGGCGTGGTGGACTTCGGCATGCTCGAATTCAGCATCCGCAACGACCTCGACCACAGCGCCCCGCGCGCCATGTGCGTACTGCGTCCGCTGAAAGTCGTGATCACCAACTACCCGGAAGACAAAGTCGACAACCTCGAGTTGCCGCGTCATCCGCAAAAAGAAGAACTGGGCGTGCGCAAGCTGCCGTTCAGCCGTGAAATCTACATCGACCGCGATGACTTCATGGAAGAGCCGCCAAAGGGCTACAAGCGCCTGGAACCGGCTGGCGAAGTGCGCCTGCGTGGCAGCTACGTGATCCGCGCCGACGAAGCGATCAAGGACGCCGATGGCAACATCGTCGAACTGCGCTGCTCGTACGACCCGGAAACCCTGGGCAAGAACCCTGAAGGCCGCAAGGTCAAGGGCGTGATCCACTGGGTGCCGGCCGCCGCCAGCATCGAGTGCGAAGTGCGTTTGTACGATCGCCTGTTCCGCTCGCCGAACCCTGAGAAGGCCGAAGACAGCGCCAGTTTCCTCGACAACATCAACCCTGACTCCCTGCAAGTTCTTACGGGTTGTCGTGCCGAGCCGTCGTTGGGCGAAGCACAGCCGGAAGACCGTTTCCAGTTCGAGCGCGAAGGTTACTTCTGCGCGGATATCAAGGACTCGAAACCTGGTGCTCCGGTATTCAACCGTACCGTGACCTTGCGTGATTCGTGGGGCCAGTGATTTAAGGGATTTGTCGTGCTAACGATCTACAACACACTCAGCAAGACCAAAGAAGTCTTCAAGCCGCTCGATGGCAACAAGGTGCGCATGTACGTGTGCGGCATGACCGTGTACGACTACTGCCACATCGGCCATGGCCGCAGCATGGTGGCCTTCGACCTGGTGACCCGCTGGTTGCGTTTCAGCGGCTATGACTTGACGTACGTGCGCAACATCACCGACATCGACGACAAGATCATCAACCGCGCCAACGAAAACGGCGAGTCGTTCGACGCGCTGACCGAGCGCATGATTGCGGCGATGCACGAGGACGAGGCGCGCCTCAACATCCTCAAGCCGGACATGGAACCGCGTGCCACGGACCACATCCCTGGCATGCACGCCATGATCCAGACCCTGATCGACAAGGGTTACGCCTACGCCCCAGGCAACGGCGACGTGTACTACCGCGTCGCCAAGTTCATGGGCTACGGCAAGCTGTCGCGCAAGAAAATCGAAGACCTGCGCATCGGCGCACGTATCGAAGTGGACGAAGCCAAGCAAGACCCGCTGGACTTCGTGCTGTGGAAAGCCACCAAGCCCGGCGAGCCGAGCTGGGAGTCGCCATGGGGCGCCGGGCGTCCGGGCTGGCACATCGAATGCTCGGTGATGTCCACCTGCTGCCTGGGCGAGACCTTCGACATTCATGGAGGCGGCAGCGACCTGGAGTTCCCGCACCACGAAAACGAAATCGCCCAAAGCGAAGCCGCCACGGGCAAGACCTACGCCAACGCCTGGATGCACTGCGGCATGATCCGCATCAATGGCGAGAAGATGTCCAAGTCCTTGAACAACTTCTTCACCATTCGCGACGTGCTGGAAAAGTACCATCCAGAGGTTGTGCGTTATCTGCTGGTGTCGAGCCACTACCGCAGCGCCATCAACTACTCGGAAGACAACCTCAAGGACGCCAAGGGCGCCCTGGAGCGGTTCTACCACGCGTTGAAAGGCTTGCCAGTGGTTGCCCCGGCCGGCGGCGAAGCGTTCGTTGAGCGCTTCACCCAGGTGATGAACGACGACTTCGGCACCCCCGAAGCCTGCGCCGTGCTGTTTGAGATGGTGCGCGAGATCAACCGCCTGCGCGAGAGCGATCTCGACGCAGCGGCAGGTCTTGCGGCGCGCTTGAAAGAACTGGCCAGCGTGCTGGGCGTGTTGCAGATGGAAGCCGACGACTTCCTGCAAGCCGGCGCCGAAGGGCGTGTGGATGCGGCCGAAGTAGATGCGCTGATTCAGGCGCGTTTGGCTGCACGTGCCAACAAAGACTGGGCGGAATCCGACCGTATCCGCGACCAACTCACCGCCATGGGCGTGGTGTTGGAAGATGGGAAGGGTGGGACGACGTGGCGGTTGGCGGATCAGGCTTGATCGGTTAGCGCTGAATAAAAAACGCCCCGACTGGTTCGGGGCGTTTTTATACGTATAGCTAAGTTTTGCGAGTCGAACTTCTATCCGCGTCCAATATTTGGAGAGTCAGAACTGAGGTTTTACCGAGCACGGCTCTGAAATTTTGCCTGCTTGGTATTGGCAGTCTTCTATCAATGTCCCATCTCTGTGCCACATCTGAGATTGTCCGTTTCTCTGGCCGTGCGCATATTCGATAGAAAAAAGTTGAGCGCCATTCTCAGACCAACTTTGCATTTTTCCATGAAGCTTTCCATCTTTATATATTGAGTGTTTCTTTTTTTGGCCGTTGTCATACCACTCTATATCGTCACCCTGCTGGTTGTGATTTTGGTCTTTTTCCCATTGGCTGATTTTTATACCGTCGATATTCCATTCGTGGCTAGCTCTAATGTGATGATTTTCATAGAGTGTTTGCGATTTTATTTCGCCGTTAGGGAAGTACTCAGCTTCCCATCCGTCCAATTGTCCACGGTCATAATCTTGTATGTTTTTTAGTGTGCCGTTGTTGTAATAATAACTTGAAATTCCTGAGCGTTTTCCGTGTAGGTATTTTTCCATCGCTTCAGGGGTTCCGTTCGCGTACAGCTTAATTCTTGGTCCGTGTAGCATGCCCTCTACGAAATTTTCGCGAATTTTTACACTTCCCGTCGGGTAATAAGTTACATATTCCCCGTCAACGATAATGTCGCTAATATAATTAATAGATTTTTCAATTTTTCCGTTCTTATGGCGAGTAATCGTCTTTCCCTCTCGCTGCCCATGAGCGTTCATTTCCGTAGCGCTGGCAACCATGCCGTTAGTGTGGAAGGTTCTAAGCCGATGAGTGAATTTACTGGCAGCATAATCTTCATGGTTAACAAAACCATCGGCAGCGACTTTTTTGGTTGTTACGTCGTAAATTTTCACTTTCCAAGCTTGTAATTTTTTGTCGTGAGTCAGGGGCAGTGTTATAAAAAAACGACTACGTGCCGCTGGCGTAGGTCGGTAGCCCTGATCTAAATACAGCTTTCCTTCAATCAGTTCCTCGGTGAGCGAGCGGCACACAGCGCCGCTGCAGGGGCCGAGTTTAGTCATCATCGGTATTTTTTGATCGCAGTTTGCGTAAGTGATGAATAATGGAATTCCATCATCTGCGTATTTTTTTATTTTTACAATTTCCCCAAGAAAATTTTCAACGGGTACACCGATAGAGTCTGGAGTTATATGTACTTGGGAGGTGCCACAACTGTGTGGGGTTGAGAGTGTCAAGCGTACTGCGGGCATTAGTTTTATACTGGAATGTCCCGTTTTGTCAGGGTCTATATCCAGATAGGTTGCGTTCATTTTTATGTTTAGGATTGTAGAGGGGTGAATGTGTTCAGCGTGTGCATATGTAATGTTTGCTGCGAGTCCTAGGGCTACAAAAAAAATCTTATACGTGAGCTGCATCCTGGCTGTCCATTTATTTGAGGAAGGGTTTCAATCTTTAAGCACGACTGTATCGGCCTATGGTTTTGCTTTTAAGCGAAAATATATCCCGCACATATCGTCCGGCAAAAATGCCAGGCAGCAAGGGAAGGAATTTGCATTAGGCGCTAGTTTCAAGGAAGTGAGGTATTCTGATGTGGGAGTAGGAGTTTTCGTTTAAAAAGCTATTCGCTTTGCCATATGTTGCCTAGATGACTGAATATTCCGCTTTGGGGTTTTTAGAGGCTAAGGGTGTGAATCGATTTGTGCACACGTAGAGGCGCACCTTCGTCCTTTCTATGTTTGATTTCTAACGGGTTCAGATGACGATTAATTGCTCGATGAACAGCGCTATGATGTGTGGTGGAATCTGATAGCGGATTCGGACTGTCTTTAATCATGGCAAAGCTCCTAGAGTATTGGAGCCGCCCCCCATCGCTGCGAAACGACAATCGGGTGGCAGCTGTACGCAGGTTCGCAGACCGGGACTCTAGGCACCCGGCATACCCGAAGGTATCCCGCGCACAGCCGCCATAACATCAGGCATAAAAAAGCGCCCGCTATCTGAGGTGGACGCTGTGCGTCTAGAGTTTAACCGGGCTGCGAAACCCGGTCGCTGAATTTGCAGCGACCGCCGAAGATTAGGCAGCCATCTTCCGAGGGCAACCCTAAAACGCTGTCGGAAATTTCTGCGGGTTTCTACTGGGTCACGCAGCCAATCCAGTGGTGCCCAATCCAAATGTGGGAGGGGGCTTGCCCCCGATAGCGGTGTGTCAGCCAACTAGTTTTTAGCTGATCCACCGCAATCGGGGGCAAGCCCCAATGCCAGTCAGTTAAGGGTTAGAAAGAGTAAAAGCTAACCTGTGGCGAGGGAGCTTGCTCCCGCTGGACTGCGCAGCAGTCCCATCTTTGGGGCCGCTACGCGGCCCAGCGGGAGCAAGCTCCCTCGCCACACTGACGGTGTTTGCCCTTAACTGACTGGCATTAGGGCAAGCCCCCTCCCACATTTTTGAACTGTGTTTACCTGAGAAATTAGCGGCGGCTGCTGACTTCGGCCGGCACATCATCCCCGGCCATGCGCTTACGGAACAACGCCGTGCGCGCCAGCAGCAACGTGGTCACCGGCACCGTGATCGACAACAAAATCGGGATCAACCACCCGTGCAACACCGGCCCGGACTTGAGCACCGAAAAGTACACAATCGACGCCAACGCCACGCACCACGCCCCCAGTGTCGAGGCTAGCGCTGGCGGGTGCATGCGCTGGAAAAAATCCTTCATGCGCAGCAAGCCGATCGCGCCAATCAAGGCAAACACGCTGCTGAGCACCAACAGCACCGCGACGATCACTTCCACCCATATCGGCATCATTCAATCACCTCGCCACGCAGCAGGAATTTGGCCAGGGCAAACGAGCCCACAAAGCCGAACAGCGCAATCAGCAGCGCCGCTTCAAAGTAGGTGTCACTGGCGTAGCGAATGCCCAGCACCAGCATCATCAGCATCGCCAGCATGTACAGGTAGTCCAGCGCCAGTACCCGGTCCTGGGCCGAGGGGCCTTTGAACAGGCGTACCAGGGTCAGCACCATGGCCAGGGAGAACAGGAACAGGCTGAACAGGATCGCATTGGAGAGCAGGGCGCTCATTCGAAGATCTCCATCAGGGGCCGCTCGTAGGTGGTCTTGAAGTGCTCGATAAACTGCGCTTCATCGTCCAGGTCGAACACGTGCAGCAGCAGGATACTGCGGTCCAGCGCCAGTTCCGACCAGATGGTGCCGGGCACCACGGTGGTGATCATCGACAGCGCGGCAAGGCCGTTGGCGTCGCGCAGGTCCAGGGGGATCTTGATAAAGCGCGAGCGCGGTGGGCGTGAGCCGCAGGTCAATACGCCCCAGGCCACTCGCAGGTTGGACACGATCACATCGCGGCCCACCACGAAGAACAGGCGGATGATCACCCCCGGCCGGCGGATGCGGATCGGCAGCGGCCGTAACGGCGCCATCAGCAGCGGTGCCAGAAAGCCCAGGAGTGCGCCCAGCAGCAAGTTGCCGGGGCTTACCGACAGGTTCAGCACCAACCACAACAGCCACAAGGCCAACGATAACCACGGGGCAGGGAACAGGCGCTTCATGGCTGCACCTCCAGGGCGGCGGCCTTGGCTTCCGGACTGGGCACGGGACGCGTCGCCATGACGGCCATCACGTAATGCTCCGGGTTGTTCAAGCTGACAGCAGTGTCCTGGGTGTAGCGCAACAAAGGCTCGGCCTTGAAGGTCAGCAGGATACTCAGGCCCAGCAGGAAGAAGATCGGCACGCACTCATAGCGGCGCAGCAGCGGCGATGGGCGCTCCTCTGGGGTCCAGAAGCGCTGGATGCCCAAGCGCGCGAAGGCGATCAGCGAGGCGAGACCGGAGAGGATCAGCAGCGCCACGAGGCCCCACGCAGCCGGGCGGATCGGTGCGTCAACGCTGACTCCGAGGCCCAGCGGATTGACCAGCGCACTCAACAAGCTGAGCTTGCCGATAAACCCTGACAGCGGCGGCATGCCGATGATCAGCAGCGCGCAGGCGATAAAGCTCAAACCCAGGAACGCCATGGTCCAGGGGATCACCTGGCCGACCACGGCTTGCTGTTCATCATCAAGGTTCACACCAGGGCGCGGATGCAGGGACTCCATGGCCTTAGGCAGCGCATCGATTTCTTCATCCAACGGCAGGTCATTGGCCGAGCGCGAGCGTTCGATCAATTCCGCCAACAGAAACAGCGCGCTCAGCGCCAACGTAGAGCTGACCAGGTAGAACAACGCACCCGCCGTCAGGCTTGGCTGGGCGAAACCGACGGAGGAAAGCAGAATCCCCGCTGACACCAGAATGCTCAAGCTGGCCATGCGTTCCAAGCGCTGCGCCGCCACCATCGCCAGACCTGCGCAGATGATGGTCGCCATGCCGCCGTACACCAGCCAATCGCCGCCAAACAGCGCCGACGCACCAGCCTGGCCGGAGAACAGCAGGGTCCACAGGCGCAGCACGGTGTACACGCCAACCTTGGTCATGATCGCAAACATCGCCGCCACCGGCGCACTCGCCGAGGAATAGGCGGGCGCCAGCCAGAAGTTCAGCGGCCACATGCCGGCCTTGGCCAGGAATGCTGTCGCAAGAATCGCGGCACCTGCGTGCAACAGGCCACGATCAGCTTCCGGCACCAATGGGATTTTCAATGCCAGGTCAGCGAAATTCAGCGTGCCGGTAACCCCGTAGATCATCGCCGCGCCAATCAGAAACAGCGACGAGGCCAGCAGGTTGATCGCAATGTAATGCAAGCCCGCCGACACCCGCGCCCGGCCCGAACCGTGCAGCATCAAGCCATAGGACGCCGCCAGCAGCACCTCGAAGAACACGAACAGGTTGAACAGATCAGCGGTGAGGAACGCACCGTACAGCCCCATCATCTGCACCTGGAACAACGCGTGGAAACTGGTGCCCGCACGGTCCCAGCGGGCCATGGCGAACAGCAGCGCGCTCACGCCGATAATCCCGGTGAGCACCAGCATCAGCGCTGACAGTTGGTCCACCACCAGCACAATGCCGAATGGCACCTGCCAGTTGCCCGGCAGGTACACGCCAATCGAGCCGGGGCCGCCTTTTTGCGTCCAGTACAGCAGCAAAATCGCAATGCCCAGGCCGATTACACTGGAAAACAGATTGATCTTGGCCTTCAACGGTCGGCGTTTCTCGCCGAGCATCAGCATCAAAGCGGCGGTGAGCAACGGCAGCAGGATCGGCGCGATGATCAGTTGGTTCATCCACGTCATTCCTTGGGCTCCCGGCCGTCTACATGGTCAGTACCGGTCAAGCCCCGGGAGGCCAGCAGCACCACCAGGAACAAGGCGGTCATGGCGAAGCTGATGACGATGGCCGTGAGCACCAGGGCCTGGGGCAGAGGGTCGGTGTAGTTGAGCAGGTCTTGCGGCACGCCGTCCTTGATGATCGGTTCCTTGCCGATAAACAGGCTGCCCATGCTGAAAATGAACAGGTTCACCCCGTACGACAACAGGCACAGGCCCATCACCACCTGGAACGTCCGTGGCCGCAGGATCAGCCACACGCCCGAGGCGGCCAACACCCCAATGGCGATTGCGATGACTTCTTCCATCAGGCGGCTCCTTCTGTTGCGGCGACCACTTTGGCCTGGTTGCTCGGTTTGTGCGCACGCACCGACTGGTGACCCAGGGCGGTGAGCATCAGCAGGGTGGAACCGACGACCATGGCGTACACGCCGACGTCGAAGAACAATGCGCTGGCGACATGAATATCTCCCAGCACCGGCAAACTGAAGTGCCAGGTATGGGTGGTCAGGAACGGGTAACCCGCAAACAGCGCGCCAAGCCCCGTGAGTGTGGCCGAGAACAGCCCGAAGCCCATCCAGCGCATCGGCCTTAGGCTCATCTGCGCCTCGACCCACTGGGTGCCAGCCACCATGTATTGCAGGATAAACGCCACCGACATCACTAAGCCTGCGACAAAACCGCCGCCCGGTTGGTTGTGGCCGCGCATAAACAGGTAGAACGACACCACCAGCGCAATCGGCAGCAGCAGGCGCACCAGCACCGCCGGCACCATCATAAAGCCCAGGGCGGTGTCGCTGGCCTGGCGCGGGTTGACCAGGTCGGTGGCCACGTCCGGTGCCAGTTGGCGCTGTTGGGCGGGCAATTGCATGCTTTCTTTCGAGGGGCGGAAACGCCGCAACAGCGCGTACACCGTGAGTGCCACGGCGCCGAGTACGGTGATTTCACCCAGGGTGTCGAAGCCGCGGAAGTCCACCAACATCACGTTCACCACATTGCTGCCGCCGCCTTCGGGCAGGGCGCGGCTCAGGTAGAACGAGGAGATATCGTTGGGGGTCTGGCGCGTCAGCATGGCGTAGGACAGCAACGCCATGCCGCCGCCCACCACGGTGGACAGCAGGAAGTCGCGCAGACGGCGGATGCGTGCCTTGCGCAACGAGCTTGGCAGCGGCGAGACTTCTTCGATCCGCCGGGGCAGCCAGCGCAGGCCCAGCAGGATCAGCACGGTGGTCACCACTTCAACCACCAACTGCGTCAACGCCAGGTCCGGCGCCGAGAACCATACGAAGGTGATGCAGGTCATCAGGCCGCACACGCTGACCATGGTCAGGGCCGCCAGCCGGTGGTACTTGGCTTGCCACGCGGCGCCCAGGGCGCAGGCAATCGCCAGCAGCCACAAGGTCACGAACACGATGGAACCGGGGATCTTCGGCCGGTCGCCCCAGCTGAGGCTGCTGTGCAGCATCGGGATCACACCGGCGACCACGGCCACCAGCACCAGCAGGAACAGCTGGGTTTGCAGGCGCTTGGTGCTGATGCGTTTCTCGATCTTGCGCACGCCGCGCATCATCACCACCAGGCTGCGCTCGAACATGCGCTTGCCGTTGAAGTAGCTGATGATCGGCGGGTACTTGAAGCGCCCGCGCTTGAGTTGCTTGCGCAGGATCAAATACAGCACCACGCCGCAGCTCATGGCCACCAGGCTCATGATCATCGGCGCGTTCCAGCCGTGCCAGATCGCCAGGCTGTACTCGGGCAGCACGCCGCCCACCACGGGCAGTGCAGCAGCCGCTAGGATCGAACCCACCACCTGGGCCGGGAAGATCCCCACCAGCAGGCAGGTAAACACCAGCAGTTCCACCGGTGCGCGCATCCAGCGCGGCGGCTCGTGGGGGGTGTGGGGCAGGTTGGTGGCGGTTGGGCCGAAGAACACATCCACGGTAAAGCGCAGGGCATACACCACGCTGAACGTGCCAGCGACGGTGGCGATCACCGGCAGCGCGAACTCCACCCAGGCGGTCGAGGAAATAAACACGGTTTCGGCGAAGAACATCTCTTTGGACAGGAAGCCATTGAGCAACGGCACCCCGGCCATGGACGCACTGGCGACCATCGCCAGCGTGGCGGTAAACGGGATCAACCGCACCAGGCCGCTGAGCTTGCGAATGTCGCGGGTGCCGCTTTCGTGGTCGATGATGCCCGCCGCCATGAACAGCGAAGCCTTGAACGTGGCGTGGTTGAGGATATGGAACACCGCCGCGACGGCGGCCAGCGGGCTATTGAGGCCCAGAAGCAGGGTAATCAAGCCCAGATGGCTGATGGTGGAATAGGCCAGTAGGCCCTTGAGGTCGTTCTGGAAGATTGCGCAGTAAGCGCCGAGCAGCAGGGTGATCGCGCCGGCACCGCCGACGATGTAGAACCATTCTTCGCTGCCAGACAGCGACGGCCACAGGCGGGCCAGCAGGAACACGCCGGCCTTCACCATCGTTGCCGAGTGCAGGTACGCCGACACCGGCGTGGGCGCTGCCATCGCGTGGGGCAGCCAGAAGTGGAAAGGGAACTGCGCGCTTTTGCTCAAGGCGCCGACCAGCACCAGGGCCAGCATGACCGGGTACAGCGCGTGGGCGCGAATCTGATCGCCCGCCGCCAGCACCTGGTCCAGGTCATAGCTGCCGACGATATGCCCCAGCAACATCACCCCCGCCAACAGGCACAAGCCGCCCGCGCCGGTGACCATCAGCGCCATATACGCGCCGCGTCGCGCATCGGCGCGGTGGTGCCAATAGCCGATCAACAGGAACGAGAACAGGCTGGTCAGCTCCCAGAAGAACACGATCTGGATCAGGTTGCCGGAGATCACCAGCCCAAGCATGGCGCCCATAAAGGCCAGGAAAAACGCGAAGAAGCGCGGCACCGGGTCGTCCGGCGACATGTAATAGCGCGCATACAGCGACACCAGCGTGCCGATGCCCAGCACCAGCATCGAGAACAGCCAGGCAAACCCATCCATGCGCAACACGAAGTTCAACCCAAGGCTGGGCAACCACATGAATTCTTCGCGTATCACGCCACCGTGGGCGATCTGGGGGTAGAGCAGGGCGACTTGAAGGGTGCCGACCAGGGCCACAAGGCCGGCCAACAGGGATTCGGTGTTACGTGCATTGTGCGGCAGCAAGGCCGCCAGACAGCTGCCGAGAAACGGCAGAAGCAGTAGAACTATCAGGGACATAGGCTTCTAATCTGCGGGAGTTTGGGATGCATCATACGTGCCGCTTTCTCGATCACCAAACGGCAACATGTGGCAGGATCCTACAAGGTAGGCTGAAAATTCCCATTTGGCACTGTCGGATTGTTCCCCGAGGGGGCCTGACTTGCACGCGATCTTTCGAAATCGCCCACTCGTCGCTGAGGTGTCTCTAACTGTCAACTCTTACAGGTTTCGTCAGGAATCTTATCGAGTACTGTCGCCAGGGCGGCCTACAAACCACGGCCGATATCTGCCAACCAGGAAGGTGTGACATGACCTCAACAAACCCAACTGCGTACCCTGACGCAACCATTGAACCCAGCTCGAACGGTGAAGTTCATAAAGTGCATATAGAGAACGGAACTGCCGAGATGAAAATCTTGCCCTCTCCCGATATCGCAATGGGGCGGGAAGTGACCTGGATCCAGGAGCCTTTCCCGTTGAGTTCTGTAGGATATTTTGACACGGTGCCCGTGACAGATGAGACGAAAACCATCAGCGTAGTGGTTGTAAAAGCGCTAGCCAGCTCGCCTGCGATCAACGTCTATTACAAGGTCATAGAAAACGGCCAGGTGATTGGAGAATCCAAAAAAGCTCTCTATAGGATCGTCGAGCAGTGACTCTTGATTGTCGTTCTTGAACGTTCCTCCCAAGGGGACGTTCTATCAGAGCGTTTCTTGTTCCAGTGCGTTGTCCTTTGCGGCTTGCCGCTGATTCTTTGTCTTCATTTCACTGACAATCACCGCCGCCACAATCAACGCCGCCCCGACCATTGCAATCGGCGGGAAGCGCTCCCCGGCAATCCGCCCAACCACGCCAGCCCACACTGGCTCACCTGCATAAATCAACGTGGCCCGCGTCGGTGAAACGCTCTGTTGCGCCCAGTTCATCGCCACCTGAATCACTGCACTGGTCAAGCCCAAGCCCACTGCGCTGAACAGCAGCAACCATGAAAAGCCCGGCAGCGCCTCGCCCATCGGCACCACCATCATGAACGACAGCACCGAAGCGGTGGCCAGTTGCACCACGGTCACCCGGCGTACGTCCACCTGGCCGGCAAAGGCGCCGATCAGGATGATCTCGGCGGCAATCGCCACGGCACCGATCAAGGTGGCGATTTCACCGGGGCTGAAATTCAGCGAAGCGCCTGCCGGCCCCGTCAGCAGCATCAAGCCGGTGAACGCCAGCATGATGCCAATGCTCGGCATCAGTCCCGGGCGACGGCCCAGCACCAGCCATTGCAGCAGCGGTACAAAAGGCACGTATAACGCGGTGATAAACGCCGACTGGCTGCTGAGGATGGTCTGCAAGCCAATGGTCTGCAACCCGTAGCCAAACATGATCGCTACACCGATAAACACCCCGGCCTTGAACTCGAACAATGTCAGGTCGCGCAGGGTGCGCAAGGAAAAGAACCCCACCACAATCGCTGCCGCCGCAAAGCGCAGGCCCACAAAGAACATCGGCCCGCTGACGGTCATGGCGTGCTGCACCAGCAAAAAGGTGCCGCCCCAGATCATGGTGATAAACACCAGGATGCATTCGGCTTTGCTGAAACGGTTGAAACGCGAGGGTGATTTGGGGGCAGTCATGGCGGCTCGGTCTTGCAAGGGAAAGGTACGGACCGCACAATGCGCCGCACGCTGGGCAGTATACTGCGCACACCCACCCATTGAGCAATATAGTGCACAAAGAAAACCCGCAACGGGCCTCGGTCCTGCAGCACGTCAGCCAGAACGTTCGTCGTCTGCGCCACGCCGCCGACTTGAGCCAGACCGCACTTTCGGAAAAATCCGGGGTCAGCCGGCGCATGCTGGTGGCCATCGAGGCGGGGGAGAAGAACGTCAGCCTGTCCACCCTCGACCGGGTGGCCGAAGCCTTGGATGTGGCGTTCAGCGACCTGATCCAGGCGCCAGACGTGCGTGACCACAGCCGCATCAACGAACTGGCCTGGGCCGGTGAGATCGATGGCAGCAAGGCGGTGTTGCTGGCCAAGGCCACTGCGCGCCGTGAAGTGGAACTCTGGGAGTGGCGGCTGGAGCCCGGCGACCGCTATTGCCCGGACCCCGACCTGGAGGGGTGGAGCGAGCAGTTGTTTGTGTTCGAAGGCAGCCTGACGCTGGTGGTGGCGGGTGTCGAAAACATCATTGGTGCCGGTGAGTTCTTTATGTTTGCCAGCCATCAGCAGCATGTCTATCGCAATGATGGAGTGGTGGCTGCGAGGTTCGTACGGAACGTCGTTATCTAGTTTGTCAACTGTCAGACTTCACAGCTTATTTCTTGAAGCATTCAGGGTTATGTTGAACTCGTCACAGATCATATCTGTTAGAGAGTTCAACGATGGACGATCACGATGTACCACCTGAAGATCGGCTTATTAGACCTTTTATTGAGGTCGTACTGGGCAGACAGCTGTTTAACCATAGCTCGATCGAGGCCTTCCATCACGTGCGGATTAACGGGATCCGGTACTCTTCAATTCCAGCCTCTGTACAGTTGTTAGTGAATAGCTAGATGCCATCCATTGCGAGGACAGTTCGATGAGCGGATATATTATTCCACGCCAAAATTTATTGGCGGCAGCCACAATTGAGCCTTCAAATAATAATGTTATTTCTCGTGCGGCCATCTCGGGTGGCAAAGCGGTATGGTATATCCCCATTTATCGTGACATTCGCATTGGTGATGGGGTGTTTGGATATATAATCACCGATAGCGATTATTATTATGCGCTAGACGGTCAGATTACTTCTTTGGTTGACAGATTCGAAGTGCAGGTGCCTGACATGATCTTTACCTATCCCGTCACAAAGGCCACGGTGACTTATATAGTGAATTGTCAAATTCTTTCGGACGCGACGGAATACACGGTGGTGAATTAAACACGGTAATGATAAGTCGACGGTTCTGGTAGCAGGCAGTGCTGTTGCTGGAGCAACAGCAGTTAGGCACTTTGTCGATTTATGTTCACGGTTGCTTGGTAAATCATCCAGTAAGTAATTGATTTTATTGATGATCAATAACGGGCACGACTCCTGCAATCACCCAGGTATTCCTTCGAAGCCTGGAGTCGGCCCATGTCAGCCCACCCTCAACACCCTGCCCATATCATCCGCTCGGATGCGGAAGCCATCGAAGTCGCCACGCGCCTGGCCGCACGCTTTGCCGTCGAGGCCAGTGAGCGCGACCGCGAGCGTCGCTTGCCGGTTGCCGAGCTCGACGAGTTTTCCGCCAGCGGCCTGTGGGGCATCACCATTCCCAAGGCCTATGGCGGCGCCGAGGTGTCCTATGTGACCGTGGCCGAGGTGATCAAGTTGATCTCCGCCGCCGACCCGTCCCTGGGGCAGATCCCGCAGAACCACCTGGGCGTGGTGGACATCCTGCTGCAAACCGCCACCGAGGAACAAAAGCGTTATTACTTCGGCAAGGTTCTGGCGGGCTATCGTTTTGGCAACGCGTTCTCCGAAGCCAAGAGCAAAAACGCCGGCACCTTCGATACCCAGATTCGTTTCAACGGCGACACCGCACAAATCAACGGTGAGAAGTTCTACTGCACCGGCGCGCTGTTCGCCCATATCGTGCCCACCGTGGGCAACAACGAAAAAGACCAGGCGTTCATAGCCTTCGTCGAGCGTGACGCCCAAGGCTTGAGCGTGATCGACAGCTGGGACGGCTTCGGCCAGCGCACTACCGCCAGCGGCGGCGTGACCCTCGATGGCGTGACAGTGCCTCTCAGTGCGGTGATTCCCGCCCATCTGGCGTTCGATCAACCCACCGCCAACGGTCCGATTTCGCAGATTATCCAGGCGGCCGTCGATACGGGCATCGCTCTGGGCGCCCTGGAACAAGCGAAAATCTACGCCCGCCAAGCGCGCCCGTGGATCGACAGCCAGCAGGATCACGGCTGGCAAGACCCGTTCACCATTGCCGCCATTGGTGACCTGGCGTGGCGCGTGCACGGTACCGAAGCGATCCTCGCCAAGGCCGGGTTGGCGGTAGATCGCGCCCTTGCCGAGCCGAGTGAGGACACGGTCGCTCATGCCTCGCTGGTGGTCGCCCAAGCCAAAGTGCTGTCGGCCGAAACCGCCTTGCTCGCCAGCAGCAAATTGTTCGAACTGGCCGGCACCCGCTCGGTCACCGGCAAGCACAACCTCGACCGCTTCTGGCGTAACGCCCGCACCCACACCCTGCACGACCCGGCCCGCTGGAAATACCATCTGATCGGCAACTTCGTGCTCAACGGCGTGAAGCCTGCGCGCCACGCCTGGAACTGAGGAGCTTACCCATGACCATCCTGAACCTAGCGCGCCAGTTGCTGGACAGCACCCGCCGCCACGTTGCAACCAGCGCCGACCCCTACGTAATCAGCCGCTTCGGCGACTTGCAGATCCGCGTCGATGTGGCCGCCGCCTTGCTCGAACGCGCCGCAACCCACCCAAGCCCGGTGGCCGCCACCGAAGCCCAGATCGCCGCCGCCGAAGCTTTGATTGCCGCGAGCAACGCCGAATTTGAACTCACCGGCCAACGCACCGCGCTGCCCTCGACCCTCGACGACCCCCTGCGTGCCAAATACCAGATTGTTGGCAACTATCACCTCAACGGAGTGCTGTGATGGCCCGTGAAATTCGCTTGAATGCCTTCGACATGAACTGCGTCGGCCACCAATCTCCAGGCCTGTGGGCGCACCCTCGCGACCGTTCGTGGCAGTACAAGGACCTGGAATACTGGACCGATCTGGCCAAGATCCTTGAACGCGGAAAGTTCGACGGCCTGTTTATCGCTGACGTGCTGGGCATCTACGACGTGTACAACGGCAACGGTGACGCCGCCATTCGCCAGGCCACCCAAGTGCCGGTCAACGACCCGTTGTCGCTGATCGCGCCGATGGCCTTGGTCACCGAACACCTAGGCTTTGGCCTGACCGCTTCATTGTCGTTTGAGCACCCGTATCCGTTTGCGCGCCGGCTCTCCACCCTGGATCACCTGACCAAAGGCCGTATCGGCTGGAACATTGTCACCTCCTACCTGGAAAGCGGCGCCAAGAACCTCGGCCAGAAGGCCCAGACCGAACACGACGCGCGCTACGACTACGCCGAGGAATACCTGGAGGTTTGCTACAAGCTCTGGGAAGGCAGTTGGGAGGAGGGCGCCGTACTACGCGACCGTGAACGCCGCATCTTCAGCGACCCGAGCAAAATCCACGAGATCCGCCACGTCGGCAAACACTTCCAGGTGCCCGGCATTCACCTGTGCGAGCCGTCACCGCAGCGTACGCCGGTGCTTTACCAGGCCGGTGCGTCCAGCCGCGGCAAACAGTTCGCCGCCGAACAGGCCGAATGCGTATTCGTCGCTGCGCCGTCCAAGGTGCTGCTGAAAAAGACCGTGGCCGACATCCGCCGCCGAGCGGCTGAAGCCGGGCGTGATCCGAAGAAAATCCTGATTTTCAACTTGCAAACGGTGATCGTCGGCGAGACCGATGCCAAGGCCAAGGCCAAGTTCGACGAATACAAATCCTACGTCAGCTACGAAGGTGCGATGGCGCTGATCTCTGGCTGGACCGGTATCGATTTCAGCCAGTTCAAGCCCGATGAACCCCTCAAGCATGTGCACACCAACGCGATCCAGTCGGCGGTGGAAGCGTTTTCCACAGCTGATCCGAACAAGGTGTGGACGCCCAATGAGCTGGCCGACTGGGTCGGTATCGGCGGCTTTGGCCCACTGTTCGTCGGCGGCCCGGAAACCGTGGCCGACCTGCTGCAAGAGTGGGTGGAAGACACCGATGTGGATGGCTTCAACCTGGCCTATGCGCTGACCCACGAGACCTTCATCGACGCCGTGGAACTGCTGGTGCCGGAGTTGCAGAAGCGCGGGGTGTACAAGACCGAATATGCACAGGGTACGCTGCGCGAGAAGCTGTTTGGTGATGGCGATCGACTGGGCGCCAATCACCCGGGCGCCAGCTACCGCGATCTATCAAACCTACACAAAATCAATGTGGGAGCGGCGGTGCGACGATTCGACTTGCTCGCGAAAGCGGACTGACATTCACGTTTGTGTCGACTAACCCACCGCTTTTGCGAGATCAAGCCCGCTCCCACAAGGTTTGGCGACGCGCCTGTTTTCCGAGTCCGGTGCAGGCCCAAGTTTGGGGCCAACTGTTCTGATGGCCTCAATTCGGACGTCATTTTTCGATGTTGACACTGCAATTGCTGATCGAGACAGTCCGCACGTTATCGTCGTTGAGTGCTTGGCAGAACAACTCTGCCCGCAACTTGCCGGCCAGAGGGTTGCTTTGGGGGAGTTCGTTGATTGTGATCTGGCCGCTTGTGCCTCGAAAAACGTCCAGGCGATTCGTTGCGTCTATGAACGTCACCCTGGCTTCGCTGCTGTCGAGGGCGATGGGGTAGGTGCCCGGAGCCAAGGTGTTTGCCAGTTGTAATGACAAGAGAAAGTGCTGAGGGGTAGGGCGACTTTCAACCAGTTGTGAGCCCGCCAGGAACGAGTCAGGGAAGTTGCTGGCTGGCGAGTCTGACAACCAGACGTCGGTCGATGCGTAGTCAAGCGTTGCATCGCCAGCTATGAGCGCGTCGAGAGTGCCGGAATCCTGTGTTTTGGGCTCGTCACTGTAACCCTCCACTTCAACTGAACCTTGGGTCAAGTGAACAGTTCTTGAGCCGTTTACGGCTGTAAGGTCAAACGTCGCGGTGAGTTTTTTTTTCTGTACGTCCACGGTGACCTTCAAGTTTCCGCTGGTGGTTGTATAGGGTCGCTGCTCACCCGGTATCACCGATTGGTAGCTGACGAAGGCGCTACTGCCAGGGCCAAGTGAGTAATGTACGTCGAGCTGATCACCTCTATTGGGAAGGGTGAATCCTATTATCTGGTACTCGCCTGTATTTCCGTTTGAAGTGACGATATGCCACTCACCCGTGGCGTCTGTTGGAACAAAGAAAAACTGAGAGGCAGCGTAGTTGGTGAAGTTTGGATCACCTGTCACTGCGCAGGAGCAGCTGCCAACGGTGGCCTTCGTTTGAGTTGAGGTCGGGTTTGCCATTTTGTGTCCTCCCAGATCAGGTTTGAAGCTGTAGAAGCTTCAGGTTCTTCGAGCTTAGGTGCGTTGCACGGTGGTGACTACTGTCAACGTTGACAGGTTTAAAGCAGGACATTTTTATCTCGAATACGTACTGCCGTTGCACAGGGGCAGGCCAGCCAAGGTGTTCGTCCAGCAACAGTGAATAGACAATATGTTCTACCGCGGATGTCTGCCCCCCCCTGAAGGCGGATTCCCCCCGTCAATTACTGGGCTTTGCGCGTCGGCACAACTCGTGCAACACATACTCATTCTCCCGTCAGCCAGCGGACCACCGCACGCTTAACCACCCAATAGGAGCTTCCCCCTATGAGCGTGCATGAACTAAAACGCCCACTGGCCCTGGAATGGCCCGCCGAACGGCTCGACGACCTGCCCAAGGCCCTGGAACAACTGCACCACTGGGCGCAGATCACGCCACTGCACACCGCCTTGCGCCACAAACGCCAGGGCCAGTGGTATGCGTGGCGCTGGATCGACATCCTGCGTGATGTGGAGCGCCTGGCCGATGGTTTGCGCCAGCAGGGTTTCGGCGAGCAATCGCGGCTGGCCTTAAGCGGTGCGTTTGAACCGAACCTGTTGCTGCTGACCCTGGCGGCCCAGTCCATCGGCGGGCAGGTGCTGACCCTGGCCGACAACCTCGACCCCGAGGCGTTGCAGCAACACCTGTGGCGCATTCGCCCCACCCATTCCTACACCCAAGGCCGTCAGCAAGCGCGGCATTGGCAAGGCGCCAATCTGCTGGATTTCGTCCAACTGCTGGGCCCGGTGGACCCCGCGCAACACCTCGCCCGCTGGTGGCAACCCAGTGGTGAAACCGTGTTGTGGAGCGAGGAGGGCACCCATTGGCAAGGCGGCCTGGCGGTGGTGATGGGGCAGTGGTTGAACAGCGGCCATGGCCTGGCGTTCCCGGAAGGCGTGGCCTCAGCGCAGCGCGATCGCCGTGAAGTCGCGCCCACGGGCCTGTTGTTGTCCACGGCGCGCCTGGAACACTTGGCGGACGAGATCGAAAGCCGCCTGGCGCCCCACGGCACCTGGCGCCGTCGCCTGTGCGACTGGGCCATCGCCCACCCGCAAAGCGGCCTGCGCCGCCTGCTGAAAAACCGTGTGCGCAAACTGCTGGGCTTCCAACGCCTGGCGTATATCTGGCAACCCCTCAAATCCACCCCCGAACCGTCGTGGTTGGCCGAATTCAAACGGGACATCGCATGAGCCAAGCCATTCTCCAGGTGCGGGATATCTCGCTGTCGTTCAAGGGGGTCAAGGCGATCAATGCCCTGTCCTTTGAGGTGCAACGCGGTGAAATCTGCGCGCTGATCGGCCCCAACGGTGCCGGTAAAAGTTCGTTGCTCAATGTGCTCAACGGCGTGTACCGCTTCGACGCCGGTGAGATCGTTTTTGAAGACCAGCACTTGCAGCGTATCGATCCCTTGGGCGCGGCGCGCCGGGGCATTGGCCGCACGTTCCAGAACAATGCGCTGTTCAAGAAGATGAGCGTGCTGGACAACATTCTCACCGGCCTGTCGCGGCACATGCGCAGCAGTTTTATCGAACAGGCCTTGGGGCTGCCCCGTGCGCGGCGTGAGGCCGAAGCCTTCCGCCTGCGCGGCCAGGCCATTCTCGAATTCCTGGAGTTGCAGGCCCACCGCGATGTGCTGGTGGGCAACCTGTCCTACGGCCTGCAAAAGCGCGTAGAGCTGGGCCGCGCATTGATCGCCGGGCCCAGCCTGTTGCTGCTGGACGAACCCATGGCCGGCATGAACGCCGAGGAGAAACAGGAAATGGCACGCTTCGTCGCCGATGTGAACCGTGACCTCGGCACCACGGTGGTGTTGATCGAACACGACATCGGCGTGGTGATGGGCCTGTCCGACCACGTGGTGGTGCTGGACTACGGGCGTAAGGTGGGTGACGGCACACCGGCCCAAGTGCAGGCCAACCCGGACGTGATCGCGGCTTACCTTGGGGTGGTGCACTGATGACGTTTTTCTTCGAAACCCTGCTCGGCGGCCTGCTCGCCGGCACCATGTATTCCCTGGTCGCCATCGGCTTCGTGCTGATCTACAAGGCCAGCGGCGTGTTCAATTTTGCCCAGGGCGCGATGCTGCTGTTTGCCGCGCTGACCTTCGTCAGCCTGCATGATCAGGGCGTGCCGTTTGCCCTGGCGTTGTTGCTGACGGTGATCGTGATGATCGTCGGCGCGTTGCTGATCGAGCGCCTGGTACTGCGCCCGCTGGTGAACCGCTCGCAGATCACCTTGTTCATGGCCACCCTGGGCCTGTCGTTCATCATCGAAGGCTTGGCCCAAGGGTTGATGGGCTCGCAAGTACGCGCTCTGGACCTGGGCATCGACGACGTGCCGCTGTTCGTCGGCCCGTTGATGCTCAGCCAGTTCGACCTGATCGCCGCCGCCGCTGCGGTAGTGCTGGTCACGGTGTTGGCGCTCCTGTTCAACAAGACCCGCATCGGCGTGTCGCTGCGTGCCGTGGCGGATGACACCACGGCGGCGCTGTCCATTGGCATCAACCTCAACCGCATCTGGCAGATCGTCTGGGCCGTCGCGGGCATTGTCGGCTTGGTGGCGGGCTTGCTGTGGGGCGCGCGCCAGGGCGTGCAGTTTTCGCTGTCGCTGGTGGTGCTCAAGGCCTTGCCGGTGTTGATCATCGGCGGTTTTACCTCGATTGGCGGGGCGATTGTCGGCGGGCTGATCGTCGGCGCCGCAGAGAACCTGGCCGAGGTGTATATCGGCCCGCTGATTGGCGGCGGCATCACACCGTGGTTCGCCTATGTATTGGCCCTGGCCTTCCTGTATATACGTCCCGCCGGCCTGTTCGGCGAACGCGCCATCGAGCGAGTCTGAAACCATGTCGATTCCCGTTGTGCAAGAAACCGCGCCGTTAGTGCTGATCCAGCGGCGCATCCCGTGGGGCCTGCTCGGCCTGTTGGCGCTGGCGTTTATCGTGGTGCCGCTGTGGGGCAATGACTATTGGCTCAATGCAATCCTGATCCCATTCCTGGTGTTGTCGTTGGCCGGGCTGGGCTTGAACCTGTTGACCGGTTACACCGGGCAAACATCGGTGGGGGCGGCGGGCTTCATGGCGGTCGGCGCGTTCGCCACCTACGGGTTTTTGCTGCGCTTGCCGGAGTTGGGCTTGCCAGTGGCATTGCTCGGCGGCGGGATTATCAGCGCGTTGGTCGGCTTGCTGTTTGGGCTGCCCAGTTCGCGGATCAAAGGGTTCTACCTGATGGTCACCACGCTGGCCGCGCAGTTTTTTTTGGAGTGGCTGTTCGTCAAATTCCCCTGGTTCTACAACTACGGCTCGTCCGGGACCATTTCCGCGCCCAGGCTTGCGCTGTTCGGGCATGACCTCAATACCCCGCTGGGCCGTTACCTGCTGACGCTGGTCACGGTGGTGATCCTGACTTGGACCGCCATCAACCTGGTGCGCAGCCAGGTCGGCCGCAACTGGATGGCGATCCGTGACATGGACACCGCCGCCGCCGTGGTCGGCATTCCGGTGGTGCGCTACAAGCGCCTGGCGTTTGCGGTCAGTTCGTTCTACCTGGGGATTGCCGGTGCGCTGTGGGCCTTTGCCTACCTGGGCACGGCCAGCGCCAGCAGCTTTGATATCAATCGCTCATTCCAGATCCTGTTCATCATCATTATCGGCGGCATGGGCAGCATTGCCGGCAACTTCGTGGGCGCGGCCTTCATCAGTTTGCTGCCGATCTTTCTCAGCCATGCCGGGCAGGTGTTGTTCGGTGGCTCGGTGGATGCGGGGCAGTTGCAGAACCTGCAGAAAATCATCTTTGGCGCGTTGATCATCGTGTTCCTGATCAAGGAACCCGAGGGTTTGATTCGCCTGTTGCACCACCTGCGTGACCGTCTGCGGCAGTGGCCGCTGCGCTTCTAACTTCTAAGAGAACTCTCCATGCGTGCATCCTTGAAACGTTCCCTGGTCGGCACCGCCTTCGCGCTGGCTGCACTGGCCGGCGCAGTGCCACAGGCCGTGGCGTCGGCCGACCAGCAATTCTTCCCCCTGGCCACCTACCGCGTGGGCGCTTACGCCTCCAGCGGCGTACAAGTGTGGGCGGGGATGATTGACTACCTGCGTTATATCAACGAGGTCGAAGGCGGCATCAATGGCGTGAAACTGGTATGGCAGGAATGCGAAACCGAGTGGACGGCGGAGAAGGGCATTGAGTGCTACGAGCGCTTCAAGAATGGCCTGGATGGCGCGCCGGTGGCGGTGTACCAGCCCAACGGCGCACCGGCGGCCTATGCCCTGAGTGAGCGGGCCGAGGTGGACAAGATCCCGCTGATCACCCTCGGCTACGGGCGCACCGAAGCCACCGACGGCACCGTGTTCCCCTACAACTTCCCGGTGATGCTGACCTTCTACAGCGAGGCCTCGACGTTGGTGAACTACATCGCCCAGCGCGAGGGCGGGTTCGACAAACTCAAGGGCAAGAAGATCGCCACGGTGTACCACGACTCGGCCTACGGTCGCGAAACCCTCGGCCCGCTGAAGTTGCTGGCCGAGAAGTATGGCTTTGAGAACATCCAGATCCCGGTGGCCGACCCTGGCAACGAGCAATCCGCGCAATGGCGCCAGGTGCGCCAGGCCAACCCGGACTGGGTGTTCCTGCGCACCTGGGGCGTGTCCACCCCGGTCGCGGTGAAGACCGCCGCGCGCTTCGGCTTTCCGGTGGACCATATCATCGGCGACATCTGGGCCAGTTCCAGCGAAGACGTGCTGCCAGCCGGTGCTTCCGCCAAGGGCTACCTGGCCCTCACGCCGTACCCGGCGGGTGCCGACTTTGAGATCCACAAGCGCCTCAAGCAGTACATCCTCGACAAGGGCCACAGCGACCTCAAGGACCTGAAGAATTTTGGCAGCGTCTACTACAACTCCGGCCTGGTGAACGCTGCGGTGGCGGTGGAAGCGATCCGCACCGGCCAGGCCAAGTTCGGCAAGCGCCCGCTCAATGGCGAAGAAGGGCGCTGGGGCCTGGAACACCTGAACATCGACGATGCGCGCTTAAAGGCCATGGGTTACCTGGGCCTGATGCAGAACCTGAAACTGTCATGCCGCGACCACGAAGGCGGCGGCTCGGCCCGGGTGCAGCAATGGGACGGCGCTAACTGGACGTTGGTCAGTGAGTGGATCCCGGCGGACCGTGCATTGCTGCGCCCGTTGATCGATGAAAAATCCGCCGCGTTCGCCAAGGAAAAAGGCCTGACGCCGCGCACTTGCACCGGGGATGAATAAGCCATGAGCCAGCCTGCCGCGCAGTCCCCTAGCCCGTCGTTGCTGACGGTCAACGACATCGAAGTGATCTACGACGGCGCGATCCTGGCGGTGGCCGGCGTGTCGCTGAGCGTGCCCAAGGGCGCCATTGTCGCTTTGCTCGGCGCCAATGGCGCGGGCAAGAGCACCACCCTCAAGGCGATCTCCGGGCTGGTGCGGGCCGAGCGCGCCGAGGTCAGCCGTGGGGTGATCGAGTATGCCGGCCACGACTTGGCCGGCATCGACCCCAGCCAGCGCGTGCGCCAGGGCATGGTCCACGTGTTGGAAGGCCGCCATGTATTCGGCCAGCTCACCGTGGAAGACAACCTGCGCAGCGGCGGCTTTGTGCGGCGTTTGAGCCGCAAGGACATGGAGCACGACCTGGAACGCATCTACGCCTGGTTCCCACGGCTCAAGACCAAGCGCCACACCCGCGCCGGCCTCACTTCCGGTGGCGAGCAGCAGATGGTCGCCATCGGCCGGGCCTTGATGACCCGTCCTACTTTGGTACTGCTTGATGAACCGTCCATGGGTTTGGCGCCTATGATCGTGCAGGAAATTTTCGAGATCATCGCCCAGCTCAATCGCGAGCAGCAGGTGAGTTTTTTGATCGCCGAACAGAACATCAACGTCGCGCTGAACTATGCGTCCCACGGCTACGTGCTGGATACTGGCCGGGTGGCCGTGAGTGGCAGCGCCGCCGAGTTATTGTCGCGGGGCGATTTGCATGACATTTATCTGGGTAAACAGTAAAGGCGAACCTGCATGACTGACTCCATCCGCAACGCTGATGTACTGATCATCGGCGGCGGGCTAAGCGGCACGATGCTGGCGGTGCAACTGCTGCGCCAGCCGGGCGAGCGTCGCATCCTGGTCATCGAGCCGCGTGCCGAACTGGGCCGTGGCGAGGCCTACAGCGCGGTCGAACTGGGCCACACCCTGAACGGCAACGCCGCACGCATGAGTGTCGACCCGGACAACGCCGATGACCTGACCCAATGGCTCACCGACTACATCGTTGCCGGTGGCTGGCCGGAATCGGATCAACAACACGTGCCTATCAGCGAACTGTTCCCGCCACGGGGGATTTTCGGCTTGTATGCCCAGCAGCGGTTGGCCGAGGCCAAGGCGCTGTCGGCGTCCACCGTGGAGCATGTGCGCGGCGAAGTGGTCGACCTGCAAGTGGACGAACTCTCGACGCTGGTGACCCTCGACAACGGCCAGCAATTGCGCGGTGCATTCGCGGTATTGGCCACCGGCATGTTCCCGGCGGCACGTACGCCCCAGACTGAATCCAGCGGTTTGAATGCAGCGGCGGTAGACCCCTGGGACGTTAAAGCCATGACTCAGATCGACCCACAGGCCACGGTGCTGATCATCGGCTCCGGGCTGACCATGGTGGACGCCGTGGTGTCCCTGGAACAGGCCGGCCATCGCGGGCCCATTGAGATCTTTTCACGCCATGGCCTGCTGCCCCACGTGCGTCGGCAACCGCCGAGCTGGGTCGATTTTCTGGGCGAAGACCACAACCTGCGCAGCCCTCGGCAATTGCTACGGGAAGTGCGCCGCCAGTGTCGCATCGCCCAGGCGCAGAACATTGATTGGCAGTCGCCGTTGGACACGGTGCGCGCCCATATCGGCCGTTTGTGGAGCCAGGCCAGCGAGCGCGAAAAGCGCCAGTTCGTACGCCACGTTCGGCCCTGGTGGGAAAGCCATCACCACCGCTCGCCACCGTTGAGTGCGCAGTTGGTGGCGCGCTTGCATGGCGAGGGGCGGCTACGCATTCGGGCCGCGTCCTTTAAGGGCTTGGAACCGTCAGTTGATGGGGTGACGATCCGCCTGCGCCACCGGGGCGAGCAAGCGTTGAGCCTGATGTCGGGTGCGGCGCTGATCAACTCCAGCGGCATTGAATACGACTGGCGCCGCGTGGCCCGGCCATTGCCGCAACAGCTGCTCAAGCGTGGGCTGATCCAGCCTGGGCCGTTGGCGTTGGGGATTGCGGCGGATGCGAGCGGCGCGGTGGTGGACGCAGCGGGGCAAGTGAGCCAGCGGTTGTTTGCCATGGGCCCGCCGTTGCGGGGGCTGTGGTGGGAGAGCACGGCGGTGACGGATGTGGCGCTTCAGGCCAAGGCGTTGGCCTTAAGGCTGACTACTCTCTGAGTCTGCAATGCCATCAACTGTGCAATGCAGATCAATGTGGGAGGGGGCAAGCCCCAATGCCAGTCAGTTAAGGGTTAGAAAGAGTAAAAGCTAACCTGTGGCGAGGGAGCTTGCTCCCGCTGGACTGCGCAGCAGTCCCATCTTTGGGGCCGCTACGCGGCCCAGCGGGAGCAAGCTCCCTCGCCACACTGACGGTGTTTGCCCTTAACTGACTGGCATTAGGGCAAGCCCCCTCCCACATTGGGTTCTCATTTATTTCGGGACCTTCACCAGGCCGGACTTGAGGCCAAACACCTCAACCCCCTGCGGGGTTGATTGGCCGGTGGTGACTTTGACCCGCTCCACCGGCTTGTCCATCGACTCCCGATACTCCACCTCACCCCCCGAAATCGCCTGCACCGGCACCACGATCGCCTGGTCATTGTTGTAAGTCACAATGGTCAACCGCGCACTCATGCCCAACCGCACTCGTTGCAACTGTTGGGGCGTGAGCTTGGGGATCGACAGCGTCACCGGAAACTGCGCGCTGCCCTGGCTGTCGCTGGCAATCGCCAACCCGCTGACCACGCTCACCGAACCGTTCAGCCGTTCGCCGTCGAAGCCGTCTCCCAATACCTCCACCGCCTGGCCCTGGCGCAGTTGGTTGATGTCCAGCTCCGACACCTTGGCGGTGATTTTCAGCTGTTCGATATTGGCCAGGCCGAACAGCACCTGGCCCTGGCTGACCTTGCTGCCCGCCTGGACCGGGGCGTTGGTATTGCCGCCAGTTTGGGGTGAGTTGTTGCCAGGGGCAGGCACCACGATGCCAGAGAACGGCGCCTTGACCTCCTTGCCCTCAAGCAACTTAAGCAGCGCGTCGTATTTCACTGTGGCATTGGTCAGTTCCATGTCGGCGATCTGGCGGTATTCGCCTTTGCCCTGATCGAGGGCCTGTTGCAGTTCACTGCGGGCGGAAGCGAGGTCAAGTGTTTGTTGCTGGGTTTGCTGCTTGAGGTCGTCCAGCTCGTTGCGCGGGATGATGCCGCGCGTGAACAGGTTTTCGCTCTCGGTGAGTTTGCGCTGGGTGTTGCCGGCGGTCATCTCGGTGGTGCGCAGGCTGCGTCGGGCACGCGCCACAGCGGGGCTGCTGTCCCAGTCCTGCATCTCTTGCACGGTGCGCCGTGCCTTGAGCTGGGCGGAGAGCGCGTCGCGCAGTTGCACTTCGAGGGTGGACGGGTCCATGCGCAACAACACCTGGCCGGCTTCGACCCGCTGGCCTTGCTCCACCAGGTTGGCCTGTACATTGCCGTCGAAGGGGGCGGTGAGGGTGATGGTGGTGTCGGGCTCGATCTTGCCCACCAGGCCGATCTGGTGCACCAACGGGTCCGGTTTGACGGCCAACCATTGATCGGCCGTGTTGGCGGGTTCGGTGGCCGGACTGCGCAGGCCGAGCAGCCCGGCAGCCACGAGGACCAGGATGACGGCAGCGCCGAGCAGGCGTTTTTTATTAGTAGTCATTGAGGGCGATTTCCCAACTTTCCAGCGTCATGCCCAGGGTCAAGTCGAGCTGGGTCTGGGCGTTCAGGTAAGCAATCAGCGCATTGAGTTGCGCGTTTTCGGCGTTGCGCAGGTCGGCCTCGAAACTCAGCACCTGGAAGTTGGTGGAGCGCCCGGCGCTGAGTTTTTCCCGCTCGATCTCGATCTTGCGCCGCGACAGTTCCACGGCGCGCTGGGAGATTTCATATTGGCGCCAGCGCGTGCCGAGGTCACGCACCACATCGTTGACGCTGCGTTCCAGTTCCTGGCGGGCGTCGGCAATGCGGATCTCCTGGTCTTCCACATTCACCCGCGCGCGCACTTCGGCCTGGCGGGTGCTGATGTCGCCGATGGGGATTTGCACCTGCACACCGGCGTAGCTGTCCCAGGTGCGGTTGTTGCTGTTGCCGGCGTCGGTGTTGTAGGCATCGCGCACCTGATTCGCGCCAGCGACGAGGTCCACCTGCCAGCGCCCGGAGTCCTTGGCGATCACCAGGTTGAGGTCGGCCTGCTGGCTGCCGAGCAAGGCAGCGAGGTATTCCGGTTGCTGGTTTTGCGCCAGGTTGAAGGCCTGGCGTTTATCGATCTGCATGGGCTGGGCCTGCAGGGCTTCGGTGGCGCGGATCGGCGTGGACAGGTCCAGGGCCAACAGGCGCAGCAGGGCCAGGCGGCTGGTGTCGAGTTGGTTCTGGGCTTCTTCCACGCCCAGTTGCTGGGTGGCGATGTCGGCCTCGGTTTGCACGATCTCGAACTCGGCCATGCGCCCGGCGTTGATCAGCGCCTTGTTCACGTCCAGCAGCGTGGTGGAGCGCTTGAGGGCGTCTTGCACGATGGTCAGTTGCTCCTGGGCGCGCAGCAGTTCGCGGTAGGTGCCGATGATCTGGCTGATGGTCTGCGCCACGGTGGCCTTGAGGTTCAGCCGATTGGCCTGCTCCGACAGGCGTGACAGGCGCAGCGGCGCGGTGGTGGCGTCCCAGCCGGCGCCGCGCATCAGTGGCTGGATGATCGCCAGGTCCAGGCCGTCGCTGCGGTAGCGGCCGGCGCGGTCGGCGTTGTTCAGTTGCTGGGTCCACTTCATGCTCAGTTGGGTGCCGTATTCGCCGAGCAGGGTGGCATTCGGCGCCAGGTTGGCGTTGCGTGCGTTGTCGCTGGAACCCCGGGTGCCCCGGTAGTAGCTGTTGAGGGTCAGTTTGGGGTTGAAGGTGTCTTCGGCCACGCGCAGGTCGAACTTTTGCGCCACCCGTTGCAGGTACGCGCTGCGGATCGCCGGGTTGTTGCGCAAGCCCAGGTACACGGCATCCCCCAGGGTCATGGTGGTGACCTGGGCATTGAGCGACACGCCACGGTCGTAGCCGCTGCGGGTGCTGCTGGGGGCCGACGGGTTGATCACAATAGTGCTGGCCATGGTGGGCAGGCTCACGAGGGTCAGCAGTACAAGCCATTTATTCATCGCGCAGGGCCTCCACCGGCTGTAGCCGTGAGGCCGAAACCGCCGGGTAGATGCCAAAGAACAACCCCACCAGTAATGTACTGCCAACCCCCAGCGGCAGAGCCGCCACGGCCAGCGAGAATGCCCAGCCTGACAGCCACGCATAGAGCCACGCGGCGGTCATGCCCAGCACCGCGCCGCACAGCGCGCCGACAGCGGTGAGGGTGACGGCTTCGAGCAGGAACAGGTTGCGGATGTCCCGCTGGCGTGCGCCCAAAGCCATGCGGATGCCGATCTCGCGGCGGCGCTCGGACACGTTCATCAACATCACATTCATCACCCCCACGCCGCCGCCCACCAGGGAGATCGCCCCCAAGGCCAGCAGCAAGTAGGCGAAGGTGCGGCTTTGCCGGGTCATGCCGTCGATCATTTGTTGGGGCACCTGGATGTCGACCGTGTGGTCGGTGAGTTGGCGTTGCAGCGCGGCGGTTGCGTCCTGGGCCATGCGTTCCATGTCCTGGCCGGGTGCGGCGCGGATGACGACGTTGCTGATCTGTGGGCTGGCGTAGATGCGGCGCATGCCCTCGGCGGGGATAAACAGCGACTCGCCGCCTTGGATCGGCATCAGCAATGCGCGGGATTGGTTGTGCAGGATGCCGATGATCAAAAACAGGTAATCGTTGATGCGCACCCGGTCGCCCAGTTTCAGCGGGGCGCCGGGGGTACCGAGGGCTTGGGCGACCTGGTCGCCGATCACGGCGTAGGTTTCGTTGGCGTCGAAGTCGGACAGGAAGCGCCCTTCGCGCAGGGTCAGGCGCATGGCCTGCTGGATGTCCGGTGTGCTACCGACAAAGTTGGCGTTGGTGGTGCGCCCTTGGAACACCACGGGCCCGCTGAACAGGCTGAGGGCGCCGATATGGGCGATGCCGGGCACTGCCTGGCGCACGGTTTCAAGGTCCAGATGGGTGCGCATGGGCAGGCTACTGGCGCCCTTGGGCGGGAACTGCGCTACCAGGGTGTCGGTGCCCATGTCTTTGAAAATCATCGCCGCATCCACGGCGGCGTTGTGGCCGATATTGATCAGCGCCACCACCGAGGAACTGCCAATGATGATACCTAGCAGGGCCAGCACAGAGCGCTTGCCGAGCGTGCGCAGGCTGACGAATGCTTCATGCAGCAATTGGCTCAGGCTTTGCTCGACCCGCAGGCTCATGGGCGCGGGGCCTCTTGTACCGCGCCGTTGCGCACCAGGATCTTGCGCTCCAGGCGTTCGGCGATGTGCGCATCGTGGGTGACGATGATCAGCGTGACTTGCTGTTCGCGGTTCAGGGCCAGGAGCAGGTCCATGATGTCCTGGGCTGTGGTGCTGTCGAGGTTGCCGGTGGGTTCGTCGGCGAGGATCACCGAGGGGTTGCCCACCAGCGCACGGGCGATGGCTACACGTTGGCGCTGGCCGCCGGAGAGGTCGGCCGGGCGGTGGTGGGCGCGGTCGGCCAGGCCCACTTGGTCGAGCCTGCGCAGGGCCTGTTCCACCGACTCATGGCGCGACACGCCGCGATAACTCAGGGGCAGGGCGACGTTGTCCAGGGCGCTGAGGCGTGGCAACAGGTTGAAACTCTGGAACACAAAGCCGATCTGCTGGTTGCGGATTGCCGCGAGTTCATCGGGGGTGGCGTTGAAAATATCGTGGCCGGCGAAGTGGTACTGGCCGCAGTTGGGCAAGTCCAGCAGGCCAAGGATATTGAGCAGGGTGCTTTTACCGGAGCCAGATGCGCCGAGGATGCCGCAGCTGTCCCCCCGGGCGATGGACAGGCAGACGTCATTGAGAATGGATAGCTGCTGCCCGGCCAACTGATAGCGTTTGCCGATGCCTTGCAGGGAGATCAAGCCTGGGTGCGCGGGGGTATCTGTCATCATGACTACGCCTTCAGTCTCGACGGTGCCGTCATGCCCCCGGTAAAGCTTTGTAACAAGTTCGGGAGCTGCCTGGAACGCGTCACGGACTGGTTTTATTTCTTGTTTTTAAAATATTGTTTGAATAGTAACCGCCTTCCTTGCGCTTCGCCAGCCATGGATGTAGAGCGGTTTTACCCTTTGAAACGATTATCTCCGGGGCCATTCCGGGCCTACCAAAACCCTTTTGACTCAGCTCAGCAGGCCCGCCAGTCAAGGCTTTGGATGATATGGCGGTGTGTCACTACTTGCTTTCATAAGGCGGCCCCGGTATAAAAAATCAAATTATTTTTTAAAACAATATTTCCGCCGTGGAACCCTTATGGTCGCGAAGAAACTCAGCGCTCCAAACGTTACCAAAACTCGATTGCTGGATGCGACTGAGGCCCTGTTCATTAAGTACGGATACGACGCGGTTTTGTTACGCCAGATTACTGAGCGTGCCCAGGTAAACCTGGCGGCCGTGAACTACCACTTCGGGGACAAGGACTCCCTGATGAAGACCCTGCTAATGCAGCGCCTGGAGCCGCTCAACGAGCAGCGCCTGGAACTGCTGGCGCGCTGCGAGGCCGAATCCGACGGCCCGCTGGACTGCGACACGCTGCTGGGCGTGCTGTTCGCCCCGGCCATGGGCCTGGAACGCAGCGACCCGGCCAGTGCCAGTGGGGAAGGGCGTTCGTTCATCCGCTTCCTGGGCCGGGTGTACAGCGACACGTCGCCGTTTATCCAGGAATACCTCAAGGTGCATTACCAACCGGTGTTCCAGCGCTTTTTTGAAGCCTTTGCCCTGGCCTTGCCTGACCTGCCGCGTAACGAACTGGGGGTGCGCCTGCAATTTGCGCTCAAGGCGATTTCTGGGGTGATGGCCGGCACTGAGCTACGCCTGCTGATGAATTCCATGAGCCTGGGCCGCCCGGCCACGGACGCCGAGGTGATGGCCAAGTTGATCACCCTGGTGTCGGCGGCGATTCGCGTGCCGCAGCAGAGCCCTGAAGCCGAAAATGCGTTGGCCAGGGTGCTCGATACTCAGCGTGCCATTCGTGAACAGGCCGCTGCGCCAGCTGCCAAGGCCGCGCGCTGATTTAAATCCCAGGCAAAAAAAAGCCCGCTGGGGCGGCGGGCTTGATATGCAACATTTGTAACGGATGAGGCTTCACACTACGTTCCGGGATGTGAATAAATCGTGAAAACCTTGTACGGGAAAGTGTGAAAAAGCTGGGATTTGTAAAAAAGTCGGAAATTTCCTATTGCGTTTATCGCACTCAGATTTTCCAGTGCCCGGCACTCTTGGCCAGTCGCTGGCGCATGCCATCCACGTTTTGCGCCAGTTGCAACGTCAACAACCGGTAGCCATCCAGGGCACTGTAAACCGGCGCATCCAGCGCAGGCTCAATGCCATTGCTGGCACTGACTCGCTCCAGCCGCTCCGTCACCCCCGACTTCAACGCCCGCGCCATTCCCACCAGTTGCACCCGGATCTGTCGGTGCTCGGCCTTGAGCATCACCTGCATGCGCGCCATCGCCTGTTCATCGCGGGGATCAGGCCGCGTATTGCCGAGGATCTCCAGGGTGCTGATGCACATGCGCAGGTGCCGCTGGATCGCGTCCAACTCGGTCATGGAGATGCGCACTTCCTTGGACACCGACGGCATCAATGAGCGCAGTTGCAGCATCGCGGCGTTCAAACGGTTGAGCAGTTTGAGGTGTTCATCATCGGTCACTGAACGGCCACTGATGATGCGGCTGTAGATCTCGGCACAGTCGCGCAATGCACTGGCCAGGTTGTAGCGCCACGAATACACGGCATACAACGGCAGGGCGAACGAGAAGGCCAGGGCCAGCACGATGCCGATCAGGATATCCACGGTGCGCCACAGCCCGTCCGACACCGGGTTGTCGCCGTGGCCAGCCACGATGAACACGGTGATCGCCGACAGCAGCGCGATGTAGCCGCCCTTGCCGATGGCGTGATAGGAAAAGAACCCGCACACCACCGACATCAACAGGTAGGTGAGCAGCGGCTGGCCCAGCCAGGCCTGCTGCACCACCAGCGCCAGGCCGACACTGGCGCCGATCAGGGTGCCGTAGGCGCGCTCCACGGCTTTTTTGCCGATATTGCCGTGGTGCTGCAAGCCGCCGATCACGATCAGCATGGTCACCGACGCCCACTCGCCGTGGGGTAGGTTGATGCCGGTGGTCAACAGGATCGTCGCCAGCAGGCCGATGGACACGCGCACGGCGTGGATCAACTTGGCATGGCGATAACGGCGGTACGGGTCGAGCAGCGGGCGCAGCAGGCGCCGGGCGAAGAGGGGCAGGTTCATCGGTACTGAAATGGCCTCGGGTCTGGAAATTTACACAATCTAAATGTGGGATGGGTTTTGTGGCGAGGGAGCTTGCTCCCGCTGGAGTGCGAAGCGCTCCCAAAAGCGTTGGGGCCGCTACGCAGCCCAGCGGGAGCAAGCTCCCTCGCCACAAAAGCCACAGCCCCCATTTCGTTCGGCGATGTACTCAGAAGATGTAGTCGGTTGTCAGGAAGCTGGAGTCACGTTTGCGCAAGATATCGCTGACCAACGCCTTGTTGCTTTCCTGGAACTTGGTCGCCACCAGCGTGCGGATCGAGAACACCCGCAACGCGTCATGCACCGACAACGTGCCCTCGGCCGAGTTCTTGCGGCCGTTGAACGGGAAGGTGTCCGGCCCGCGTTGGCACTGGGCGTTGATATTGATACGGCCGACCTGGTTGGCAAAGGTGTCCACCAGGCGCCCGACTGCTTGCGGGTTGGTGCCGAAAATGCTCAGCTGCTGGCCGAAATCCGAGTCCAGCACGTATTCGATCACGGTCTCCAGGTCGCGGTAAGGCACGATCGGCACCACCGGGCCGAATTGCTCCTCGTGGTACACGCGCATCTGTGGGTTCACCGGGTACAGCACCGCCGGGTAGAAGAACGAGCCACGGCTGGTGCCGCCATTCTCATTCACCACCTTGGCGCCGTGTTGGGCGGCGTCGGCCACCAGGCCGTTGAGGTAATCCACCTTGCCCACTTCCGGCAGTGGGGTCAGCGCTACGCCATCTTCCCAAGGCATACCCGGTTTGAGGCTGGCCAGCTTCTGGTTGAATTTCTCGATAAAGCGTTCAACCACATCCTCGTGCACAAATAGGATTTTCAACGCGGTGCAGCGCTGGCCATTGAACGACAGGGAGCCGGTGACCGCCTCGCTCACGGCATTGTCCAGGTCCACCTCGGGTAGCACGATGCCGGGGTTTTTCGCGTCCAGGCCCAACGCCGCACGCAAACGGTGTGGCTTGGGGTGCAACTTTTTCAAGTCGCTGGCGGCCTTGTTGGTGCCGATAAACGCAAAGATATCGATCTTGCCGCTGGCCATCAGCGCACTCACGGTCTCGCGGCCGCTGCCGTAGATCACGTTGATCACCCCGGTCGGGAAGCTGTCGCGGAAGGCTTCCAGCAACGGGCGGATCAACAGCACGCCGAGCTTGGCCGGCTTGAACACCACGGTGTTGCCCATGATCAGCGCCGGGATCAGCGTGGTGAAGGTCTCGTTGAGCGGGTAGTTGTAAGGGCCCATGCACAGTGCCACGCCCAGCGGCACGCGGCGGATTTGCCCAAGGGTGTCCTGCTCCAGCTCGAAGCGGCTGGAACGGCGGTCCAATTCCTTGAGGGCATTGATGGTGTCGGTGATGTAGTCACAGGTGCGGTCGAACTCTTTTTGCGAGTCCTTGAGGTTCTTGCCGATCTCCCACATCAGCAGCTTGACCACCGCGTCGCGCTGTTCACGCATGCGCCGTAAAAATGCTTCGACGTGCCTGATGCGGTCCACCACGCGCATTGTCGGCCATTCACCCTGGCCACGGTCATAGGCGCGCACGGCGGCATCCAGGGCGGTGAGGGCGGTGTCGGCATCCAGCAGTGGCGTGCTGCCGATATGCACGCGTTTTTCCCCCAGCTGTACCGGGCTTTGTACTTGGGCCAATGGGCCGTTCCACACCTGCAACTGGCCGTCGACCAGGTAATCACGCTGTTCAATGGGCGCCGCCAGGCGAAATTGCTCGGGAATATCGGCGGCCGAGGTGGGAAACAGCTTGGCAAGCAGGTTGCTGGTGGTCATGTCGCTACCCCTGGAATAGTTGCAAAACATGACTAGAGAGTCACCCAACAACAGGCTCTATGGCAAGGCTTGTGCGCTTTCTCCTACGCAGCACCGTGATCGCCGGTTAAACTGCGCGGCTTTCTTGAAGGAGTTCACATGAGTCAGTACCAGCCGGGCATTCTTGCCGCACCGGTGCCATTGCAGGCACGCCATCTGTTTTTTGCCGTGGATTCCCTGGCCGCCGTACCCGCTGCGCTGGACGCGCTGGTGCAGTTGACCGATTCGGCGGCAGTGGTCGGTTTTGGCGAGCCGCTGGTAACCGCACTCGGTGTACAGATCGACGGCCTGCGCAGTTTTCCTGCCGTCAGCGGGCCAGGCGCCCATAACCCGTCCACCCAACAGGCACTGTGGGTGTGGTTGCACGGCGTGGATCGCGGTGAATTGCTGTTGCGCAGCCGCGCGTTTGAAAAAGCCCTGGCCCCGGCCTTTGCCCTGGTGCAGATGACCGAAGGCTTCCGCTACAAGACCGGCTTTGATCTCACCGACTACGAAGACGGCACCGAAAACCCCCACGACGACGCCGCCGTCGAAGCCGCCCTGACGGACAGCGGCGCCAGCTTCGCCGCGATCCAGCAATGGCAGCACGACCTCGACGGCTTTGCTGCATTGCCCGCCCAGGAGCGCGACCACATCATCGGCCGCCGCCACGGCGACAACGAAGAACTCGACGACGCCCCCGAATCGGCCCACACCAAACGTACCGCCCAGGAAAGCTTCACCCCCGAAGCCTTCGTGGTGCGCCGCTCGATGCCCTGGGCCGAGAACGGCCAGGCAGGGTTGATGTTCCTCGCGTTCGGCCATTCCTTCGATGCGTTTGAAGCTCAACTGCGGCGCATGAGCGGGTTGGAAGACGGGATTGTCGACGGCCTGTATCGCATCAGCACGCCGTTGACCGGTGGGTATTACTGGTGTCCACCGATCAAGGAGGGGCATCTGGACCTGAGTGCTATTCCCTTGACGCTGCACCGCTAAACGGTTGCACCTGCCCAGCTATGTAAAGGGTGCATAGCGGGCGTCAAGGTGGCCGAAGGCCGGAACCGATCAATGGCAGCTCGCCACAGAGTTTTTCCTATTGCTCAGGAAGTGACTCCCATGACGATAACCAGCAGTGTTTTGCAGCAAACGACCACCACCACCGCCAGTGCGCAACATGTGCCAGGCAAGAACCACTATTCGCAAATGTCGGACTCGCAGTTGGCAACCGCGTTTGGCGACCAATTCCAGGCGTTCAAACATCCGACGACCGCCAATGCAACGTTGGATAAGATCCGCGAAGTCGCTGCGCGCCCGCTGACGGGCGATGCAAATAAGGACAAAGACACCTTGCTGGCCAAGGAAGTGCTCAAGCGTGACAACGTGTTGGATGCCTTGGACTCGGTGGATGACAACGGGGTCAGGGACGGCGTGATAGGGCCCTGGAATCCGGCGATGGCCGCCAAGAAGTTGTGTTCAAGTCCCCCCAAGCCTTGCGGTTGTAAATCCGATGATGCGCAGGACAACGACAGGCTCGAGCGCCTTCGTTACGCGAGCGTGAGCCTCACGATGACCCGAGTGTCATATTGACCAAAAGGCACTGGCTTGCACATCCAGCGTGCAAGCCATTGTTGGCTTTGTATCGCAGTTTGTCCCCACCCCCTCCTGATACATCAGCATGACGTTCTACCGCGTTCGCGACACAGACCCGATACACGCCTGGCTTTAAATCTGTCTACCAGCTGGCGCACGCGGTCACTCACCGTCAAGGCGCCCTGGCCACTTTCAGACAAGCCAGGAGACTCACCCCATGAAGCGCCCTTACGCAGCCCTCGCGGCAACCCTCGCCCTGTCCCTCAGCGCCTTCGCGGCGATGGCCCATGCCGATGAAGCCAAGCCCCAGGAAAAATGCTTCGGCGTGTCCCTGGCCGGTGCCAACGATTGTGCCGCCGGTGCGGGTACCTCGTGCGCCGCCACTTCAACCACAGACTACCAAGGCAACGCCTGGGTGTTGGTGGACAAAGGCACCTGCACCCAGATCAAGACCCCCAAAGGCTACGGCAGCCTGACGGAGCAGCCGTGATCCAGCGCCTGCTGCCCGAAGCGCTGCTGTTGCTGGTGGCCCGCGTGGCGGTGGCGGCGGTGTTCTTTTTGTCGGGCCGCACCAAGGTCACCGGCGTACTGGAGCTCAAGCCCTCCACCTACACGCTGTTCCGTTCGGAGTACGCCTTGCCGCTGATCCCGCCGGACTGGGCCGCGCACCTGGCCACCTACGCCGAGCACCTGTTCCCGCTGCTGCTGGTGTTGGGCCTGCTGACCCGCCCGGCCGCCGCCGCGTTGCTGGGCATGACGCTGGTGATCGAGGTGTTTGTGTACCCCAACGCTTGGCCCGTGCACCTGACTTGGGCCGGCCTGTTGCTGCCATTACTGGCCAAGGGCGGTGGGGACTGGTCGCTGGATCGCCTGGTGTCAGGCAAACGTTTATCACTGTGATGGAGACTTCTTATGCGCATGCTTTCTTCCCTGGCCCTTGCCGTGGCCATGACCGTTCCAATGCTGGCCCAGGCCGCCGACGTGCCGCAACCCGGCGCCGTTAAAAGCGTGGTGATTGTGCCCGGCTCGTTTGTGGACGGTTCCGGCTGGCGAGTGGTGCACGACATCCTGATTCACAAGGGCTACAAGGTCACCGTGGTGCATCAGGGCCATGAAAGCCTGGCTGCCGATGTGGCCGAGGCCCGTGAAGTGCTGGAGCAACAAGTCGGCCCGGTGGTGCTGGTGGGCCACAGCTCCGCTGGCGGCGTGATCTCGATTGCTGGTGACCGCGATAAGGTCAAGTCGCTGGTCTACGTCTCGGCCCTGCAACCGGAAGTGGGCGAGACCATGGGCCAGTTGATCGGCTCCATGCCGTCTCCCAGCGATGACGTACGGCCAACCCGCGACGGTCATTTGTTCTTCGATCGCACCAAATTCAACGCCGATTTTGCCGCTGACCTGACCACCAACCGCACCGACTTCATGGCCGCCTCCCAAGTGCCGTCCACCACCGCGCTGTTTGGCGGCACCGTCTGGGCAGCCGCCTGGCACAAGAAGCCGACCTACGCCGTGGTGTCCACCGAAGACCGTGCCCTGAGCCCCGACCTGCAGCGCTGGATGTACAAGCGCGCCGGTTCCAAGGTCACCGAAATCAAGGCCAGCCACGCGGTGTACATCTCCCAGCCTGAGGCTGTGGCGAAGGTCATCGAAGACGCGGCTTCCGTTATCAAATAACCCCCAACACCCTGGAGACATACCCATGAACACTGCACTCAAATCCCGTCTGAGCCTGGCCGCTGCGGCCGCCATGATCGCCATGGCTTCGGCCTCGTTTGCCACTGGTGCCAGCGCCGCCGACCAACCGGAAAAACCCGGCCGCTGCTACGGCGTCAACACCTGCAAAGGCACCAGCCTGTGCGCCACCGCCAAGAACGACTGCAAGGGCCTCAACAGCTGCAAGGCCGAAGGGGTGATCGTCAAGACCCCGTCCGAATGCCTCAAGGCGGGCGGCACCTTGACTGAACCGAAGTAACGGCCCCTTTCAGGCGCTGGCTTTCGTGGCGAGGGAGCTTGCTCCCGTTGGACTGCGTAGCGGTCCCCGTTTTTGGGGGGCGCTTCGCACCCCAGCGGGAGCAAGCTCCCTCGCCACAAACAAGATCGCGCCTACAAGTTTTACGGAGAACCCTGCATGTCGCCACCCAACCCCCACTTTTCAGGCTACGGCCTGGGGCTGCGCAAGGAGCATTACAGCGACTTTCTGGAGACCCCGGTGCCCGTGGATTTTGTCGAAGTGATCTCCGAGAACTTCATGGTTGCCGGCGGCCAGCCCCGGCATATTCTGCGTCAGGTCCGTGAGCGTTACCCGGTGGCGCTGCATGGCGTGTCCATGTCCATTGGCACCGCCGAAGGTTTGGATGCGGCGTATCTGTATCGCCTTAAATCCTTGGTCGATGAAATTGAACCGCTGTTTGTGTCTGACCACTTGAGCTGGTCGCGCACTGGCCATTTCAATTCCCATGACCTGCTGCCCGTGCCCTACACCGATGAAGCACTGGACCGTGTGTGCGCCAATATCCACCAGGCCCAGGACGTGCTGGGCCGCACGATGCTGTTTGAAAACCCCTCCAGCTACCTGGCCTTCGAGGGCGCGTCCATGAGCGAGTGGGAATTTATCGCCGCCATGGCCCAGCGCACCGGCTGCGAGCTGTTGCTGGACGTCAACAATGTATTTGTCAGCGCCAGCAACCATGGCTTTGATGCCCAGGCGTTTCTCGCTGGCATCCCTGCCGAACGGGTGCGCCAGGTGCACCTGGCCGGGCATAGCCAGGGCCGCGAGTTGTTGATCGACAGCCACGACGGCCCGGTGTGTGCCGGGGTCTGGGATTTGTACGCGCAGGCCATGGCCAAGCTAGGGCCAGTGGCGACCATGATCGAGCGTGACGATGAAATTCCGCCGTTGGCCGAGTTGCTGCAAGAGTTGTCGATGGCTCGGGCTTTGGGAGCGCAGCGATGAACTTAGGAGCGCAGCAATGAACCTGGCCGAGTTGCAACACACCTTTCAACGTTGGTTGGTGAGTGCGTCGGATGAGTCCGCGCAGTTGCTGGGCAACAATAACGCGGGCCTTACGGTGTACCAGAACAACTACCGCGCACAATTGGTGGGTTGCCTGGAGCAAGCGTTCCCTACCTTGCGTCGTTGGGTCGGCGAGGAGCTGTTCCTGGTGGCCAGCATCCACCATATCGACCAGTACCCACCCCATGCCTGGACCCTGGATGCTTACCCCGCGTTGTTCTATCGCACCTTGAAAGCCGAGTTTCCCCACAACCCGGACGTGCACGAACTGGCCTGGATCGAATGGGCCTTGAGCGAGGCCTTTATCGCCGCCGATGCCCAGCCCTTGGCCGTGGAGAGTTTGGCCCACGTGGACTGGGACACCGCGGTGCTGCAACTCACGTCGTCGCTGCGCTGCCGCGCCCTGACCACCAATGCCGAAGCGATCTGGTCGGCGCTGTGGCAGGACACGGACGCGCCCGAGGCAATGATGCTGCCGGACGCGGGCGGCCTGCTGGTGTGGCGCCGCCAGTTCACCTCGCGCCTGCGCCAGGTGGATGCACTGGAATTGCAGACCCTGCTGCATCTGCAGGCCGACGGCAGCTTCGCCGGCCTGTGCGAGTTTTTGGTGGCACGCCTGGGGGAAGAGGAGGGCGTGATGCAAGCGGGTGAATACCTGGCCACATGGCTGGGCAGTGAATTGATCGTGGGGGTGAATCATGTTTGATCGACGTGGTTTTTTGCTGCTGGCCGCCGTGGTGGCCGCGGCACCGGCGTTTGCCGTGCAACAGGTGATGAGCGACGACGACATGCAACTGCGCTATGAACAGTTCGGCCCCTCGGAGGGACGCGCGATTATCTTGCTGGCGGCGGATGTGCAGGCGTTTGCCCAGGTGACGGCACCGTTGGCGGCCCAGGGGTTTCGGGTGATCGTGCCGTACCTGCGCGAGCAGGACGAGGCGGTGCTGGGCCAGGACGTGCTGGAACTGATGAATGCCCTGCATATCCCCGAAGCCGTGCTGGCCGGTGTGGAGCAGGGCGCGCGGGTGGCCACGCGAGCGGCGGGGTTGAAGCCGAGTCGGTGTGTGGGCTTGGTGACCTTGAACGCCGCGCCCCAAGCGGGGTTTGCCGAAGCGGTGGCGGTGATGGCCAAGACTGGGCACTGGCGAACATGAAAACTCCGTCAGCCACGCAATCACCCACTGAAAAAAATCCCCGCTGCCCGTAATCTAGACGCCTTTGTCACCTGTGCGGATCGTTCATGTCTTCTGTTGCCGATGGGTTGCCCCTCAATAAACGCCTGCCGGCTGTGATCGCGATCTCCCTGGGGATCGGCATGGCAACCCTGGACACGGCCATCGTCAACACCGCGTTGCCCACCTTGGCCGAGGGGATTGGCACGGATTCGGCCTCGGTGATCTGGGTGGTCAATGCCTACCAGTTGGCGATTATCGCCACGGTGCTGCCGTTCGCTTCGTTGAGTGACGTGCTGGGCCATCGCCGGGTGTACCTGGGCGGGTTGCTGCTGTTTATCGTCTCGTCGCTGTTTTGCGGGTTGGCGGGGTCGTTGGCGACCCTGACGGCTGCGCGGGTGGTGCAGGGGCTGGGGGCGGCGGCGATCATGAGTGTGAACACCGCGTTGCTGCGGCATATCTACCCGTCGAAAATGCTCGGGCGTGGCTTGGGCTATAACTCGCTGGTGGTGGGGCTGGCATTTACCTTGGGGCCAACAGCAGCGTCGGCGATTCTGTCGGTGACCACCTGGCATTGGCTGTACCTGATCAACGTACCGCTGGGGTTGTTGGCCCTGGGGTTGGGCCTGCGCTCCCTGCCGACCCTGCCGATGACCGGGCACGCCTTCGACCGTCTCGCGGCGTTGCTGTGTGCGGCGTTGTTTGCCTTGCTGGTGTTGGGCTTGGGCACCGCCGTGCACGGTGCCCAAGGCGCCCTGACCCTCGGCCTGGTCGCCGTGGCATTGGTATGCGGCGCCTTGTTGCTACGTCGCCAGGCTGACCATCCGGCGCCGATGTTGGCCCTGGACCTGTTCAAACGGCCGGTGTTTGCTTTGTCTTCCCTGACCGCCATTTGCGCATTCAGCGCCCAGGGCCTGGCGTTTGTGTCATTGCCCTTTCTGTTGCAGGCGGTGTTGGGTCACAGCCAGGTGGAAACCGGTTTCCTGATGACCCCGTGGCCGGCTGTGGTGGCGGTGATGGCGTTGGTGGCGGGGCGTCTGGCCGACCGTGTGTCGCTGGGCGTGCTGTGTGGCATTGGCTTGTTGATGCTCAGCGTGGGCATGGCGGCATTGGCTAGCCTGGGGGATGGCGCGTCGGCGTTTGATATCGGCTGGCGCATGGCGTTGTGCGGCGCAGGGTTCGGGTTCTTCCAGTCGCCCAACCTCAAGGCATTGATGACCAGTGCGCCGCTCGCCCGCAGCGGTGGGGCCAGTGGCATCGTGGCGATTTCGCGCCTGCTGGGGCAGACGCTGGGGGCGTCGTTGGTGGCGTTGTGTTTCCACCTGTCGTTGGGCAGCGGCCCGCAATACGCGCTGTGGCTGGGCTGCGGGTTTGCGTTGGTGGGGGCGGTCGCCAGTGGTTTGCGGCTGTTGCCCTATGGGAAAACGGCTTGATTAAGGCTACCGTGGCGACCTGAATATTTCGGGATGTTTCAGATTTATGACCAGCCAGGCCCTCCGCACCGCCGACACCCAGTCCCGCCGCGCCGCGCTGACCCTGGCTTTGTGCCTGCCCAGCGACGTGTTGCTCTACCTGCTGCTGCCCATGGAATCCCAGGCCTTCGGCATCACCCTGGCCCAGGCCGGGGTGTTGCTGGCGGCCAACCGCCTGGTGCGGATCTTCGGCTACCGGCATGTGCTGAATTTTTACGCCCGTAACGGCGACCGCCTGACCTGCATGATCGCCGCTGGCGCCGCGACGCTGTGCGCGGTGGGCAACTCGATGCTTTCGGGGTTTGCCGCCCTGTTGGGGCTGCGATTGGTATGGGGCCTATGTTTTGCCGCGTTGAACCTCTCGACCCAAGTGTTGGCCACCGCCGAGCCTGCCGGTGCTGCACGCAGGGCCGGGCGTTCGCGGGCATTGATCGCCCTCGGCCCGATGCTGGCCTTGCCCCTGGGCGGTTGGCTGACGCTGTGGGCTGGGCCGCGGCCGATCTTTCTGATCCTGGCCGGGGCTTGTCTGGTGGGCTTGTGGATGGCTCGCGGCTTGCCTACGGCCGGCCATGATTTGCACAGCACGCCAGGGCGGCGTTTCAAGTGGCCGGACAGCGTGGCGATGTGGTCGTTTATCGAAGGCGTGGCCCTGGATGGGCTGTTTATCTTCGGCCTGTCGATCCAGGCGCAGAAGATCCTCGGCGGTGACGCGGTGCTGATCGCCGGTGGCTTGATGGCGCTGCGGTACGTCTCGGAAATGCTCCTGAGCCCCTTGGGCGGCCGCGCGGCACAGCGCTTTGGCGCCACCTCGATGCTCTTGTTGTTTTCGTTCCTGAGCGCCCTGGCCCTGACCGCGTTTGGCAGCTACTGGGTGATTGTCGGCGCTGCGGCGGTGCTAGTGTTGCGCGCCTTGCAACTGCCGCTGGTGACCACCCTGGTGGCCGAACGCAACCCTGGGTCGATGCGTGTGTCGGCGTTGGCGTCCAACGCGGTGTGGCGGGATATCGGCGCGGGCCTGGGGCCGTTGCTGGCCGGCTTGCTACTGCCGATTGCTTCAGCGCCTTGGGTGTTTGGCGTAGCGGGCGCGGCGATTGCCGTGAGCGCGGTGTTCTGCTGGCGGGCCAAGGTTTCTGCGGCGTAAACCGCTCCCACATTTGGATCTCCATACATCACTTAGATAGTGGTTTGCTCTGGCTCTGGCTCTGGCTCTGGCTCTGGCTCTGGCTCTGGCTCTGGCTCTGGCTCTGGCTTTTGATTTGGCTTTTGATCTTGATCTCAGGCGCCCCGTTAACCACGCTGGCCGAACGCAGGCTTGAATCCGTGGGTAACCCGGCAGGACGCCGGGTTAGCCGTCCTGGGCCAAGGATGGCCCATGACGGCGGCCCACGGATTCAAGCCGGAGAGAGGGCACACCGAGCCTAGGCGAGGTGCCGAGTGGTGGGGCAAGAGCCCTTTGGTTACTTTGGGGCTCTTTTCCAAAGTGACTCGCCGTAAGGGCGAAACCCATATCAGACTTCCCCCAAATAACGGATATGTACTCCGCCCAAACTCCTCCAGCGCCTAACACAAAGCTATCGCAGGCAAGCCCCCCACATTAGCGCGATTTACACCCAAGAAACCCCAGTCGCATGATGGGCCGTCTTCGCGGGCAAGCCCGCTCCCACATTTGCATCTGCGTACATCAGGCAGAGCATTCAAACGCTTTTCAGGGTCTCGATCCAGGCGGGTTCAAAACGGGTCTGCTCGGTGGCGATCCCCAGCGCCTGCAGCTTGGCTTTATGCGCTTCGACCTCACCCACCATCTGCGCCTGGGCGCTGGAATTGGCGTCCAGCTCATGCATCTGCGTCAGCCCCAGGTGATAAAAGCGCAACACCTTGAGCGCCGTTGGATCATTCGCTTGCACCCGCTCGGTGACCTTGTGCATCACATTCGTCACGCTCATCAGGCAGCGCTTGAGCTGCCAGCCATACACCGCTGCCGCCATCCAGGACCGGGTCCAGAGCGGGCCACGTACCAGGGCCACCGTAATCAGCACGCCGGCAAACACGCCGCCGACATTGAAACGAAAATTATCGCCGCCCGGCTCGCCGAACAGCATCACGGCCAGGGTCGATAGCAGCATGGCCAGCAACAGGAACAGCACCGCCACGATCAGCGTGCTGCGGCGGGTTTGTCGGCGAAAGGTCACGGGGTCGCAGGGTTTGAGTTCGAACATCCGGTTCAAATCTCCAGAAGGGGCGGGCTGGCATCTTCGCATGGATGGGGTAAACAAGTTGAACGATGGCGCCGCGGGGTTTCTCTAAAACCTGTAACCCACCTGAAGGTGAATCATCATGCCCGAGTACAAACAGCCACCCCCTGGAACACCCAATCCAGACCGCATGCCCGGCGAAGAGGAGCGCGATAACGACGCACTGCGCCCCAACGACCCGGCCGAACGCCAAGAGCAAGACGTGGAAGAAGCTGAGGAAAACTTGGAGAACCTCCACGACAGGGCTCGTCCACTCTGAGCAAGGAGAACACCGTGAGTAATCCCCCAAAAGGCCCGGGCTCGGGCGAGCATGCAAGCGGCAAGGACGAACTGGGTTTCGATCCAGACTCGCCAGATGTGGCCGACCCGCAGGTGGACCCGATTGGGCCGGCAATTGCGCCGCTGGACAAGGAAAAACACCAGGCCGAAAAAAAGCCGCCCTATGATCCATTGGGCGGCTTGAAGCCATGACCTGAACCCCGCCGTAGTGCGGGGTTTGTGTTTATTTGGGTGCTATCCACGTCACTTCGGTCACGCCAAACTTCTCCGCCCAAGGCCGCGTGGTCTTCTTCACCTGTTCATGGCCCACGCGCCCTATGCGGCTCACATGGGCGATGTCGGCATCCACCGCCGCCCAGTGCCAGGCCTCGGCGTTGTTCATTACTTCGGCACGTACCACAAAGGATTTCGGTTGACCGTGCAGTTGGTAATTGATCGTGTAGATTTTTGCGGTACTCATGTTGCCTCCCTGTGTTGTTATCAATGGATAGGAGGGCGTTCAAAAAGGTTCATTCAAAATGACAACCTGCATGCCGGCGCGGCATAGTAGGCGGCCTAGCCCCGTGCCCAAGGATTGTGCAATGTCCCGCCTGACCCACCGCCAGCTCTACCTGCAACGCCTGGGTTACGACACATCGCCTCCGCCCACTCTGCACACCCTGCAGGATCTGCAACTGCGCCACGTGTGCGCGTTCACCTTTGAAAGCCTGTCGACCTTGCTGCACCTGCCAGTGCCCATCGACCTGCCCAGCGTTGAGCAGAAAGTGCTGCTGGATGGGCGGGGCGGCTACTGCTATGAGTTGAACCAGATGTTCCTGGCCTTGTTGCAGGAGCTGGGTTTCGACGCGCGGGGCATTACCGGCCGGGTTGTGATGGGCGGGCCGGCGGATGCGCACACGGCGCGTACCCATCGACTGAGCCTGGTGACTTTGGATGGGGTGCGCTACATCACCGATGTCGGCTTTGGCGGCATGGTACCCAGCAGTCCGTTGCAGTTGGACACCGAGGTGGTGCAGGCCACGGCTCACGAGCCGTATCGGCTGACGTTCGACGGGCAGGGCAGTTATACCCTGTGGGCGCAGGTTGCCGGGGAGTGGCGGGGATTGTATGTGTTCGACCTGCAGGTGCAGACGGATATCGACTACACCATCGGCAACTGGTACGTGTCCACCCATCCGGAATCACCGTTCGTGGGGCAGCTCAAGGTCGCACGGCTGGCAACGGGTAAACGCCACACGCTGGCCAACGCCAACTACGCAGTGCATTACCTGGATCGGCCGAGCGAAAAGCATGCCCTGGGTAGCGCCGATGAGCTCATGGCCCTGTTGCAGGACACCTTTGGCATTCGCTTGCCGGCCCATGCACAGCTGCGTAAAACGCTGGATGGCTTAGTAAAGGCTGGCACTTGAGAATATTGAGATAGAGCCTTCGCTGAACCGTTTTACGTCTAAATGGTTGCAGATTTTTTCGAACCTTTTCCCTGTATTGGGGCTCGAAGCGGTTCCTGAATAATTTGCTCACCAGACAAGGAGATGTAAAACGATGTCCAAGCTATTCGGAAAAGTCCTCAAGGGTTCCTCGCTGCTGGCGCTGGTCGCTGCGCCTGCCGTGGTGTTCGCCGCACCGTCCACTGCGCCGATTTCCACCTTCGGTCTGTTGGGCAGCTACAACGATTTCAAACTCGAAGGCGGCAGTGAGAGTGACAAGGACGATATGCCCGAAGCCGGTCTGTTCTACAACTTCGGCAACAAACTCACCGCCGAATCCGGGTTTATCTACCAGGCCGGTGTCCAGGCCAAGTACGGCAAGAAAAGTGACAACAAGCTCAAGGACGGCCAGGCCGATCTGGACCTGGGCTGGCGTGCCGCGATGGATGCCCGCAACTCGGTTGATGTGATTGTGGGTGGCGGCTACAGCTGGACGCGCTACGAGCTGGACTCCAACGACTACGACCTGGAGCTCACCAGCAAGTCGCCCTTTGCCAAGGCGGCCCTGGGTTACAACCACCAGTTTGATGACATGACCCTGCGTGTCGAAGCCGGTGCCCGCCGCACCCTCGACAGCCGCGCCAAGATCAAGGTGGACGGCCTGGGCAGCGACACCGTGGACCTCAAGGACCGCACCAACCCCTACGCCGAAGTCAGCCTGCTGATGAACCGCAACGGTGACCTGCCGGTGGTGGCGGGCCTGTACTACACCCGCACCGAGTACAAGCTGGATGAAGACTCGGACGTGGCGGACAACACCAAGCTCAAGCGTGATGAGTATGGGCTGAAGGTTGGTATTGCGTTTTAACGCCACACCGCATCACGCCTGTGGGAGCGGGCTTGCTCGCGAAAGCGGTGGGTCAGTCGAAGTATCTGTGACTGACACTGCGCATTCGCGAGCAAGCCCGCTCCCACACAAGCCCGCTCCCACACTGGTACGGGGTGTTAACTCAATGCAGCAAGTTGCGCCACGGTTTCCGGAAAACGCTCCACCAGACGAATCAAGGTGACGGCCTGGGCATTGGGCTTGGCCCGGCCTTGCTCCCAATTCTCCAGTGTGCGGGTATTGGTGCGCAGATACATGGCAAATACCGAGCGGGAGAGGTTGAGCTGTTGGCGCACCGCGACCACTTCTTCTGCGGTAAGGGGTGAGAGTTTGTTTAGTTGGACCTTGTGGGTCCGTAGGGTGATTTTGCCTTGGCGTTCGTCTGCCAATGCGTCGAAGCCTTCGACCAGTTCGGAAAAGATTTCACGTTTCATGATGTGTTCTCGCTTTGATTTCCCTGTCCAGCATGTGTTTTAGGGCTTTTTTGTGCTGCGGTGTCAGGTCGTCCTGTTCGTGTTTGCCGTACAGGGTGAACAACCAAAATTGCGTGCCGCCTGACCACCAGTAGTAAATGACTCGCAGCCCACCGCGCTTGCCCTTGTTTCGTCGTTCATCGATGAAGCGGACCTTGCGTAACCCTCCCGTTCCCTCGATCACGTCTCCTGCTTCCGGGTTCCTCATCAATTCTTGTTGAAAACCTCGGAAAAGCTCGTCACTCAGATAGTCCTTGCGATGCCGTTCAAAGGCCGGCAGTTCGATAAATAGAGCATCCATGTTCTGTACGTAGCCTGCGTAGAGTTTGCTGGCCCACTTGTTTTGGGTCAAGTGACCCGACTGTGGGAGTTTTCCTAAAACGCAGCCACCATACGGCGACCTTTGGCGGCTAGATGCCGGACGAAGCAGGCAGGCAGGAGAGGAATTTTCAGCAAGTGGAGGAGGGCAAAAGCACTTGGCCTAGAAATGCAAAACGGCGCCCGAAGGCGCCGTTTTGTTTACTGACATCACGCTAAGCGATCAAACCCCCAACACCGCATGCTGCACCAGGGTGAGCAACGGTTGTGGGTACACGCCCAGGAAGAACGCGAGCAGGGCGATGGCCAGCAGCATCACGCCGCCTGCCTTCTGTTCCCAATGCAGCTCGGCATCCACACGGCGCAGGTTTGGCTCGATCAGGTACAGGGTCACCATCACGCGCAGGTAGTAGAACACGCCGATGGCGCTGCCCAGCACGAGGGAGGCAACCAACCACCATTCGTGGGCTTCAACACCGGTAGCCACGATGTAGAACTTGCCGATAAAGCCTGCGGTCAGCGGAATGCCGGCCAGGGACAGCATCATCACGGTGAGCACGGCGGTCAGGTACGGACGGCGCCAGAACAGGCCGCGATATTCGTACAGGGCGTCGGCGTCACGGCCTTTGAACGGCGAGGACATCAGCGTGATCACGCCGAACGCGCCGAGGCTGGTGATGACGTAGGTGACCAGGTACACGCCCATGGCTTCCACGGCCAAGCCTTTGCTCGCCACCAGGGCGATCAGCAGGTAGCCGAAGTGCGCGATGGAGGAGTAACCCAGCAGACGCTTGAGGTTGTTCTGGGTCAGGGCCAGCAGGTTACCGAACAGGATCGACGCAATGGCGATCACGGTCAGCACGTTGCTCAGCACGCCAGTGTTGGCCGCAGGGGAGATCTGGAACAGACGCACCATCACCGCAAACACAGCCACCTTCGACGCGGTAGCCAGGAACGCGGCCACCGGCGCCGGGGCGCCTTCGTACACGTCCGGGGTCCACAGGTGGAACGGCACCAACGACAGCTTGAACGCCAGGCCGATCAGCATCATCGCCAGGCCCAGTTGGGCAATCGGCGCAGGCATGCTGGTGGTGGCCAGGGCGTGGCCGATACCGGTGAAGCTCAGGCTGCCAGCTTCGGCATACAGCAGGGCCATACCAAACAACAGGAACGCGGAACCGGCGGCCGACAGCACCATGTACTTGATGCCGGCTTCCAGGGAGCGCTTGTTGAAGAAGGCGTAGGCTACCAGGCCGTAGGTCGGGATCGACAGCAGTTCCAGGCCGATGAACAGGCCCGCCAGGTGCTGTGCGCTGACCAGCACGATGCCACCGGCCGCAGCCAGCAGGATCAGCAGGTACAGCTCTTCGCGGTTGCCTGGGTAGCCGGTGCCGCCTTCGCCGAGGTAGGCGTGGGCGAGGGTGACGCAGGCCAACGTGGCCACCAGGATCAGTGCGATGTACAGCAAGGCGAAGTCATCGATCATCATCAATGGCGTGACCGCCAGTGGCGCGACCTTGAGGGCCGGGATGATCGACAGCAGGGCCAGGTTCAACCCGGCACACGACAGCAGGAACGTTTGCGAGTGATTGCGGCGCCAGGCGATGGCCAGCATCACCGCGACAACGGTGAGGCTGGTGATCAGCAGCGGCGCAAGCGCGATAAAGTGTTGGATCGTGAATTCCATAGCGCTCTTACCGGGCCGAAGCGAGTTGAGAGAAGGCGGTGCCGAACCACTGCTGCACGCCATGCATCGTCGCGGCAGAAGTGTCCAGGAACGGTTGCGGGTACACGCCGATGTAGATCAGCAGCACCGCAAGGCCGAGCACCATGATCAGTTCGCGAGCATCCATCCCTTGCAGGACGGTGTCGGACTTGGCCGGGCCGAAGTAGGCGCGGTGGATCATGATCAGCGAGTAGACCGAACCGAAGACCAGGCCCGACGTTGCAATGGCGCTGATCCACGGCGTTTGCACGAAGGCACCCATCAGGATCAGGAACTCGCCGATGAAGTTGCCAGTACCCGGCAAGCCCAGGGAGGCCGCAGCGAAGAACAGGCTGATCGCTGGCAGGTAGGCAATGCGCGACCACACGCCACCCATCTCACGCATGTCACGGGTGTGCAGGCGCTCGTACAACTGGCCACTCAGGATAAACAGGGCCGCGGCCGACACACCGTGGGCCAACATCTGGATCACTGCGCCTTGCAGCGCCAGTTGGCTGCCGGAGTAGATGCCGATCAGTACGAAACCCATGTGGGAAACGGACGAGAAGGCAATCAGACGCTTGATGTCGGTTTGGGCAAAGGCCAGGAACGCACCGTAGAAGATCCCGATCAGGCCCAGGGTCATCGCAATCGGTGCGAATTCAGCCGAGGCATTCGGGAACAACGGCAGGGCGAAACGCAGCAGGCCGTAAGCAGCGGTTTTCAGCAAGATACCGGCCAGGTCCACGGAACCGGCAGTCGGCGCCTGGGCGTGAGCGTCAGGCAACCAGGAGTGGAACGGCACCACCGGCAGCTTCACCGCGAAGGCGATGAAGAAGCCCAGCATCAGGATGTACTCGGTGGTCAGGGACATCTTGGTTTTCAACAGGTCGGCGTAGTTGAAGGTGATCACGCCGGTGTTGTTGAAGTTGACCAGTACCAGACCCAGGATCGCCACCAACATGATCAGGCCGGAAGCCTGGGTGAAGATGAAGAACTTGGTCGCCGCGTAGATCCGGGTTTTCTTGCCGTCCGAAGAACTGTGACCCCAGAGCGCGATGAGGAAGTACATCGGCACCAGCATCATTTCCCAGAAGAAGAAGAACATGAACAGGTCAAGGGCGAGGAACACGCCAACAACGCCGCCCAGGATCCACATCAGGTTCAGGTGGAAGAAGCCCACATGACGCTGGATCTCTTTCCACGAGCAGAGTACCGAAAGGATACCCAGCAGGCCGGTCAGCAGGATCATCAACAGCGACAGGCCGTCGAGGGCCAGGTGCACGTTGATGCCGAAGCGCTGGATCCACACGTGCTTGAATTCAAGCGCGAACGTTGGATCGACACCCGGTGCCGGAGCAAATGAATAGTCGCCGTGGGCCCACAGCCAGAGGCCGAGTGCGAGTTCCAGGGACATGGTCAGCAACGCAATCCAGCGGGGGAGGGTGGCGCCGAAGCGTTCACCCATCCAGCAGAGCAGGCCGCCGATAAAGGGGATCAGGATTAGCCAGGGCAGAATCATGACAGGCTCGTTTCCTTTCGCAAGTTCGCAAAGTTGGCAAAGTTCATAGTCACACCGCTACCACGACGATGGCGCCGATCACCAGCACGGCGCCGGCCGCCATAGAGGCTGCATACCAACGCAGTTGGCCAGTCTCGCTGCGGCTCAGGGCGGTGTGACCGGCCTTGGCGGCACGCGGGATCAAACCGATGGTCTGGTCGAGCGGGTCTTTGCGCAGTACATGGCTGATGGCCAGGTAAGGCTTGACGAACAGTTTGTCGTAGATCCAGTCGAAGCCCCAGGCAGCGAACCACCAGGCCGACAGGAAGCGGCCAATGCCACTGTTGGCAACGCCCGTCACGAAGCGACGCTTGCCCAGGAACAGCAGCGCGGCCAGCAAGATACCGGCGATGGCAATGGCGCCCGAGGCGATTTCCAGGCTGTGCTGGGCATCGCCGCCGGCGTGGCCGACGCTTTGCGGCAGTACACCGTGCAGCGGCGGGGTGATCATGGCGCCGACGAAGGTCGACAGCACGATCAGCACCGACAACGGCAACCAATGGGAGATGCCGTGGCCTGCGTGGGCTTCGGTCTTGGCTTCACCGTGGAACGTGATGAAGATCAGGCGGAAGGTGTACAGCGAGGTCATGAAGGCGCCGACCAGGCCTGCGTACAGCAGGTTCTGGTGGCCGCTGGCGAAGGCCTCCCAGAGGATTTCGTCCTTGGAGTAGAAACCGGCAGTCACCAGCGGCAGGGCGGCCAGGGCGGCACCACCGACGATGAAGCTGGCGTAGGCCAGTGGCAGTTTCTTCCATAGGCCGCCCATCTTGAAGATGTTCTGCTCGTGGTGGCAGGCAACGATCACCGCACCGGAGGCAAGGAACAGCAGGGCCTTGAAGAAGGCGTGGGTCATCAGGTGGAAGATCGCCGCGTCCCAGGCGCCAACGCCCAAGGCCAGGAACATGTAACCGATCTGGCTCATGGTCGAGTAGGCGAGGATACGCTTGATGTCGGTCTGTACCAGGGCAGCAAAACCGGCCAGTACCAGGGTCACGCCACCAACGATTCCTACAAGATGCAGGATGTCCGGCGCCAGGGTGAACAGGCCGTGGGTACGGGCGATCAGGTAGACACCGGCGGTTACCATGGTTGCCGCGTGAATCAGTGCGGAAACAGGGGTAGGACCGGCCATCGCATCCGCCAGCCAGGTTTGCAGCGGCAGTTGCGCGGATTTACCCACGGCGCCACCCAGCAGCATCAGGGTCGCCAGGGTGATCCAGAAGTCGCCGACTTGGAACTTCTGCGGTGCCAGCACCAGCAGTTCCTGGATGTTCAGCGTGCCCACCTGTTGGAACAGAATGAACAGGCCGATGGCCATGAACACGTCACCGATTCGGGTGACGATAAACGCCTTGAGTGCCGCGTTACCGTTGTTGCGGTTGCTGTAGTAGAAACCGATCAACAGGTACGAGCACAGGCCCACGCCTTCCCAGCCGAAGTACAGGAACAACAGGTTATCGCCCAGCACCAGGAACAGCATGCTGGCGATAAACAGGTTGGTGTACGAGAAGAAGCGCGAGTAACCGGCTTCACCGCGCATGTACCAGGACGCGAACAGGTGGATCAGGAAACCCACGCCCACCACCACGCCAAGCATGGTGATCGACAGGCCGTCGACGTAGAGGGCGAAGTTAGGCTTGAAGCCCTCCACCGACATCCACTGCCACAACACCAGGGTGTAGTGGCCGCCTTCCGGCGGCGCCACGTTGAATTGCCAGATGACGTAGGCGGCGACGATGGCCGACAGGCCAATGGAGCCCACGCCAATCAAGGCAGAGAGGTTTTCCGACCAGCGTCCGCGAGAGAACGACAGCAGCAGGAAACCGATCAGGGGAAATACGAAAGTCAGAAAGATCATGTTCATCCGCGCATCTCACTGGCAGCGTCGATATCAAGCGTGTGGAAGCGACGATACAGTTGCAGCAGGATCGCCAGGCCAATGCTGGCCTCGGCGGCTGCCAGGCTGATCACCAGGATGAACATGACTTGTCCATCCGGCTGGCCCCAACGTGCACCGGCAACGATGAACGCGAGTGCCGCAGCGTTCATCATGATTTCCAGGCTCATCAACACGAACAGAATGTTACGGCGAACCATCAGGCCGACCAGGCCAAGGCAGAACAGGATGCCGGCGACCGCCAGACCATGCTCCAAAGGGATAGCAGGCATCGTCATTGCTCCTTGGCTTCGTTGCGGCCCAAGTGGAAGGCGGTGATGGCTGCAGCAAGCAGCAGCATCGAAGCCAGTTCGACCACCAGCAGGTACGGGCCGAACAGGCTGATGCCCACGGCCTTGGCGTCTACGGTGGTGTGGCCGATGGCCTGGCCGCTCTGGTGAGCGAACAGTACATACAGCAGTTCACCCAGCAGCAGGGCTGCCAGCACAACCGGGCCAAGCCAGATGCCGGGCTTGAGCCAGACGCGCTCTTGGGCGACCGAAGCCGGCCCCAGGTTGAGCATCATCACCACAAACACGAACAGCACCATGATGGCGCCCGCATAGGCGATCACTTCCAGCACACCGGCGAACGGTGCGCCGAGGCTGAAAAAGGTCATGGCCACGGCGATCAACGAAATGATCAGGTAGAGCAGGGCGTGCACAGGATTGGTGTTGGTGATCACGCGAAGCGTGGACACCACTGCAATACCGGACGCGAAATAGAAAGCGAATTCCATCTTTCTTCCTTAAGGCAGCAAGCTCTTCACGTTGATCGGCTCGGCTTCGTTTTGTGCGGCGCCCTTCGGCTTACCGGCAACGGCCATACCTGCAACACGATAGAAGTTGTAATCAGGGTTTTTACCGGGACCAGAGATCAGCAGATCTTCTTTCTCGTACACCAGGTCCTGACGTTTGAACTCGGCCATCTCGAAATCCGGGGTGAGCTGGATCGCGGTGGTCGGGCAAGCTTCCTCGCAGAGGCCACAGAAAATGCAGCGCGAGAAGTTGATGCGGAAAAAGTCCGGGTACCAGCGACCGTCTTCGGTTTCAGCTTTCTGCAGGGAGATGCAACCCACCGGGCACGCCACGGCGCACAGGTTGCAGGCTACGCAGCGTTCTTCGCCATCGGGGTCGCGGGTGAGCACGATACGGCCGCGATAACGCGGCGGCAGGTACACCGCTTCTTCCGGGTATTGCAGGGTGTCGCGCTTGCGAAAACCGTGACCGAACACCATCACCAGGCTTCGCAACTGGGTACCAGTACCCTTAACGATGTCGCCAATATATTTGAACATGGGTCAAATCCTCACTGAACCGCGCCGGCGGGCGTGTTCAACAACACAACGGCAGCCGTCACCAGCAAATTGATCAGGGTCAGCGGCAGGCAGAAGCGCCAGCTGAAATCCATCACCTGGTCGTATCGTGGACGCGGAATGGAAGCGCGCAGCAGGATAAACAACATGATGAAGAACGCGGTCTTGAGGAAGAACCAGAAGAACGCCAACTGCGGCAGGATGCCGAACGGACCGTGCCAGCCGCCGAAGAACAGCGTGACCAGCAGGGCCGAGATCAAGATGATGCCGATGTACTCACCGACGAAGAACATGCCCCACTTCATGCCGGCATATTCAATGTGGTAACCGTCGGCCAGTTCCTGTTCCGCTTCCGGCTGGTCGAACGGGTGACGGTGAGTCACGGCGACGCCAGCGATGAAGAAGGTACAGAAGCCGAAGAACTGCGGAATGATGAACCACAGGTTCTGCGCCTGGTACTCAACGATGTCGCGCATGTTGAACGAGCCAACCTGCACCACGATGCCCATCAGCGCCAGGCCCATGAACACTTCGTAGGACACGGTCTGGGCCGAAGCCCGCAAGCTGCCCAGCAGGGCGAACTTGTTGTTACTCGACCAACCCGCGAACAGCACCGCATAGACCGACAAACCGGCCATGGCGAAGAAGAACAGCAAGCCGATGTTCAGGTCCGCCACGCCCCAGGTCGGGGTGATCGGGATGATCGCGAAGGCGATCAGCAAGGCGCTCATGGCCACGACGGGTGCCAGGGTGAAGATCACCTTATCGGCAAACGGCGGGGTCCAGTCTTCCTTGAAGAACATTTTCAGCATGTCGGCCGCGATCTGGAACATGCCGAATGGGCCAACGCGGTTCGGACCGTAACGGTCCTGCCACCAGCCCAGCAGGCGACGTTCGACGAAGCTGAGCAGGGCGCCCGCCACGACCACGGCCAACAGGATCACGATGGCCTTGACCACCGAAATGATCACGTCAATTACTTCCGGCGTGAACCAAGTCATTGCGCTGCCTCCTGCAGACCGTCAACGGTTTTGCCAAAGATCGCCGCTGGAATACCGGCGATGCCTTTTGGCAGGGCAACCAGGCCAGCGCCCAGCTCTTCGTTGATGCGCAGCGGCAGACGCAGGGTCTGGCCGGCAACAGTCAGGCTGAGCAGAGCACCGTCGTTGACGCCCAGGCGGTCGGCTTCGGACTTGGCCACGGACACGTAGGCTTCTGGAATGCGGCCTTGCACCGGTGCGGCCTTGGAAGAATTCTCTTCGCTGCCGAACAGGTGGAAGAACGGCACAACCTGCCAGGTACCCTGGGCCGGGTTGAACGGACGCGGTACCGCAGCGAACCAGTTCAGCGAGTCACCGGTGCTTTCGATCAGGCGGGTGCCCGGGTCGCCAGCGCGGATATGACCACCGACTTCGTCCTGGAACTTGTTCCAGGCTTGCGGCGAGTTCCAACCCGGCGACCAGGCGAACGGCACCTGCTGACGCGGTTCGGCGGAGCCCGAGTAACCTTCCATGGAGAACGCGAACGCGGTGTCCGGGTCTTGTGGGGTACGCGGTTCGTGCACGCTGATATTGGCGCGCATGGCGGTACGACCGGAGTAACGCAGCGGTTCACGGGCCAGTTTCATGCCCTTGATGCGGAACGCGGCTGACGGCGCGGCATCGACAATACGGGCCAGTTGCGGCGCGCTGGCGGCGGTGGCGGCGGTCACGTGGTCGAGCTGGGTCCAGTCGATCGGTTGGTTCAGCAAGGTGGCGCGCAGGGCATGCAGCCAGCGCCAGCCTTCGTGCACCAGGATGCTGGCGTCCATGTACTTCGGATCGAACACCTGGAAGAAGCGCTGGGCGCGGCCTTCCTGGCTCACCAGAGTACCGTCGCCTTCGGCGAAGGTGGCGGCTGGCAGCACCAGGTCGGCACGTTCGCTGGTGGCGGTGGTCTGGTGGTCGGCAACGATCAGCACCTTGGCGGCGTTGAGCGCGGCGTCAACCTTGGCCGAATCGGTGCGGGTGTACAGGTCGTTTTCCAGCACCACGATGGCGTCGGCATTGCCGTCGATCACCGCTTGCAGGCCAGCGTCCAGAGACTCGCCACCAAGCATGGCCAGGCCAAGGCTGTTGGCTTCCGGCACCACCAGGCTGATGGAGCCGTTCTTGTCACGCAGCTTCAAGGCTTTGGCGATGTTGGCTGCGGCTTCGATCAGCGCCTTGGAACCCAACGAGGTGCCGGCAATGATCAATGGGCGCTTGGCGGCCAGCAGGGCGTCGGCGATGCGCTGGGCCAGTTCAACGGCTTCGCTGTCCAGGCCTTCGACGGCAGGAGCACTGGCGTCGAGGGCGTGGGCCACGGCGAAACCGATGCGGGCCAGGTCGTCGGGCGCGGCGTGTACGCATTCTTCGGCGATGTCGTCGAGCTTGGTCTCAGCCAGGCTCGCGATAAACAGCGGGTTCAATGCGTGCTGGCCGATGTTTTTCACGGCGGCGTCGAGCCACGGCTGTACGCGCATGGCGTCGGCCATTTCTTCAGCCTTGCCTTTGACCGACTGGCGCAACGACAGGGCCACGCGGGCGGCGGTCTGGGTCAGGTCTTCGCCGAGCACGAAAATGGCGTCGTGGTCTTCGATGTCGCGCATGTTCGGAACCGGCAGCGGGCTGTCGTTCAGTACTTGCAGGACCAGGCGGATGCGTTCCAGTTCACCGGCTTCGATGCCGCTGTAGAAGTGCTCTGCACCCACCAGTTCGCGCAACGCGTAGTTGCTTTCGAGGCTGGCGCGGGGCGAACCGATACCGACAATGTTGCGGCCACGCAGCAGGTCGGCGGCTTTATCCAGTGCGTCGTCCAGGCTCAGCTTGGCGCCGCCGGCCAGTGGTTGGCGCGGGCGGTCCTTGCGGTTGACGTAGCCATAGCCGAAACGGCCACGGTCGCACAGGAAGTATTGGTTGACCGAACCGTTGAAGCGGTTTTCGATGCGACGCAGTTCGCCGTAGCGCTCGCCTGGGGAGATGTTGCAACCGCTGGAGCAGCCATGGCAGATGCTCGGCGCGAATTGCATGTCCCACTTACGGTTGTAGCGCTCGGAGTGGGTCTTGTCGGTGAACACACCGGTCGGGCAGACCTCGGTGAGGTTGCCGGAGAACTCGCTTTCGAGCACGCCGTCTTCCACGCGACCGAAGTACACGTTGTCGTGGGCGCCAAAAACGCCCAGGTCGGTGCCGCCGGCGTAGTCTTTATAGAAACGCACGCAACGGTAGCAGGCGATGCAGCGGTTCATTTCGTGGGAAATGAACGGGCCGAGGTCCTGGTTCTGGTGGGTACGTTTGGTGAAGCGATAACGGCGCTCGTTGTGGCCGGTCATCACCGTCATGTCTTGCAGGTGGCAATGACCGCCTTCCTCACAGACCGGGCAGTCGTGGGGGTGGTTGGTCATCAGCCATTCCACAACACTGGCGCGGAACGCCTTGGACTCTTCATCTTCGATGGAGATCCAGGTGTTGTCGGTGGCTGGGGTCATGCACGACATGACGATACGACCACGGGTGTCGTTCTCGTCGGTGTATTGCTTGACCGCGCACTGGCGACAGGCACCGACGCTACCAAGTGCGGGGTGCCAGCAGAAATACGGGATGTCGAGGCCGAGTGACAGACATGCCTGTAACAGGTTGTCTGCCCCATCGACTTCGAGCGCTTTGCCGTCTACGTGGATAGTGGCCATGGTTCAAAGTTCTTCGTTGGCCCGTTGTCAGCGGGCGTGGCTAATGGAATCTTGTTATTCATGTGCATCTACACAGCCCTTGAGGCGTCAGCACATGAGAAAGCGAAGGGCACGGACCCTTCGCTTCTTTAAGCGTTACGCGCCGACTACGATCGGCCTTGCCAGAGGCGGGACGGCGGCGCTGGTAGGCGCGATGCCGGCTTCGAACTCCGAGCGGAAGTATTTGATGGCGCTGCCCAATGGCTCCACGGCGCCCGGTGCGTGAGCACAGAAGGTCTTGCCTGGGCCGAGGAAGCCGACCAAGCCCAGCAGGGTCTCGATATCACCCTCGCGGCCTTCGCCTTTTTCCAGGGCCATCAGCAGCTTGACGCTCCACGGCAGGCCGTCGCGGCATGGGGTGCAGAAGCCGCAGGATTCACGGGCAAAGAACTGCTCCATGTTGCGCAGCAGCGAGACCATGTTCACGGTGTTGTCCACCGCCATCGCCAGGCCCGTACCCATCCGGGTGCCGACCTTGCCGATGCCGCCGGCATACATCTGTGCGTCGAGGTGCTCAGGCAGCAGGAAGCCAGTACCTGCACCGCCTGGCTGCCAGGCTTTCAAGGTGTAGCCGTCGCGCATGCCACCGGCGTAGTCCTCGAACAGCTCGCGTGCGGTCACGCCGAATGGCAGCTCCCACAGGCCAGGGTTCTTGACCTTGCCGGAGAAGCCCATGAGCTTGGTGCCCATGTCTTCGCTGCCTTCGCGGGCCAACGATTTGTACCAGTCCACGCCGTCGGCGATGATCGCCGGCACGTTGCACAGGGTCTCGACGTTGTTCACGCAGGTCGGCTTGCCCCACACGCCCACGGCGGCAGGGAAGGGCGGCTTGGAGCGCGGGTTGGCGCGGCGGCCTTCGAGGGAGTTGATCAGTGCGGTTTCTTCACCGCAGATATAACGCCCAGCGCCGGTGTGCACGAACAGCTCGAAGTCAAAGCCCGAGCCGAGGATGTTCTTGCCCAGCAGGCCCGCTGCCTTGGCTTCTTCGACCGCCCGGTTGAGGTGCTTGGCGGCGGTGGTGTACTCGCCACGCAGGAAGATATAGCCACGGTAGGTTTTCAGCGCGCGGGCGCTGATCAGCATGCCTTCGATCAGCAGATGGGGCAGTTGCTCCATCAGCATGCGGTCTTTCCAGGTGTTGGGTTCCATTTCATCCGCGTTGCACAGCAGGTAGCGGATGTTGATGGATTCGTCCTTGGGCATCAGGCCCCACTTAACACCCGTGGGGAAGCCTGCACCGCCGCGACCTTTAAGGCCTGCGTCTTTCACGGTCTGGACGATATCGTCCTGGGCCATGTCGGCGAAGGCTTTGCGCGCTGCGGCATAGCCGTTCTTGGCCTGGTACTCGTCGAGCCACACAGGCTCGGCATCGTCACGCAGGCGCCAGGTCAGCGGATGGGTTTCAGGCGAACGCTTGATCAGGTTGGCCGGGCCGAAAGATGTAAGGGTCATGGGTAGCCCTCAAGCAATTGGGTCACGCCAGTTGCCTGTACGTCACCGAATGTGTCGTCGTCGATCATCAACGCCGGCGCTTTGTCGCAGTTGCCCAGGCAGCACACCGGCAGCAGGGTGAAACGCCCGTCTGCAGTGGTCTGGCCGAGGCCGATGCCCAGTTTGGTCTGGATCGCGTCAACCACTTTCTCGTGGCCGCCGATGTAGCAGACCATGCTGTCGCACACGCGAATGATGTGGCGGCCAACCGGCTGGCGGAAGATTTGGCTGTAGAACGTGGCCACGCCTTCAACGTCGCTGGCCGGGATGCCGAGGATCTCACCGATGGCGTAGAGGGCGCCGTCCGGCACCCAGCCACGTTCCTTCTGGACGATCTTCAAGGCTTCGATCGACGCCGCGCGCGGGTCTTCGTAGTGATGCAGCTCGTGCTCGATGGCCGAGCGCTCGGTTTCACTCAAGGTGAAACGGTCTGTCTGGATAAGCGTGCTGTTCATGCTTAGCGGTCCACGTCGGCCATAACGAAATCGATACTACCCAGGTACGCAATCAAGTCCGCGACCATCTCGCCTTTGATCACCGAAGGGATCTGCTGCAAGTGGGCAAAGCTTGGGGTACGGATCCGGGTGCGGTAGCTCATGGTGCCGCCATCGCTCGTCAGGTAATAACTGTTGATACCCTTGGTCGCTTCGATCATCTGGAAGGATTCGTTGGCCGGCATGACCGGGCCCCACGAAACTTGCAGGAAGTGCGTGATCAGGGTTTCGATGTGCTGCAGCGTGCGCTCTTTCGGCGGCGGCGTGGTCAGCGGGTGATCCGCTTTGTACGGGCCGGCCGGCATGTTGCGCATGCACTGCTCGATGATCTTCAGGCTCTGGCGCATTTCTTCGACGCGCACGATGCAACGGTCGTAGGCATCGCCGTTGGCGGCCAGCGGCACTTCGAATTCGAAGTTCTCGTAGCCCGAGTACGGGCGCGCTTTACGCAGGTCGAAGTCGCAGCCGGTGGAGCGCAGGCCAGCACCGGTGACGCCCCATTCCAGGGCCTCTTTGGTGTTGTACTGGGCGACGCCGATGGTACGACCCTTGAGGATGCTGTTATCCAGCGCAGCCTTTTGGTACTCGTCCAGACGCTTGGGCATCCAGTCGATGAACTCTTTAACCAGGCGCTCCCAGCCGTTCGGCAGGTCGTGGGCAACACCGCCGATGCGGTACCAGGCCGGGTGCAGGCGGAAACCGGTGATGGCTTCGATGACCTTGTAGGCGCGCTGACGGTCGGTGAAGGTAAAGAACACCGGGGTCATGGCGCCCACGTCCTGGATATAGGTACCCAGGAACAGCAGGTGGCTGGTGATGCGGAAGAATTCGGACATCATGATGCGGATGGTGTCGACGCGGTCTGGCACCTTGATGCCGGCCAGCTTCTCTACCGAGAGCACGTACGGCAGGTTGTTCATCACGCCGCCGAGGTAGTCGATACGGTCGGTGTACGGGATGAAGCTGTGCCACGACTGGCGCTCGGCCATCTTCTCGGCACCACGGTGGTGGTAGCCGATGTCCGGTACGCAGTCGACGATTTCTTCGCCGTCCAGTTGCAGGATGATACGGAAGGCACCGTGGGCCGAAGGGTGGTTCGGGCCCAGGTTGAGGAACATGTAGTCCTCGTTGGTGCCGGAGCGCTTCATGCCCCAGTCTTCCGGACGGAAGCGCGCGGCCTCCTCTTCAAGCTGCTGCTTGGCCAGGTTGAGGCTGAACGGGTCGAATTCGGTGGCGCGGGCAGGGAAGTCCTTGCGCAGCGGGTGACCTTCCCAGGTTGGCGGCATCATGATGCGCGTCAGGTGTGGGTGGCCAGGGAAGTCGATACCGAACATGTCCCAGACTTCACGCTCGTACCAGCTGGCGTTGGGCCAGATGCCGGTGACGGTCGGGATGCTCAGGTCGCTTTCGGAGAGGGCGACCTTGATCATCACGTCGCTGTTACGTTCCAGCGACATCAGGTGGTAGAACACGGTGAAATCGGCGCCGCTCGGCAGCCCTTGACGCTTGGTGCGCAGACGCTCGTCCACGCCATGCAGGTCATAGAGCATGACGTACGGCTTGGGCAGGTTACGCAGGAAGGTCAGGACTTCGACGAGCTTGGCACGCGCCACCCACAGCACCGGCATACCGGTGCGCGTGGCCTGGGCGGTGAAGGCGTCAGGGCCAAAACGGTTATTGAGTTCGACGACCACATCCTGGTCGTCTGCCTTATAAGGCGGGATGTACAGAGCGCTGCCTGTAGTCATGGTTTTTTTATCGCTTTCGGTCAACGTAAAGAATGAAGCCAGGTGTTCGTTCTATAAAAGAAGCGGGGCTGGATCAGACTTCGTCAGGGCTGCGCAGGTTGGTGACTGCGATTCGCTGTTCGCGGCGCTGTTCCTTTTGCGAAGGCATCTCGGCGCGGTATACGCCTTGATCGCCGACGACCCAGGAAAGCGGGCGACGCTCCTTGCCAATCGATTCCTGCAGCAGCATCAAGCCTTGCAAGAATGCTTCAGGGCGAGGCGGGCAGCCAGGCACGTAGACGTCCACGGGCAGGAACTTGTCCACTCCTTGAACCACGGAGTAGATGTCGTACATGCCACCGGAGTTGGCGCACGAACCCATGGAGATAACCCATTTTGGTTCGAGCATTTGCTCGTAGAGACGCTGGATGATCGGCGCCATCTTGATAAAGCAGGTGCCGGCGATAACCATGAAATCCGCCTGGCGCGGCGATGCCCGGATAACTTCGGCACCAAAGCGCGCGATGTCGTGGGGCGCCGTGAAGGCGGTGGTCATTTCCACATAGCAGCACGAAAGACCGAAGTTGTACGGCCACAGGGAGTTTTTACGCCCCCAGTTGACCGCGCCACTCAGCACGTCTTCCAGCTTGCCCATGTAGATGTTTTTGTGGACTTGATCTTCTAACGGATCGGAAACGGTTTCCCGTTCGCCGATAGGGTACTGATCGTTAGGAGCATCCGGGTCGATCCTGGTGAGATTGTATTGCATCGCCAAAGCCTCATTGTTTCAGCTTCGCTTGCCGCTTACGACGAGCTTCCGGAGCCCAGTCAAGGGCGCCCACTCGGAATAGGTAGACAAGGCCTGCCAACAGAATTGCTATGAAAACGAGAGCTTCGACGAATCCGGTCCAGCCGCTTTCGCGGACGGACACAGACCAGGCAAAGAGAAAGAGGGCTTCGATATCGAAGATCACGAACAGCATCGCGACCAGATAGAATTTGGCTGAGAGCCGCAAGCGGGCGCCACCTGTAGGCAGCATGCCGGACTCGAACGGTTCATTTTTGCTGCGGCCCCAGGCTTTTGACCCGAGGAGGCTGGAAACACCAAGCATGAAGGCACAAAGGCCGACAACACCGAGGAGGAAAATGGCAAAGCCCCAGTTGTGGGCCATGAGTCCTGTCGCTTCGGTCATGCTGGAAATCCTTAACAGAGAGCAAAGGTCTCTGAGCTCGAAAAAGTAACGATGCAGTGACGATATGTCGCAGTGCAATCAATCGCGGTGATTTTATGGCTAAACACCGGGCAAGTAAAATTCCTATAGCGAAATTATTCGATGGAATAAGGACATAGTGCACCTCATTGGGGCTGTAGCCCTTGCAGGGCGGGCATTAGCGGGCTTTTGATCAATTATGTTTTGTTTAACCTGTAACGAAGTTTTCATGCGCCAAATGATAATGAATATTGTTTGCGCAGGGTTTAAGCGAATGTTTCTCGTGTGGCGGGGGAAGTTGCCGTTACTTGCTTGGTTGTCGCTTAGTTGATGACGGGGATCTTTTAACCGATCCGAGTGAAGCGGATACCGCTCTAGATCAATGTTTTGCGCAAAACCCTCAGGTTGAATGCATTCCCCTTGTGGGAGCGGGCTTGCTCGCGAATGCGGTGGGTCAGCCAATGAATCTGTTGACTGACACACCGCATTCGCGAGCAAGCCCGCTCCCACATTTTGATCTGTGTTGTGTCAGGCGGGTTTTCATCGGCGCAAAAAAACGCCCCGAACCAGTCGGGGCGTGATTTTTTGCGGCACTGCGGTTAGGTCTTCCTTGGGGCCGCAGTGGCCGTGTACGCGGTACTTAGTGGAACTGCTCTTCTTCGGTCGAACCGGTCAGCGCGGTCACGGACGAGGAGCCGCCCTGGATCACGGTGGTCATGTCGTCGAAGTAGCCGGTGCCCACTTCTTGCTGGTGCGCCACGAAGGTGTAGCCTTTGGCGGCATCAGCGAACTCCTGCTCTTGCAGCTTCACGTAGGCGGTCATGTCGTTGCGGGCGTAGTCGTGCGCCAGGTTGAACATGCTGTGCCACATGTTGTGAATGCCCGCCAGGGTGATGAACTGGTGCTTGTAGCCCATGGCCGACAGTTCGCGCTGGAACTTGGCGATGGTCGCGTCGTCCAGGTTCTTCTTCCAGTTGAAAGAAGGCGAGCAGTTGTAGGACAGCAGTTGGTCCGGGTATTCCTTTTTGATCGCCTCGGCGAAGCGGCGGGCTTCGTCCAGGTCCGGCTTGGCGGTTTCGCACCAGATCAGGTCGGCGTATGGCGCGTAGGCCAGGCCGCGAGCGATGGCCTGGTCGAGACCGGCGCGCACTTTATAGAAGCCTTCCTGGGTACGTTCACCGGTTACGAACGGCTGGTCGTACGGGTCGCAGTCCGAGGTCAGCAGGTCTGCTGCGTTGGCATCGGTACGCGCCAGAATGATGGTCGGCGTGCCGGCAACGTCAGCGGCCAGGCGAGCAGCGGTCAGCTTCTGTACGGCTTCCTGGGTCGGTACCAGTACCTTGCCGCCCATGTGGCCGCATTTTTTCACGGACGCCAGTTGGTCTTCGAAGTGCACGCCGGCAGCGCCTGCCTCGATCATGCTCTTCATCAGCTCGTAGGCGTTCAGTACACCACCGAAACCGGCTTCTGCGTCAGCCACGATTGGCGCGAAGTAGTCGATGTAGCCTGCGTCGCCTGGGTTCTTGCCGGCTTTCCACTGGATCTGGTCGGCGCGACGGAACGAGTTGTTGATGCGCTTGACCACGGTTGGAACCGAGTCCACCGGGTACAGCGACTGGTCGGGGTACATGGATTCAGCGGAGTTGTTGTCCGCTGCCACTTGCCAGCCGGACAGGTAGATCGCCTGGATACCGGCTTTTACCTGTTGTACTGCCTGGCCGCCAGTAAGGGCGCCCATGCAGTTGACGAAATCTTTGTCGGGACGGAAGGACGGCTTGGCACCTTGGGTCACCAGGTTCCACAGCTTCTCGGCGCCGAGTTTTGCAAAGGTGTGCTCGGGTTGAACCGAGCCACGCAGGCGGACGACGTCAGCAGCGGAATAAGCGCGGGTCACGCCTTTCCAGCGTGGGTTTTCAGCCCAGTCTTTTTCGAGGGCTGCAATTTGCTGTTCGCGTGTCAGTGCCATGGAGATAAACCTCGTCGCGTCTTGTTGGAAGATCCATTTGCCAGCCGTGCGTTCAATGCATGGGCGGGGCTACTCGCTGACCAGAAGCTTAGGCGGTCATGTCGGGTCTGGCGGGGAATGCGACGGGATGAACGATTGGCGAGAGGGGCGGGTAGGTAAAAGGCGGACCGAGAACAGTCGTCGGGCGTCGTGGGCCCTTGGGTATTCGCAGTGTGTAGCCGGGTTACCTGGTTAGCTTCCGTCCCTCGGGACAACTTCGTTCCAGTCGCAACCTCGTCAAACACACCTTGTGGGCGGTACAGACACGAATCGGCTCAGGTGGGTAGCTTAGAGCGGCGATCCGAAGGCCCTTGCCAGGGCCCCTGATTAGCGGGAGCGAGGCCATCATGCCCATGCTTTTTTGTATCGTCAAATGTTTTGTAGTGCTTTTTTTCAGGCACTACATCTTTAGTCTAAGACGACTCATCAGTCAGTTTTTGGTGCTTCAGTTCAGGGTGTCGACCTTGACCCGCAAAGTCAGGTCATCGCGGCCCTGGGTAGAGTACGTGCGGGTTGTAGAGGATTTGTCGGCCTGGGTCTCGCGATTGATGCCGGCCAGGGTGATCCATTCGCCAAGGCGACCGCTGATGGTTGTGTCGGTACTTTGTACGTTCACTACATCGGGACGTTCCTGGCTCATGCGGTCACGATTGGTACTGATTGCCAAGTGAACGGTGTCGCCGGTGACGCTGGCGGTCACGTAGAAGCCTTGGGTCACATTGCGATATTGGGTCTGGTTTTGCGGGCGGCCGTAGGCGTCTGGTTGGGTGGTGGTCAGCGGTACGCTTTGGCCGACTTGAATCAACGCGGGTACGCCTTCGCTTGCCTGGATCTGCTGGACCCCACCGTCACGGCTGGCGGTGCCGTAGCTGATGATGCGGGTCTGGCTGTCGCCGCTGCTTTGCTGGTTGGTTTCGTTGGTATCGACGGTGATCAGCAGGCGCTTGGCCGGTGTATCCAACTGGCTAAGCAGGGCCCGCAGGTCCTGGATCTTGCCGGGGTCTGCCTTAACGATAAGCTGGTTGCCGTAGGCGCTGACGGTGCCGTCCTTGCCGATGAAATTCTGCGCCACCGGCAGCAGGTCAGCGCTGGTGCGGTTGCTCAGGTTAACCACTTCGGTGTCGGCCATGGCGGTGACGCTGGTAGTCAGGAGAAGGGCGGTGAGCAGGGTGCGTAGGGACATGTCCGTTATCTCTGCGAGTCAGTTGGGCTTGATAGTGCCAGTTTGTCGGCCGGGCGGGGGGCTTGTTGAATCGTAGACGGCAAAATGCCCTGGCAAGGCAGGGCATTTGTGGTGCTGCTGAAATAGTTTTCGCGAGCAAGCCCGCTCCCACATTTGACTGAGTACATCCCTTGGAATGCGGTCAGAATGTGGGAGCGGGCTTGCTCGCGAACGAGACAGCTCAGCCCTCGCGCACCATATCCACATGCGGAATCCCGACTTCCAGGAATTCCTCACTGACGATCTTGAAACCCAACCGCTCATAAAACGGCGCGGCATACACCTGCGCACTGAGGAACTGCTTGGCCTGGCCACGCTTCTCAGCCACACCAATCACCGCTTCCATCAGCTTGTCGCCGACTTTAAGCCCGCGCCAATCCTTGAGCACCGAGACACGCCCGATTTCGCCGCTGGGCAGCAGGCGTGCGGTGCCAATCGGAAAGTCGCCTTCGAATGCCAGGAAATGCACCGCATCAGCGTCATCCGCATCCCATTCCAGCTCAGGTGGAACCGATTGCTCAGCGATAAATACCGCTTCACGAATGCGCCGTATCTCAGCGATATCCTTTTGCCAGTCCGCGACACTTACGTGAATCTTATTCATCGGCAAACCCCAGGCTTCCTTGCTTGACCAGTTCGCACAGCAGATCGCGACCGTCTTCGTCGGCCAGCCATGGGCCGAGGTTTTCGGCGTGCAGGGCGTCAGCGGCGCAGATCAGCTTGAGCAGCTCGCGCAGTTTGCCCGGCAGGTAACGGCTTTGGCCGCTGGCGAACAGCAGTACGTCATCGTCTACTTCCGACCACGCCATGCGCGCGCTTGGGTTGCGCACCAGGATCGCGCCTTCTTCGAGCGCGCTGATGAAGTCTTCCTCGCCCAGCTCTTCGCCGGCTACCAGTTCTGGGTAGCGTGGCTCGGTCATGAACTGGCCGAACCAGGTCAGCAGCATGCGCTCGTCGCTCATGTGCTCGGCCAGCAGGCTTTTCAGGCGGTCGAGGGCATCAGTCTGGATCTGATGCGGGTCGCTGACCGGCTGGGCGTCGGCGTCGGTGTAGCGCTCTTCGTCGGTCAGGTACTGGCTGAGGAAGTCGGTGAAGTGGGTCAGCACTTCGGCAGCGCTCGGTGCGCGAAAGCCCACGGAGTAGGTCATGCAGTCATCTTCGGCAATGCCGAAGTGCGCCAGGCGCGGCGGCAGGTAGAGCATGTCGCCCGGTTCCAGCACCCATTCGGCGCTTTCTTCGAATTCGGCGAGGATGCGCAGGTCGGCGTGTTGCAGCAGTGGGCTTTCGGAGTTGCACATCTGGCCGATTTTCCAGTTGCGCTTGCCCTGGGCTTGCAGCAGGAACACGTCGTAGTTGTCGAAGTGCGGGCCAACGCTGCCGCCGGGCGCGGCAAAGCTGATCATCACGTCGTCGATGCGCCAGCTTGGCAGGAAGCGGAACTGCTCCAGCAGCTCGGCGACTTCCGGCACGAACTGGTCGACAGCCTGCACCAGCAGGGTCCACTCGCGTTCAGGCAAAGTGCTGAAAGCATCTTCGGCAAACGGGCCGCGGCGCAGTTCCCAAGGGCGTTCGCCGTGTTCGATCACCAGGCGCGACTCGACTTCTTCTTCCAGGGCCAGGCCAGCCAGCTCATCGGCGTCGATCGGGCTTTCGAAATCCGGGATGGCCTGGCGGATCAGCAGGGGTTTTTTCTGCCAGTAATCGCGCAGGAATTCCCGTGCCGTGATGCCGCCCAGAAGTTGAAGAGGGATATCAGGATTCATGTGTAACCTATTGAAAGAAAGCACTTTTCAGACTGGAATAAAAACGCCCGGCGCGGCCGGGCGTCTCAAAGGGTCGAGCAACGATCAGATGCGCTTGGCTTGAGCCACGGCGTTGCCGATGTAGTTGGCCGGGGTGAGCAGTTTCAGCTCGGCCTTGGCAGCGGCTGGCATGTCCAGGCCGTCGATGAAAGTTTGCAGTGCTTCAGGGCTGATGCCCTTGCCGCGCGTCAATTCTTTCAGCTTCTCGTAAGGGTTTTCGATGTTGTAGCGGCGCATCACGGTCTGGATCGGCTCGGCCAACACTTCCCAGCAGGCATCCAGGTCAGCGGCGATTTTCTGCTCGTTGAGTTCCAGTTTGCTGATGCCTTTGAGGCTGGCTTCGTACGCGATCACGCTGTGGGCAAAGCCCACGCCGAGGTTGCGCAGTACGGTGGAGTCGGTCAGGTCGCGCTGCCAGCGGGAGATCGGCAACTTGCTGGCCAGGTGCTGGAACAGGGCGTTGGCGATGCCGAGGTTGCCTTCGGAGTTTTCGAAGTCGATCGGGTTGACCTTGTGCGGCATGGTCGACGAACCGATTTCGCCAGCAATGGTGCGCTGCTTGAAGTAGCCCACGGAGATGTAGCCCCAGATATCGCGATCGAAGTCGATCAGGATGGTGTTGAAGCGGGCGATGGCGTCGAACAGCTCGGCGATGTAGTCGTGCGGTTCGATCTGCGTGGTGTACGGGTTGAAGCCCAGGCCCAGCTCGTCTTCGATGAAGGCGCGGGCGTTTTCTTCCCAGTCGATCTCAGGGTAGGCGGAGATGTGTGCGTTATAGTTGCCCACGGCGCCGTTGATCTTGCCCAGCAATGGCACGGCCGCAACTTGAGCGATCTGACGCTCCAGGCGGTACACCACGTTGGCCAGTTCTTTACCCAGGGTGGTCGGCGACGCCGGCTGACCGTGGGTGCGCGACAGCATCGGCACGTCGGCGAAACGGATGGCCAGTTCGCGGATGGCGTTGGCGGTCTGGCGCATCAGCGGCAGCATTACGTCATCACGGCCTTCGCGCAGCATCAGGGCGTGGGACAGGTTGTTGATGTCCTCGCTGGTGCAGGCAAAGTGGATGAACTCGCTGACTTGGGCCAGTTCCGGCAGTTTGGCCGCTTGCTCTTTGAGCAGGTATTCGATGGCTTTTACGTCGTGGTTGGTGGTGCGCTCGATCTCTTTCACACGCTCGGCGTGCTCCAGGGAGAAGTTTTCCGCCAAGGTGTTGAGCACAGCGTTGGCTTCGGCGGAGAACGCCGGTACTTCGCTGATGGCAGGGTGAGCGGCCAGGCGCTGGAGCCAGCGCACTTCAACCAGAACACGAGCACGGATCAGGCCGTATTCGCTGAAAATAGGGCGCAGGGCCTGGGTTTTGCCGGCGTAGCGGCCGTCAACAGGGGAAACCGCAGTGAGCGAAGAGAGCTGCATGGGGTGTTCTCGGACAGTCGGGCAACGAAATGGGGCGCGTATCATACATGAAAAAATCCGCCGGTCCGTCGCCAACTGACCGGCGTATTACGCGTAACGCTTGAAAAAAACGGTGTTGCTGCGACTTATTCGTTGCGCATCAACGGGTAAAGCTCTTTAAGCAATTTGCGCCGGCTGATGACCAACTGCCAACGATGACCGCCCAACTGGCGCCACAACCGCGCCGAACGAATACCGGCCAACAGCAGGGCACGTATTTTCGAGGCGTTGTTTGGTTGTTGCAGGTTGCGCATGTCGCCGTGCACTTGGATGCGCTGGCGCAGGGTACTCAAGGTGTCCTGGTACAGCGCACCACAGGCGGCGATCACGTTTTCGTGGGCCGGGCCGAAGTGTTCCACTTGGGATTGAATCTGTGGCAAGCGCTTGCCGATGACTTCCAGCATGTCCTCGCGCTTGGCCAGTTGTCGTTCAAGGCCGAGCATTGACAAGGCATAGCGCAACGGTTCGCGCTGCAAGGTGCTGGGGTCGCGCTCCAGGGCGCCGATCAGTGCGCGGTAGCCTTCACGCAGGGCGATATCGTCGCCGCCGTAGACTTCCAGGGTGTCCTTGGGGTCGCGGATCAGCAGGCTGCCGAGCATGCAGGTCAGGCCCGCCTCGGTCACCTGGCCGGTTTTGGCGATCTTGTCCACCAAAACGGCGGCGAGGAAAACCCCGCCCAGTGCCGTCAATTGCTCCTGGGTCGGGCTCATGCCTCGTGGCTCCCGGCTTGTGCGACTTCAATCACGCCGCCGCCCAGGCAGATTTCGCCGTCGTAGAACACCACGGACTGGCCGGGCGTGACCGCACGTTGTGGGTCATCAAAGGTGGCGCGATAGCCGGTAGCGGTCTTTTCCAGCGTGCACGGCTGGTCGCTCTGACGATAGCGCACCTTGGCGGTCAGGCGGCGCGGGGTGCTCAGGTCGATCGGGTTGACCCAATAGATTTCCGAAGCCAGCAGTGCGCCCGAGAACAGCAGCGGGTGCTCGTTGCCCTGGCCGACGATCAGCTCGTTGTTTTCCAGGTCCTTGACCAGCACGTACCACGGCTCTTCCCCGGCGTCTTTCAAGCCGCCGATGCCCAGGCCCTGGCGCTGGCCGATGGTGTGGTACATCAGGCCGTGGTGGCGGCCGATCACTTCACCGTCGGTGGTTTTGATTTCACCCGGTTGTGCCGGCAGGTATTGCTTGAGGAAGTCGCTGAAACGGCGTTCGCCAATAAAGCAGATCCCGGTGGAATCCTTCTTCTTGGCGGTGGCCAGGCCGTGTTTCTCGGCGATCTTGCGCACTTCGGGTTTTTCCAGCTCGCCCACCGGGAACAGGGTCTTGGCGATCTGTTCGCCGCCGACGGCGTGCAGGAAGTAGCTCTGGTCTTTGTTTGGGTCCAGGCCTTTAAGCAATTCGGTACGGCCATCGATATCGCGGCGGCGCACGTAGTGGCCAGTGGCGATCAGGTCGGCGCCAAGCATCATGGCGTAGTCGAGGAACGCCTTGAACTTGATCTCGCGGTTACACAGGATGTCTGGGTTGGGCGTGCGGCCCGCCTTGTATTCGGCCAGGAAGTGCTCGAACACGTTGTCCCAGTACTCGGCGGCGAAGTTGGCGGTGTGCAGCTTGATGCCGATCTTATCGCACACGGCCTGGGCGTCTGCCAGGTCGTCCATGGCGGTGCAATATTCCGTTCCATCGTCTTCTTCCCAGTTCTTCATGAACAGGCCTTCCACCTCATAGCCCTGCTCCATGAGCAGAACGGCGGAAACGGAAGAATCCACGCCGCCGGACATGCCGACGATGACGCGCTTCTTTTGTGTGTCAGAAGGGGCTGGATCACGCATAGGGTTTCAACGGGTGTCTTGAAAAAGGACGCGATTCTATCAGGCTCAGGCCTTCAAGGCTAAAGAGAAGGGCGGATCAATTCGAGACTGTGGCAGTGGCCGGCCAAATAATCATCGATACAGCGGATGATCAGCTCGCTGCGCCAGCTGTCGCGCACCGCCATCAGCTCGTCGCGGGTCAGCCAGCGTGCGCGCAGGATGCCTTCGTCGAGTTGATAGTCTGGGTGGTGTTTGAGGGCTTTGGCGATAAAGCACACCCGTTGATAGGTCACGCCGTTGCTGGGGGCGGTGTAGAGGTAAATGCCGACGATGCCGGTGGCTTCGACGTCCCAGCCGGTTTCTTCGAGGGTTTCGCGGATGGCGGCTTCGGTGAGGGTTTCGTGCGGGTCGAGATGGCCTGCAGGCTGGTTGAGCACGGCGCGGCCGCCTTTGAGTTCTTCGACCATCAGGAAGCGGCCGTTGTCTTCGACAATGGTGGCGACGGTGATGTGGGGTTGCCAGGTCATAAGCGGCCTCAAGGTAGGTGGGGCTGGAGAAGCTCGGTCGTTGCGGGAGCAGGCAAGCCAGCTCCCACATTTGATTGGGTTTCGTCAATGAAATCGGTGGAGTCCGCAAACAGAAACCCCGGCACTAGGCCGGGGCTTCTTTGCATCCTTACAACCTTACTTCAACTTGGCAATTGCCGCGTTGAGGGTGTTGCTTGGGCGCATGGCTTTGCTGGTCAGCTCCGGGCTCGGCGCGTAGTAGCCGCCGATGTCCACTGGCTTGCCCTGTACGGCGTTGAGTTCGGCAACGATGGTTGCCTCGTTCGCAGTCAGGGTCTCGGCCAGTTCGCCAAACTGCGCTTGCAGTGCAGTGTCTTCGCTCTGGGCGGCCAGGGCTTGAGCCCAGTACAGCGCCAGGTAGAAGTGGCTGCCGCGGTTGTCGATGTTGCCGACTTTGCGCGATGGCGACTTGTTGTTGTCGAGGAACTGGCCAGTGGCCTGGTCCAGGGTCTTGGACAGGACCAGGGCTTTCGGGTTGTTGTACGTCACACCCAAATGCTCAAGGGAGGCCGCCAGGGCCAGGAACTCGCCCAGGGAATCCCAGCGCAGGAAGTTCTCTTCCACCAGTTGCTGCACGTGCTTCGGAGCCGAACCGCCGGCGCCGGTTTCGAACAGGCCACCGCCGTTCATCAGCGGCACGATGGACAGCATCTTGGCGCTGGTGCCCAGTTCCATGATCGGGAATAGGTCGGTCAGGTAGTCACGCAGTACGTTGCCGGTCACCGAGATGGTGTCCAGGCCCTTGCGGGTGCGTTCCAGGGTGAACTTCATCGCATCGACCGGAGCCATGATGCGGATGTCCAGGCCTTCGGTGTTGTGGTCTTTCAGGTAAGCCTGAACTTTCTCGACCACGACGCCATCGTGCGCACGCTTAGGGTCCAGCCAGAAGATCGCTGGGGTGTTGCTGGCGCGAGCACGGTTGACGGCCAGTTTGACCCAGTCCTGGATCGGCGCGTCTTTGGTCTGGCACATGCGGAAGATGTCGCCAGCTTCGACGTTCTGTTCCATCAGCAGGTTGCCCTTGCTGTCGGTGACGCGCACTACGCCGTCAGCCTTGATCTGGAAGGTCTTGTCGTGGGAGCCGTACTCTTCGGCTTTCTTCGCCATCAGGCCAACGTTTGGCACGCTGCCCATGGTGGTTGGGTCGAATGCGCCATTGGCCTTGCAGTCTTCGATGACGGCTTGGTAGATGGTGGCGTAGCAGCGATCCGGGATCACCGCCTTGGTGTCGTGCAGTTGGCCGTCGGTGCCCCACATCTTGCCGGAGTCACGGATCATGGCTGGCATCGAGGCGTCAACGATCACGTCGCTCGGCACGTGCAGGTTGGTGATGCCTTTGTCGGAGTTGACCATCGCCAGGGATGGGCGAGCGGCGTACACCGCTTGGATGTCAGCTTCGATCTGCGCTTGCTGGTCGGCTGGCAACGCTTTGATGCGAGCGTACAGGTCGCCGATGCCGTTGTTCAGGTTGAAGCCGATCTGCTCCAGCACGGTGGCGTGCTTGGTCAGGGCGTCTTTATAGAATTCGGCTACGATCTGGCCGAACATGATCGGGTCGGAGACCTTCATCATGGTGGCTTTGAGGTGAACCGACAGCAGCACGCCTTGCTTCTTGGCATCTTCGATTTCGGCGGCGATGAAGCTGCGCAGGGCGTTCTTGCTCAGTACGGCGCTGTCGATGATCTCGCCAGCTTGTACGGAAGTCTTTTCCTTCAATACGGTCGCGGTGCCGTCTTGGGCGATCAGTTCGATCTTCACCGCGTCGGCTGCTTCGATCTGTACGGCTTTTTCGCTGCCGTAGAAGTCGCCATTGCTCATGTGAGCGATGTGGGACTTGGAGTCAGCTGCCCAGGCGCCCATTTTGTGCGGGTGCTTGCGCGCGTAGTTCTTGACCGACAGCGGTGCGCGGCGGTCGGAGTTGCCTTCGCGCAGTACCGGGTTCACGGCGCTGCCCTTGACCTTGTCGTAACGTGCACGGGTTTCTTTTTCCGCGTCGGTGGTTACGGTTTCCGGGTAGTCCGGCAGGGCATAGCCCTGGGCCTGCAGTTCCTTGATCGCGGCTTGCAGCTGGGGGGTCGAGGCACTGATGTTAGGCAGCTTGATGATGTTGGCTTCAGGCGTAACGGCCAGGTCGCCCAGTTCGGCGAGGTGGTCCGGGATAGCCTTGGCGCCCAGTTGCTCGGGGAAGCTTGCGAGGATGCGCGCGGCGAGGGAAATGTCGCGGGTTTCCACGGCAATATCAGCGGAAGCGGTGAAGGCCTCTACGATAGGCAGCAGTGAATAGGTGGCGAGGGCCGGGGCTTCGTCGGTGAAGGTGTAGATGATCTTCGAGCGGGTGGGCATATTCGGATTAACTCTCTTCTTTGCTGAAAGCGTGCGCAGAAACTCGAGATGCGCCGGGTGGAGCGCGTTCGTTCAAAGTCATCCATGAGCGAAATGTCGAGGTTTCTTCGCGGTGATGTTGGGTTGCATCAGTCGAGCGTCAAGCGTTTGGACTATTGTAATAGTCCGGCTTTATGGCTGAAGGCACCTGTTCCAGAGCGGTCAGCCGTCGTGACTCTTGGGTCAGCGGCGGCATTATACATAGGTCGCTATGCTTACGCCGAGCCTTCATACAAAAGGTGTGTCGTCCATTGGTCTAAAGGTCGCAGGTACTTCGTCGCGCCCAAAGTCGCATGGCGTGCTCAAGATTGGCGATTTTGCCTTTGATTTCAGGCTTGTAGGCGACTAATTGTGCTGTTTTCGATGCAAATGAGCATGGCGTGAGGTTTCAGTCGCCATTTATCTGGAGTAGGCTCGAACGCAGCCAGATGTTCAATCCAAAGATGGAGTTCAGCATGGGATACAAGAAGATTCAGGTTCCAGCCGTCGGCGACAAAATCACCGTCAATGCAGACCATTCTCTCAATGTTCCTGACCAACCGATCATCCCCTATATCGAAGGTGACGGTATCGGCGTCGACATCAGCCCGGTGATGATCAAAGTGGTCGACGCAGCTGTTGAAAAGGCCTATGGCGGCAAGCGCAAAATCTCTTGGATGGAGGTGTATGCCGGCGAAAAGGCGACTCAAGTCTACGACCAGGACACCTGGCTGCCCCAGGAAACCCTGGATGCGGTCAAGGATTACGTGGTTTCAATCAAAGGGCCGCTGACCACCCCGGTCGGTGGTGGCATTCGTTCGCTGAACGTGGCCCTGCGTCAGCAGCTCGACCTCTATGTGTGTTTGCGCCCAGTGCGCTGGTTTGAAGGCGTGCCGAGCCCGGTGAAAAAGCCGGGAGATGTGGACATGACCATCTTCCGTGAAAACTCCGAAGATATTTACGCCGGCATTGAGTGGAAGGCCGGCTCTGCGGAAGCCATCAAGGTGATCAAGTTCCTCAAGGAGGAAATGGGCGTTACCAAGATCCGTTTCGACCAGGACTGCGGCATTGGCGTGAAGCCAGTATCGAAAGAAGGCACCAAGCGCCTGGCGCGCAAAGCCCTGCAATATGTGGTGGATAACGACCGCGACTCGCTGACCATCGTGCACAAAGGCAACATCATGAAGTTTACCGAGGGCGCCTTTAAAGAGTGGGCCTATGAGGTGGCCGGTGAGGAATTTGGTGCCACGCTGCTCGATGGCGGCCCGTGGATGCAGTTTAAGAACCCGAAAACTGGCAAGAACGTGGTGGTCAAGGATGCCATCGCCGATGCCATGCTTCAGCAGATCCTGCTGCGTCCTGCTGAGTATGATGTGATCGCCACCCTCAACTTGAATGGTGACTATCTTTCCGATGCGCTGGCGGCGGAAGTAGGCGGGATCGGTATCGCGCCGGGGGCTAACTTGTCCGACACCGTGGCGATGTTCGAGGCCACTCATGGCACGGCGCCTAAATACGCAGGCAAGGATCAGGTCAATCCGGGTTCGTTGATCCTGTCGGCGGAAATGATGTTGCGTCACATGGGCTGGGTCGAGGCGGCGGACTTGATCATCAAGGGCACCAATGGCGCCATCTCGGCCAAGACGGTGACCTATGACTTCGAACGCTTGATGGATGGTGCGAAGTTGGTGTCTTCTTCGGGCTTTGGGGATGCACTGATTTCGCACATGTAACCGCCAAATGCAAAAACGGCCACCCCGTGTTTATTGGGGTGGCCATTTTTCGCTTGCGATAGGTTAGGTCGTCAGTTTTTTTTGTTTGTGTGTAGCGGTTTTTTCAGATTTTTCGGGGGTAATTGCAACCACGACGTGATTGATTTTCACGGCGTGCAAGCCTTTCGGTCCTTGAATGACTTCAAAACTCACAGGTTGGCCCGCTTTCAGCGTCTTGTATCCGTCCATTTCGATCGCTGAATAATGCGCAAAAAGGTCTTCGGTTTTACCGTCTTCGTTGATAAAACCGTAACCCTTGGCATTGTTGAACCACTTGACCTTACCACTAGCCATACCCATATCCCTCTGCACCAGACTCCATCACTGGAGTATCATCCAGTTTATCCGTCCTAACCCGAATAAATTAAGGTTGACTGCGCGGACCTTTTTTACCCACTGTGGGTTCTATTGGTTGTAACACCGATTTGCCGATAGTCAAGGTGACTAGTCGTTCAGAGTTGAAATTCTGACAGGTCGCCCCCACCACTGTATTTGAACCACTGACGAACCTTTCTTTCCATGCATGCAAACAGCCAGATTCGACTAACATTCAATCAGGATCGACCGGATCAGGAACATGATGACGACGGTTCTGCAGGCATTGCTGTTCAGGAGGCCAAGCCTGCTCTACAGGCGCCGCCGATGTACAAGGTGGTTTTGTTCAATGATGACTACACACCGATGGATTTCGTGGTCGAAGTACTCGAGGTGTTTTTTAACCTGAACCGCGAGTTGGCGACCAAGGTAATGCTGGCCGTTCACACAGAAGGACGGGCAGTATGTGGAGTGTTTACCCGCGACATCGCCGAGACAAAGGCCATGCAGGTCAACCAGTACGCCAGGGAAAGCCAGCATCCGCTACTCTGTGAAATCGAGAAGGACGGTTAACGCCGACCACTTGGGTATGAGGTGAAGCTATGTTAAACCGCGAGCTCGAAGTCACCCTCAATCTTGCCTTCAAGGAGGCTCGTTCGAAGCGTCATGAATTCATGACCGTCGAACACCTGCTGCTGGCACTTTTGGATAACGAAGCTGCCGCCACCGTTTTGCGTGCGTGCGGCGCCAACCTCGACAAACTCAAGCATGACCTGCAGGAGTTTATCGACTCCACGACGCCACTTATTCCAGTCCACGATGAAGACCGTGAAACCCAGCCAACCCTGGGCTTTCAGCGTGTGCTTCAGCGTGCTGTGTTCCACGTTCAGAGCTCCGGTAAGCGTGAAGTCACAGGCGCCAATGTGCTTGTGGCGATCTTCAGCGAACAGGAAAGCCAGGCGGTGTTCCTGCTCAAGCAGCAGAGCGTTGCCCGTATTGATGTCGTCAACTACATCGCCCACGGTATCTCCAAGGTGCCTGGGCACGGCGATCATTCCGAGGGTGAGCAGGAGATGCAGGACGACGAGGGTGGTGAGTCTTCTTCTTCGGGCAATCCATTGGATGCCTATGCCAGTAACCTCAATGAGCTGGCGCGCCAGGGGCGGATCGATCCGCTGGTGGGGCGTGAGCTTGAGGTTGAGCGTGTAGCGCAGATCCTTGCACGTCGTCGCAAGAACAACCCGTTGCTGGTGGGTGAGGCGGGCGTGGGTAAAACCGCGATTGCCGAAGGCTTGGCCAAGCGCATCGTGGACAACCAGGTGCCTGACCTGCTGGCCAACAGCGTCGTCTACTCCCTTGACCTGGGCGCATTGCTCGCCGGGACCAAGTACCGTGGCGATTTCGAGAAGCGCTTCAAGGCGTTGCTCGGCGAGCTGAAAAAACGCCCGCAGGCGATCCTGTTTATCGATGAGATCCACACCATCATTGGTGCCGGTGCGGCATCCGGTGGGGTGATGGACGCTTCCAACCTGCTCAAGCCGTTGCTGTCGTCGGGTGATATCCGTTGCATCGGCTCGACCACGTTCCAGGAATTCCGCGGGATCTTCGAAAAGGACCGTGCCCTGGCGCGTCGCTTCCAGAAAGTCGACGTATCCGAGCCTTCGGTTGAAGACACCATCGGTATCCTGCGTGGGCTCAAGGGGCGCTTCGAGGCGCATCATGGCATCGAGTACACCGATGAAGCCCTGCGTTCGGCCGCTGAGCTGGCGTCGCGCTACATCAATGACCGCCATATGCCAGACAAGGCTATCGATGTAATCGACGAGGCGGGTGCCTATCAGCGCCTGCAGCCGGTCGAGAAGCGTGTGAAACGTATCGACGTGCCTCAGGTCGAGGACATCGTGGCGAAGATTGCGCGGATTCCGCCTAAGCACGTCAACAGCTCCGACAAGGAACTGCTGCGTAACTTGGAGCGTGACCTCAAGCTCACTGTATTTGGTCAAGATGCAGCTATCGATGCGTTGTCCACCGCCATCAAGCTTTCGCGTGCGGGCCTCAAGTCTCCGGACAAGCCTGTCGGCTCGTTCCTATTCGCCGGCCCGACCGGTGTTGGCAAGACCGAAGCGGCGCGGCAGTTGGCCAAGGCCATGGGGATCGAGTTGGTGCGGTTCGACATGTCCGAGTACATGGAGCGCCACACTGTGTCGCGCCTGATCGGTGCACCTCCGGGCTATGTTGGGTTCGACCAGGGTGGCTTGTTGACCGAAGCGATTACCAAGCAACCCCATTGCGTGCTGCTGCTCGATGAAATCGAGAAGGCCCACCCAGAAGTCTTCAACCTGCTGTTGCAGGTCATGGACCACGGGACCCTGACCGACAACAATGGGCGCAAGGCGGACTTCCGCAACGTGATCGTGATCATGACCACCAACGCCGGTGCCGAAACGGCCGCGCGGGCTTCGATTGGCTTTAGTCATCAGGATCACTCGTCCGATGCGATGGAAGTGATCAAGAAGAGCTTTACGCCGGAGTTCCGCAACCGCCTGGACACCATTATCCAGTTTGGTCGCCTCAGTCATGAGGTTATAAAAAGCGTGGTGGACAAGTTCCTTACCGAGCTTCAAGCGCAGTTGGAAGACAAGCGCGTGCAGTTGGAAGTGACAGATGCGGCACGCAGTTGGCTGGCCGAAGGTGGTTACGATGCGGCAATGGGCGCTCGCCCAATGGCGCGTCTGATCCAGGACAAGATCAAGCGGCCATTGGCCGAAGAGATCCTGTTCGGCGAGCTTTCCGACCATGGCGGCGTGGTGCATATCGACCTGAAGGACGGCGAGCTGACCTTCGAGTTCGAGACCACGGCTGAAATGGCCTGATAGCTGATCGCAACAAAGCAAAAGGCGCCGAAAGGCGCCTTTTTGCTGTGTGCGCTATCTTAAGGGCGTAGAAGATCAAATGTGGGAGCGGGCTTGCTCGCGAATGCGGTGCATCAGGCTCAAATTAGTAGCCTGACACACCGCATTCGCGAGCAAGCCCGCTCCCACAGTGGATTTGTGGTGTTGGATAAAAAGAGTGCGCACACAAAAACGCCCGGCATAACCGGGCGTTTTGTATTGACTTGTTTAGCGAGCGCGGTAAGTGATGCGCCCTTTGCTCAAGTCATAGGGCGTCAGCTCGACGCGCACTTTGTCACCGGTAAGAATACGAATGTAGTTCTTGCGCATCTTGCCGGAGATATGCGCGGTTACGACGTGCCCATTTTCCAACTCCACACGAAACATGGTGTTGGGCAGGGTGTCGACGACAGTGCCTTCCATTTCGAAGCTGTCTTCTTTCGACATGCAGTAAAGCCCTCGGTATCCAGTGAATGGCCCGGTGCAACTGCGCCAGGCAAAAGCGGCGTGCATTGTGCCCGAAAAAGGGTGTTTAAGCCAAGGGGTTCTAGTTAAGCACGACCCATCTTTGATTAATCAGCAGTTCTATGGGGCGATATTGGGTCTTGTAGCTCATTTTTTTGCAGTTTTTGATCCAGTAGCCAAGGTATACCGCTTCCAGTTCCTGACGAATGGCCTCACCGATTTGCCAGAGGATCGCAAAACGCCCCAGGCTGCGACGCTCTTCGCGGGGTTCATAGAAGGTGTAGACCGCCGACAAGCCATTGGGCAGCAAGTCGGTCACGGCCACCGCCAGCAGGCGGCCGTCTGCGCGGAATTCGTAAAAGCGCGAGAAGGGCAGGTCACGCACCAGGAACGTTGAGAACTGGTCGCGGCTGGGCGGAAACATATCGCCATCGGCGTGGCGCTGCTCGATATAGCGCTGGTAGAGGTCGAAGTACTCCTCGGTAAACCGTGGCTTGGTTGCTGTCACGGTCAGGTCGGCGTTGCGCTTGAGAATGCGTTTCTGATTGCGGTCTGGCAGGAACTGCGCCACAGGGATGCGCGCCGGGACGCAGGCATTGCAGTTCTGGCAGTGGGGCCGGTACAGATGATCGCCGCTGCGCCGAAAACCCATTTCCGACAGGTCGGCATACACATGCACGTCCATAGGCTGGCTGGGGTCGAGGAACAGCGTGGTGGCCTGCTCGTCGGGCAGATAGCTGCAAGAGTGGGGTTGAGTGGCATAAAACTTCAAACGCGCCAACTCGGTCATGATCAACCCTCGGATAAGCTTTGAAATAAGTGTAAGCCAGGTGCGCGCAAGTCGCCTAAGAAACCCACGGTCCAGAGTTGGGTTGGTCCAGATGGTCGCGCAGGAAACCTGCGAAGTCGCTACGGGATATGGCGCGGGCACCCAGGCTGTGCAGGTGGTCGTTGGGCATCTGGCAGTCAATCAATACAAAGCCCCAAGCCTGTAACTGACGGGTCAGCGTGGCAAATCCGAATTTCGAGGCGTTGTCGGCGCGACTGAACATGGACTCGCCAAAGAACAATTGCCCCATGGCCAGGCCATACAGCCCGCCCACCAGTGTGTCGTCGTCCCACACTTCCACCGAGTGAGCGTGGCCGCGACGGTGCAGTTCCAGATACGCGCTTTGTATGCCCTCGGTGATCCAGGTGCCATCGGCATAGGCGCGGGGTGCGGCGCAGGCCTGGATGACGGCGGCGAAATCCTGGTCGAAGGTCACCCTGTAGCGTTGTTGGCGCAACAATTTGCCCAGGCTGCGGGATACGTGCAGTTCTTCAGGGAATATCACGGTGCGCGGGTCGGGTGACCACCAGAGGATCGGCTGACCCTCCGAAAACCACGGGAAGCAGCCATGGCGGTAGGCCTGCACCAGTCGCTCGGCGGACAGGTCGCCACCGGCGGCAAGCAGGCCATTGGGTTCGCGCATGGCCTTGGCCAGCGGGGGGAATGTCAGGGAGTCGCGTTGTAACCAGGTCAGCATGGCATCCAGGCTTACGGAAGGGGAGGGGAGTGGCAGGTATGACACCTGCCTCGCAGTGCTGATTATTGTCGACGCGGCGCTATCGGGCCAGCCCGAATCTGGCCCTGGCCTGCATTAGTGTGAATCGGTGTTTCTGCAACTCTATGCCGGGGATGTGGTCGTAATCGGGTCTGTAGGATGCAGGCCATTTGCCAAGCTGCTCTGGATTGGTAAAAACAGCTCATAAGCCTTTGTCAGCAAAGACAATGCATGCTCAAATTGAACATGTTGTGACACTTCAATTAGCTATGCTGTTGGGTGAGGGGCAAGGGCGTGGCATCGCGGACACAAACCCGTACAATGCGGGAGTTGTGGCGTTATCGCCATTCCACCAAGCGTTCACCCAGTGTTAAAAGTAGATTCAACGACGCTTGTTCATTTTTCAGCTGCTCGGATTGGGCAGTATTTACAGTCATTCAGTCGATGGACGCGCTAAAGGCGCAGGAATAGACCCGTTTTGAAGAAATCCGCCGCAACACCCAAAGCAGCTGTCGTGCCGGCCTGGCGCCAGCACCTGCATTACCGACTCAAGGAAGGCGCGCTGATCGCTATCGGTGCGCTGTGCCTGTTCCTGATGATGGCCTTGCTCACCTACGGCAAGGACGATCCGGGCTGGAGCCACAACAGCAAGATCGAAGACGTGCAGAACTTTGGCGGCCCCGCCGGTTCCTACAGCGCCGATATCCTGTTTATGGTGCTGGGTTACTTCGCCTACATCTTCCCGTTGCTGCTGGCGATCAAGACCTGGCAGATATTCCGCCAGCGCCACGAGCCGTGGCAGTGGAGCGGCTGGTTGTTCTCCTGGCGCCTGATCGGCCTGGTATTCCTGGTACTTTCCGGCGCCGCTTTGGCCCATATCCATTTTCACGCACCCACCGGCCTGCCAGCGGGCGCTGGCGGGGCGTTGGGCGAAAGCCTCGGTGATTTGGCGCGCAAGACCCTGAATATCCAGGGCAGCACCCTGATGTTCATCGCACTGTTCCTGTTCGGCCTCACCGTGTTCACCGACCTGTCGTGGTTCAAGGTGATGGACGTGACCGGCAAGATCACCCTCGACCTGCTGGAGCTGTTCCAGGGCGCCGCTAACCGTTGGTGGGCCGCCCGGGTTGACCGCAAGCGCATGGTGGCCCAACTGCGCGAGGTGGACACCCGCGTCAACGAAGTGGTGGCCCCAAGCACGCCAGACCGCCGCGAACAGGCCAAGGTCAAGGAACGCTTGATCGAACGCGAGCAGGCCCTGAGCAAGCACATGTCGGACCGCGAGAAGCAGGTGCCGCCGGTGATCGCTCCGGCGCCGCCCAAGCCACCGGAGCCGAGCCACCGCGTGCAGAAAGAGAAGCAGGCGCCGTTGTTCGTCGACAGCGCCGTCGAAGGCACCTTGCCGCCGATCTCGATTCTCGACCCGGCCGAAAAGAAACAACTCAACTATTCCCCAGAGTCGCTGGCTGCGGTCGGCCATCTGCTGGAAATCAAACTCAAAGAGTTCGGCGTCGAAGTGACCGTGGACTCGATCCACCCCGGCCCGGTGATTACCCGTTACGAAATCCAACCGGCCGCTGGCGTCAAGGTCAGCCGTATTTCCAACCTGGCCAAAGACTTGGCCCGCTCCCTGGCGGTGACCAGCGTGCGCGTGGTGGAAGTGATCCCCGGCAAGACCACCGTGGGTATCGAGATTCCCAACGAAGATCGCCAGATCGTGCGCTTCTCCGAAGTGCTCTCGACCCCGGAATACGACAACTTCAAATCCCCGGTCACCTTGGCCCTGGGCCACGACATCGGCGGCAAGCCGGTGATCACTGACCTAGCGAAAATGCCCCACTTGTTGGTGGCTGGTACTACCGGTTCCGGTAAGTCGGTGGGTGTGAACGCGATGATCCTGTCGATCCTGTTCAAGTCCGGGCCGGACGACGCCAAGCTGATCATGATCGACCCGAAGATGTTGGAACTGTCGATCTACGAAGGCATTCCGCACCTGCTGTGCCCCGTAGTCACCGACATGAAGGACGCCGCCAACGCCCTGCGCTGGAGCGTGGCCGAGATGGAGCGCCGTTATAAGTTGATGGCGAAGATGGGCGTGCGCAACCTGGCGGGCTTCAACGCCAAGATCAAGGAAGCTCACGATCGTGGCGAGACCATTGATGACCCGTTGTACAAGCGCGAAAGCATTCACGACGAAGCGCCAAAGCTGACCAAGCTACCAACCATCGTGGTGGTGGTGGACGAATTCGCCGACATGATGATGATCGTCGGCAAGAAGGTTGAAGAACTGATCGCCCGTATCGCCCAGAAGGCGCGGGCCGCCGGTATTCACCTGATCCTCGCCACCCAGCGCCCTTCGGTGGACGTGATCACCGGTCTGATCAAGGCCAACATTCCGACGCGCATGGCGTTCCAGGTATCGAGCAAGATCGACTCGCGGACCATCATCGACCAGGGCGGCGCCGAACAACTGCTGGGCCACGGTGACATGCTCTACATGCCGCCCGGCACCAGCCTGCCGATCCGTGTACACGGCGCGTTCGTGTCCGACGATGAAGTTCACCGCGTGGTGGAAGCCTGGAAGCTGCGAGGCGCCCCGGAATACAACGACGACATTCTCAACGGCGTCGAAGAAGCCGGTAGCGGCTTCGAAAATGGCGGCGGTGGCGGTGACGACGATGCAGAAACCGATGCCCTGTACGACGAAGCCGTGGCCTTTGTGCTGGAAAGCCGTCGCGCCTCGATTTCCGCGGTGCAACGCAAACTGAAAATCGGCTACAACCGCGCCGCCCGCATGATCGAAGCCATGGAAATGGCCGGCGTCGTGACCGCAATGAATACCAACGGCTCGCGTGAAGTCATCGCCCCCGGGCAGATGCGCGACTGATCCCGTGCCGCGTGGTAGCACGCGGCGCGCCTTAACGACTCAATGAGGACTCCCATGCGTCTTATCCGCATGCTGTTGTTGCCGGCACTGGCCCTGACCGCTGTTTCGGCTCACGCTGATCCGGCTTCCGTCGCCAGCCTGAAGAACCTGTTGGACAAATCCCAGACCCTGACTGCGCGCTTCTCCCAGTTGACCCTGGATGCCGGCGGCACTCAGTTGCAGCAGACCGAAGGCGAAATGGCCGTGCAGCGCCCAGGGCTGTTTTATTGGCATACCGAAGGCAAGTCGGAGCAGACCATCGTCTCCGACGGCCAGAAAGTCACGCTGTGGGACCCGGACCTGGAGCAGGCGACCATCAAGAAGCTCGATCCTCGCCTGAACCAGACCCCAGCATTGCTGTTGTCGGGTGATGTCTCCAAGATCAACGACAGCTTCGACATCACCTCCAAGCAAACCAGCAACGTGATCGAGTTCACCCTCAAGCCCAAGTCCAAGGACACCTTGTTCGACACCCTGAACCTGTCGTTTGGTAACGGTGTGATCAACAACATGCGCCTGATCGACAGCGTCGGCCAGCGCACCGATATCCTGTTCTCCGGGGTCAAGGCCAACCAGCCGGTACCGGCGTCCAAGTTCAAGTTCGACATCCCCAAGGGTGCCGACGTGATCCAGGAATAATCTGCACAGAGGTTTCAAACGCTGCCCATGGACCTGTTTCGAAGTGACCCGATTGCCCAGCCCCTGGCCGCGCGCTTGCGCTCGACCAACCTGGATGAGTACGTCGGGCAAGAACACCTGCTCGCTCGCGGCAAGCCATTGCGCGAAGCCCTGGAGCAGGGTGCGCTGCACTCGATGATTTTCTGGGGGCCGCCGGGGGTGGGCAAGACCACCTTGGCGCGGCTGCTGGCGAAAGTCTCGGATGCGCACTTCGAAACGGTCTCGGCGGTACTGGCCGGGGTCAAGGAGATCCGCCAGGCCGTAGACGTGGCCAAGCAGCAGGCTGGGCAGTACGGCAAGCGCACCATCCTGTTCGTGGACGAAGTGCATCGCTTCAACAAGTCCCAGCAGGATGCATTCCTGCCGTATGTGGAAGACGGCACGCTGATCTTTATCGGCGCCACCACCGAAAACCCTTCGTTTGAGCTGAACAACGCCTTGCTGTCACGGGCGCGGGTTTATGTGCTCAAGAGCCTGGACGAAGCAGCGATGCAAAAGTTGCTGCACCGCGCCCTGAACGAAGACAAGGGGTTGGGCCAGCGCCAACTGAGCGTCAGCGACGAGGGGTTTAAGATCCTGCTCACCGCCGCAGATGGCGATGGCCGGCGTTTTCTCAACCTGCTGGAAAACGCCTCCGACCTGGCCGAAGACAGCACTGAAATTGGTGTAGACCTGCTGCAGAGCCTGCTGGGTGATACGCGCCGCCGATTTGATAAAGGCGGTGAAGCCTTCTACGACCAGATTTCGGCGCTGCACAAATCCGTACGCGGCTCAAACCCCGACGGCGCGCTGTACTGGTTCGCACGCATGATCGACGGCGGCTGCGACCCGCTGTACCTGGCGCGGCGCGTGGTGCGCATGGCCAGCGAAGACATCGGCAACGCTGACCCACGGGCGCTGAGCCTGTGCCTGGCGGCGTGGGACGTGCAGGAGCGCCTGGGCAGCCCGGAAGGTGAGTTGGCAGTGGCCCAGGCCATCACCTACCTGGCCTGCGCGCCCAAGAGCAACGCGGTGTACATGGGCTTCAAGTCCGCGTTGCGCGCGGCCGCCGAGTACGGCTCGCTGGAAGTGCCACTGCATTTACGCAACGCCCCGACCAAGCTGATGAAGCAACTGGGCTACGGCGATGAATACCGCTACGCCCACGATGAGCCGGACGCCTACGCGGCCGGCGAAGACTACTTCCCCGATGAGCTTGAGCCACTGGCGCTCTACCAGCCGGTGCCCCGTGGCCTGGAGCTGAAGATCGGGGAAAAGCTCAATCACCTCGCCCAACTCGATCGACTCAGCCCCAAACAGCGGAGAAAGTAGTGCTCAAGACGATTCTTGCCGTGTCCGTAGCCGGCATCGCTGGTACATTATTGCGTTTCGCCACCGGCACCTGGGTCAGCGCCAATTGGCCGAAGCATTTTTATGCCGCGACCCTGGCGGTCAACCTGGTGGGCTGCTTGATTATCGGGCTGTTGTACGGTTGGTTCCTGTTACGCCCGGAAGTGCCGATTGAGATTCGCGCCGGCTTGATTGTCGGCTTTGTAGGCGGTCTGACGACCTTTTCATCCTTTTCACTGGATACGCTGCGCCTGCTGGAAAGCGGGCAAGCCCTGGTAGCCTTCGGGTACTTGGGCGTCAGCGTGTTCGGCGGGCTGCTCGCCACTTGGGCTGGCCTGTCCTTGACCAAACTTTGATAAACGAGAGACCGACATGCTCGATTCCAAACTGTTACGTAGCAACCTTCAGGACGTAGCGGACCGCCTGGCATCCCGTGGCTTTGCCCTGGATGTTGCGCGCATCGAAGCGCTGGAAGAACAGCGCAAGACCGTCCAGACCCGCACCGAAGCACTGCAGGCTGAGCGTAATGCCCGTTCCAAATCCATCGGTCAGGCCAAGCAGCGCGGCGAAGACATCGCGCCGTTGATGGCCGACGTCGAGCGCATGGGCACCGAGCTGTCCGACGGCAAGGTCGAGCTGGAAGGCATTCAGTCCGAGCTGGATTCGATCCTGCTGGGCATTCCCAACATCCCGCACGAATCCGTGCCGGTGGGTGAAGACGAAGACGGCAACGTCGAAGTGCGCCGCTGGGGCACGCCAAAAGCCTTTGATTTCGCGGTCAAGGACCACGTTGCCCTGGGCGAATTGACCGGGGGCCTGGACTTCGAAACCGCGGCCAAGATGTCCGGCGCACGTTTCTCGTTGCTGCGCGGCCCGGTGGCTCGCCTGCATCGCGCCCTGGCGCAGTTCATGATCAACCTGCACACCGCCGAGCACGGTTACGAAGAAGCCTACACCCCGTACCTGGTGCAGGCGCCGGCGCTGATGGGCACCAGCCAGCTGCCGAAATTCGAAGAAGACCTGTTCAAGATCAGCCGCGAAGGCGAAGCCGACCTGTACCTGATCCCGACCGCTGAAGTGTCGCTGACCAACATTGTGTCCGGCGAGATCCTCGACGCTAAAGAGCTGCCGTTGAAGTTCGTCGCCCACAGCCCGTGCTTCCGTAGCGAAGCCGGTGCCTCGGGTCGCGATACGCGCGGCATGATCCGCCAGCACCAGTTCGACAAAGTGGAGATGGTACAGATCGTCGAGCCGTCGACGTCCATGGAAGCGCTGGAAGGCCTGACGGCCAACGCCGAGCGCGTCCTGCAACTGCTGGAGCTGCCGTACCGCGTGTTGGCGCTGTGCACCGGCGACATGGGTTTCAGCGCCGTGAAGACCTACGACCTCGAAGTGTGGGTGCCGAGCCAGGACAAGTACCGCGAAATTTCGTCGTGCTCCAACTGCGGTGATTTCCAGGCCCGTCGCATGCAAGCGCGTTTCCGCAACCCGGAAACCGGCAAGCCGGAACTGGTGCACACCCTCAACGGTTCGGGCCTGGCCGTAGGCCGTACCCTGGTGGCCGTGTTGGAAAACTACCAGCAGGCCGACGGTTCCATACGCGTACCAGACGTGCTCAAGCCGTACATGGCGGGCGTTGAGGTCATCGGCTAAATGGAATTTCTGCCGCTGTTTCATAACCTGCGCGGCAGTCGTGTGTTGGTCGTCGGTGGCGGGGAGATTGCCTTGCGCAAATCCCGGCTGCTGGCCGACGCCGGCGCGTTGCTGCGGGTGGTTGCTCCCCAGATTGAAGACCAGCTCAATGAGTTGGTGCTGGGCAGTGGCGGGGAATTGATTCTGCGCGGTTATCAGGAAGCCGACCTTGACGGTTGCACCCTGATCATCGCCGCCACCGACGATGAGTCGCTCAATGCCCAGGTGTCCAGCGATGCCAAGCGTCGTTGTGTACCGGTCAATGTGGTGGATGCGCCGGCATTGTGCAGCGTGATCTTCCCGGCGATTGTCGATCGATCGCCGCTGGTGATTGCGGTGTCCAGCGGCGGCGATGCGCCGGTGCTGGCGCGCTTGATCCGCGCCAAGTTGGAAACCTGGATTCCGTCCACCTACGGCCAATTGGCGGGGTTGGCGGCGCGTTTTCGTGCCCAGGTCAAAGGTTTGTACCCGGATGTGCAGCAACGCCGCGCATTCTGGGAAGACGTATTCCAAGGCCCGATTGCCGACCGCCAGTTGGCCGGGCAGGGCGCCGAGGCTGAGCGCCTGTTGATCGAAAAGGTCAACGGTGCACCGCCAAACGCACCGGGTGAGGTTTACCTGGTAGGGGCTGGCCCCGGTGACCCGGACCTGCTGACCTTCCGCGCCCTGCGCCTGATGCAGCAAGCGGATGTGGTGCTATACGACCGTTTGGTCGCGCCAGCGATTCTAGAGCTGTGCCGCCGTGACGCCGAGCGCGTATACGTCGGCAAACGTCGCGCCGACCACGCCGTGCCCCAGGACCAGATCAACCAGCAATTGGTGGACCTGGCCAAGCAAGGCAAGCGCGTGGTGCGCCTCAAGGGCGGCGACCCGTTTATCTTTGGGCGTGGTGGCGAAGAGATCGAAGAGCTGGCGGCCCATGGCATCCCGTTCCAGGTGGTGCCCGGTATTACGGCTGCCAGTGGTTGCGCGGCGTATGCCGGGATTCCGCTGACTCACCGTGACTATGCACAGTCAGTGCGGTTTATCACCGGGCACTTAAAGGATGGGACTTCGGACCTACCCTGGCACGACCTGGTGGGGCCATCCCAGACCCTGGTGTTCTACATGGGTTTGATTGGCCTGCCGATCATCTGCGAACAGCTGATCAAGCACGGACGTGCGGGGGACACCCCGGCTGCACTGATCCAGCAAGGCACCACGACCAACCAGCGTGTCTTCACCGGCACCCTGGCCGATTTGCCACGCATGGTGGCGGAGCATGAAGTGCATGCGCCGACATTGGTGATCGTCGGTGAAGTGGTGGTGTTGCGCGAGAAGCTCAAGTGGTTTGAAGGCGCTCAGTCCCAAATCTGAACCTTTGTAGGAGCGAGCTTGCTCGCGAAAATCGCCAACGAAAACGCGGGCCTTCTGAAGGCCCGCGTTTTCGTTGGGTTCTTCGCGAGCAAGCTCGCTCCTACAGGTTAGTTTTGTACACCTTTGCCGCTTAGCTTTTGTCGATCATGCGCTGCATCAAACGCTTGCAATGGCCCCTTCGGCACAATCCCCGTCGGATTGATCGTGCGGTGGCTGGCATAGTAATGCCCCTTGATATGCGCAAAATCCACCGTCTCGGCCACCCCCGGCCACTGATACATCTCCCTCAGCCAGTTCGACAAGTTCGGATAGTCAGCAATCCTGCGCAAATTGCATTTGAAGTGCCCGTAATACACCGCATCAAAGCGAATCAGCGTGGTGAACAGGCGCACATCGGCTTCGGTGAGGTACTCACCGGCCAGGTAGCGATGGTCGCTCAGATGCTGTTCCAGATAATCCAACTCGGCAAACACATCATCAAACGCGCTTTCATACGCCTGCTGCGAAGTGGCGAAGCCTGCGCGGTACACGCCGTTGTTCACGGCGGGGTAGATGCGCTCGTTCAGTCCGTCGATCGTCGGGTGCAGCGCTTCGGGGTAGAAGTCCAATGTATTGCCAGTCAACCCGTTAAACGCGCTGTTGAACATGCGGATGATCTCCGCCGATTCATTGCTGACGATACGGTTGAGCTGCTTGTCCCACAGCACCGGTACAGTGACGCGGCCGGTGTAGTCGGCGGTATCGGCGGTGTAGCGTTGATGCATGAAGGCAAAGTCATCGAGGGCGTCGCCGCTGGAGCCGTAGGCCTTGTCGAAGGTCCAGCCGTTTTCCAGCATCAACCAGCTGACCACGGACACGTCGATCAGGCTTTCCAGGCCCTTGAGCTTGCGCATGATCAAGGTGCGGTGGGCCCACGGGCAGGCCAGGGATACATACAGGTGGTAACGACCGGCTTCAGCCTTGAAGCCACCTTCACCGCTGGGGCCGGGTGCGCCGTCGGCGGTCACCCAATTGCGGCGTTGCGCCTGTTCGCGCTGGAAAGCGCCGTCTGCGCTACTTTCGTACCACTGGTCTTTCCAGTGTCCTTCGATCAGCAAACCCATGACTGGCTCCTCAACTAATAAACGTTGGAGGCCAGTCTAAAGGGATAGGTTCGATTTAAAAGCGCAAAGACTGCGGGTGAATTATCGATTAAATCGATTTATCCCGTGCATCCCAATATTGCTGGGCCACTGTGAACGCCTGATCCCGAGTGTGGCCAAGGCCGCGCAAGGCCAGGGCCATGGTGGCGATCAAGGCCAGTTGCGGGTAGCTGTCTTCGACGTCACCACGCCACAGGGCCTTCAAATGCTCGGGTTCCAGGCTGGCGGGCTTGACGTGGCGCTGGGCGGAGAGGGCGGGCCATTCTTCGTCCCAGCTGTCGCCGCCGGTGGTGCCATAGAGGTGGCTGGCCGAGTCGGGGTTGATCTCGATTTCACCGCCGTCGCCCTTCACCACAATCACGTTATCCCCCAGCAGGCCGCTGGCGTCGCGGTGCACACCTTGGTAGCCCGGATGGAAAATGCTCTGCAGGCCCAAGCGCGCATTCAGTGGGTTGAGCAGGCGCGCCAGGGAGTGGATCGGCGAGCGCAGGCCCAAGGTGTTACGCAGGTCGATCATGCGTTGCAGTTGCGGCGCCCAGTCCCCCAGCGGGATGAATGCCAGGTTGGCGTGCTCGAAAGCTGTTTCGACCTGCTGCCAGTTGCGGCACAGGGGAATCTGCAAGTCTTGCAGCAATTGCTCGGTGTACAACCGGCCCGCCGTGTGGGCGCCGCCACCGTGCATCAAGATGCGCACGCCGTTTTGCGCCAGGCACTTGGCGGCCAGCAGGTACCACGGCAGGTGGCGTTTCTTGCCAGCATAGGTTGGCCAGTCCACATCCACGTTCAGCGCTGGAGCATTGAGGCGTTCGCGCAGGGCCTCGGTGAAGCCGGCGAGTTCTTCCGGGCTTTCTTCCTTGTGGCGCAACAGCATCAGGAAGGCGCCGAGCTGGGTGTCTTCGACTTTTTCGTCGAGCAGCATGCCCATGGCTTCGCGGGCTTCCTCGCGGGTGAGGTTGCGCGCGCCGCGCTTGCCTTTGCCCAGGATGCGCACGAATTGCGCAAACGGGTGCTCGGCAGGGGTTTCAAGGGTCAGCGGGGCAAAGTCGGTCATAAGCAATTCGTCGGCCTGGGCAGGCCCGCCAGCTTGGCGGCGAGTTTGGCGGGAGTGCCGTTGAACAGTTTGTTGAGGTGCAGGCTGTTGCCTTTTTCCGGGCCTAGCTTCAAGGCGGTGTACTTGATCAGCGGGCGGGTGGCCGGCGACAGCTGGAATTCGGCGTAAAAGCCGCGCAGCAGTTCGAGGATTTCCCAGTGATCGGGCGTCAACGCCAGCGGCTCGGCGGCGGCCAGGGCATTGGCGACCTCGACGGACCAGTCGTTCAAGTCGACGAGGTAGCCGTCTTTGTCCAGGGCATAGGTGCGTTCGCCTACGGTCAAGGTGTTCATAGCCAGCTGTTGACCTTGTCGTAGTCGAGCGACAGTTGTACGAAACCGGGGTAGTCCACGCTGTCGGCCCAGTCCGGTAAGGGCAGGTTGCGCGCCTGCATGTCTTCGGCCAGCACAAACACCTTCACGCCCTTGGTGTGTAGGGCGGGGGCGTGCAGCCCGTAGGCGCCGTCGCCGCACAGCAGGATCGCGTCCTCGGCGCCGCAGATACGCAGGCAACTGTCGAGGCGACTGTCGGAAAACGGCGAGTGAGACACCACATGTAAAGTCGACATCAGAGGGTAATCACCTGGTCGTAACGGTCAATCAATTGGGAAATAGCCTCGTTGCTCAACGGTTGTGCCTCGGTCGGCGGCGTCAAGCCACGCACGGCCATGCTGTGGCGGCAGACAAAGACATCGTCGATGCCGAACAGCCCCAATGCCTGTAGGTTGGCGCTGAGGTCCTTTTGTTGCACGGCCTTGGCGTTCTGGTGCGGCGCGAGCTGGAACACGCCGTCATCCATGAACAGCAAGCCGATGGGCAGATCAAACGCGCCACCGGCCAGCACGATATCCAGCGCTTCCCGCGCGCTCGGCCCGGACCACGGCGCCTGGCGGCTGATGACTAATAAGGATTTGGACATGTCACGGCCCTCCAAAACAGATCAGGCGGTCGGCCGTTTGGGCGGCGTCGTGCAATTGGCCCAGGCCCGACAGCGCCCACGGCGCCTCCAGGTTCACGGCGCTGCGTTGGTAACGCGTGGCTTCTTCGCTGTTGAGCACGCCACGGCGCAAGGCCGCCGCGATGCACACCACCCCATCGAGATGATTCAGGCTGACAAACTCACGCCATTGGCGAGCGATGTCTTGCTCGTCCTGGGGCGTAACGATGTTGTTGGACGCGCTGTACACGCCATCCTGGTAGAAAAACAGCCGCACAATCTCGTGCCCGCCAGCCAATGCGGCCTGGGCAAACAGCAGCGCGCGGCGCGAGGAGGGCGCGTGGGCCGCGGAAAACAGGGCTATCGCAAACTTCATGGAACACTCTGCCAGCAATCGTGGGCCAATGATAAAGCCCGCGCCGTGAAAAAGCCCGCCGTGATCAAAACAGTCACTGTTGCTGATCGTTCTGACGATTGCCGGTAGGACCAAGGCTGCCTAGTCTGTGGGCAACCGAAACGGAATTGGAGTGCCCATGTCAGGTCCCTTGGCGTCCCTCAAAGTGCTGGATTTTTCCACCTTGCTGCCCGGTCCGTTTGCCTCCTTGATGCTCGCGGACATGGGCGCCGAAGTGCTGCGCATCGAATCGCCCACGCGCATGGACCTGCTGCGGGTGTTGCCGCCCCACGACCAGGGTACGTCGGCAAGCCATGCGTACCTCCACCGCAATAAACGCAGCTTGGCGCTGGACCTCAAGCAGGCCGAGGCGCTGGAGATTGTGCGCGCGTTGGTCAAGGACTACGACATCGTCCTGGAACAGTTCCGGCCCGGGGTGATGGAGCGGCTGGGCTTGGGTTATGAGGCATTGAAAGCGATCAATCCCCGGTTGATCTACGTGTCTATCACCGGTTACGGCCAGACAGGCCCCTACAGGGACCGCGCCGGGCACGACATCAACTACCTGGCACTGGCGGGTGTGGCCAGCTACACCGGGCGCAAGGACAGTGGGCCGGTGCCGCTGGGCGTGCAACTGGCGGACGTGGGCGGCGGCTCGTTGCATGCAGTGGTCGGGTTGCTGGCGGCGGTGATTGCGCGGCAGCAGAGCGGGGTGGGGCAGTACCTGGACGTGAGCATGACTGACTGTTCATTCAGCCTGAACGCCATGGCCGGTGCGGGTTACCTGGCATGCGGGGTGGAGCCGGACAGGGAGAGCCACGTGCTCAACGGAGGGAGTTTCTATGACTACTACCGCACCCGGGACGGGCGCTGGATGTCGGTGGGGAGTCTGGAGCCAGGTTTTATGCAGGAGTTGTGCATGGCATTGGGACGGCCGGAGTTGGCGGCACAGGGCATGGCGCCCGAGCTCAAGGTTGCGCTGCAAGTCGAGTTTGAAAAGCGCAGCTTCGATGAGCTGTGTGAGCTGTTTTCGGGGGTGGATGCGTGTGTCGAGCCGGTGTTGAGCATGAGTGAGGCGGTGGAGCATCCTCAGCTTAAAGCCCGCGAGCTGATCTGTCAGGTGCCCCGTGGGGATGGTTCGACGCAGGCGCAATTGGCCTGTCCGTTGAAATTCTCGCAAGGCCTGCCGGAACCACGGCATATCGGGGGTGCCGTGGGGGCGCACAGTGATGAGGTGTTGGCGCAGTTGGGGTTCAGTGCGCAGCGGATAGCGGAGTTGCGGCGTGCCAATGTGGTTGGGTAGTGCCTGGACTGGCGCTTTCGCGAGCAAGCCCGCTCCCACATTCGACCGCGTTGTCAGGTCGATCACCGATCAAATGTGGGAGCGGGCTTGCTCGCGAAGAGGCCTTCACTCCACCCGAGTTTCTCCAGTAAACACCAACGTCTGCCGACACCGCCGACACAAATACCGCCGCCCCTGGCCCACCAGCCCATGGCGCTGTGACGAAAACGGAAAGTCACTGTCCGCACACGGGCACCGGTAGATATAACGGGTCACCTGGCGACGCTTCACTTCATAGGTGTGGCAACGGTCCGGCGGCAGCTCGTAGACCCCGCGCATGATCAATTGCCATTCCTCGCCATGGGGCTGGATGCGCTCGCCAAACAACTGGTGGGCGATCAGATGCGCCACTTCATGCGCCACGGTCTGCTTCAGGAAGTGCTGGCTGTTTTCACGGTAAAGCTGTGGGTTGAAACGCAGCAGGTTCTCGTGCAAATGCGCGACACCGGCCTTCTGGCCCCGCAGCTTGAGGCTGACCTGGGGGCGTTTGAAGCTTCGTTTGAAAAAGGATTCGGCTTGTTGGAAACAATCTTCGACGCGGGTATTGAGTTGCTCGGGCATGCTGTACATATCTCCAGAGGGCCCCAGTATGCCGCAAAGCCGGGTGTTTCCGAATCTGTCAGGCGCCGAATGGTCATGCATAACGCACAAAGCCACCTTGCGGTGGCCTTGCTCACGGCTTGAACGCGCTCAGTTAGTGTAGATCGGCCCTACGCCCAGGCCCCAGACGATCACGGTAAATGCCATGATTGCCACCAGCACCACGAGCCCCACGGCCAGTACCGAGCTGGAAAACAGGAAACCCTCGTCCGGGTCGATGTTCATAAAGGTCGGTAACCCCACGTACAGCAGGTACACCGTGTAGCAGATGGCTGCCGTGCCCACCACCATGCCTAACCACATATGTGGGTAAAGCGCCGCCAGCCCGCCGATAAACAACGGTGTGGCGGTGTAGGTGGCGAAGGCTACGCAACGCGCCATGCTGGGGTTGGCGTCGTAGGTGCGGGCCATCCAGTGAATGAACGCGCCCATCACCGCCACGCCGCCGAGCATGGCCGCGTAGGACATGATGGTCATCCACAGTGCGCTTTCCTGGGTCAACATGACCGGCGAGCGGTTGCCGATGACCCAGCCGACCTGGGTCGTGCCGATAAAGGCTGATACGGCGGGGATCGCCGCAAGGATCAGCGTGTGAGTGAGGTACATGTGGCTGATGCTTTCTTCTTTATCGCCACGGATTTCCCGCCATTCCTGGTCGGGATGGGTAAATAGCCCCACGACGTGATGGATCATGCCAGTCACTCCTGTCGTTATTACCATCGCCCCCCATCGGAGCGCCCACGGGCCAATTGGCCTGAAAGGTCTGGATATATGTGCGACCTCACGTCGCAGTATAGGAAGGGATGGCCTGAATAACTGTAGGGTCTTTAGAGCGAATTGCGCTGTAAACACGGGCTTTAATCGCGGTGAGGATAGGTTCCACTCGATCAAACTGTAGGTGGGCTGTTGTGGTGAGCGGGCTTGTCGAATCGTCGCACCGCCCGCGCTGGAGTGCGTAGCGCTCCCAAGATTTTGGGGCTGCTTCGCAGCCCAGCGCGGGGCAAGCCCGCTCACCACAGCAAGCCCGCTCCCACATTGGATCTCAGTCGCGCATAACGGTAAAATACCGCGCTTTTCGTCACACACCTCTAGCGGATCCAAGCGCCATGGGCACTCTTACGGTCAACCAGAACAAACTGCAAAAACGCCTGCGTCGCCTGGCCGGTGAAGCGGTCGCCGATTTCAACATGATCGAGGACGGCGACAAGGTCATGGTTTGCCTCTCCGGCGGCAAAGACAGCTACACCATGCTCGACGTGCTGCTGCACCTGCAAAAGGTCGCGCCGATCAAGTTTGAGATCGTGGCCGTCAACATGGACCAGAAACAACCGGGTTTCCCAGAGCACGTGCTGCCGGCCTACCTCAAAGAGCTGGGCATTGAGTACCACATCGTCGAGAAAGACACTTATTCGGTGGTCAAGGAGCTGATCCCGGAAGGCAAGACCACCTGCTCGCTGTGCTCGCGCCTGCGCCGCGGCACGCTCTACACCTTTGCCGATGAGATCGGCGCAACCAAGATGGCCCTGGGGCATCACCGCGACGATATCGTCGAGACCTTCTTCCTCAATATGTTCTTCAACGGCTCTCTCAAGGCCATGCCGCCCAAGCTGCGCGCCGATGACGGGCGCAACGTGGTGATTCGCCCGCTGGCGTATTGCAACGAGAAGGACATCCAGGCCTACTCCGACCTCAAGCAGTTCCCGATCATCCCGTGCAACCTGTGCGGCTCCCAGGAAAACCTGCAACGCCAGGTGGTCAAGGAGATGCTGGTGGACTGGGAACGCAAGACCCCGGGCCGCACCGAAAGCATCTTCCGCAGCCTGCAGAACGTGCAGCCCTCGCAGTTGGCCGACCGCAACCTGTTTGACTTCACCAGCCTCAAGATCGATGAGAGCGCCGCGTCGCGCTTCGTCAATGTAGTGAACCTCTAAGGTTCTTCAACGCTCTGAAAGACGGCGCTCATGGGCGCCGTTTTCATTTGAATCCCCAGGAGAGGGCATGCGCGATTACAAGTGGCTGCACGAATATTGTCTGAACCGCTTCGGTTCCGCGGCCGAGTTGGAAGCCCACCTGCCGGTGCCCAATACCCCGGCGCAATTGCGCAAGATCAGCGATGACCGCTACCTGTCGACCCTGGCGTTGCGGGTATTCCGCGCGGGGCTCAAGCACAGCGTGGTAGACGCCAAGTGGCCGGCGTTCGAGAAGGTGTTCTTCGGCTTCGATCCAGAAAAAGTCGTGCTGATGGGCGCCGAGCACCTGGAGCGGCTGATGCAAGACACCAGCATCATTCGCCACCTGGGCAAGCTCAAGAGCGTGCCGCGCAATGCGCAGATGATTCTGGACATCGCTCAGGAGAAGGGCAGTTTCGGTGCGTTTATCGCCGATTGGCCGGTGACCGATATCGTCGGGCTGTGGAAGTACCTGAGCAAGCACGGCCATCAGTTGGGGGGGCTGTCGGCGCCGCGCTTTTTGCGCATGGTGGGCAAGGACACGTTTGTGCCCAGTTATGACGTGGTGGCGGCGTTGAATGCACAGCAGATCGTCGACAAGGCGCCCACCAGCTTGCGGGACTTGGCGACGGTGCAAGGGGCGTTTAACCAGTGGCATGCCGAGAGTGGGCGGCCGATGTGTCAGTTGTCGATGATGCTGGCATATACGGTGAATCATTGAGACCGAGGTGATGCCTTCGCGAGCAAGCCCGCTCCCACATTTGACCGCATTTCAACTGAAGGAAATCGGTCAAATGTGGGAGCGGGCTTGCTCGCGAAGGCTGCCTGACAGGCACTACAGCTCTATCAGGCCTCAGCGAGTCGTCGATTCAACTGATGCCGCCAACGCACATACAGCAACGCCGTACAAAACACCGCCAGACTCGCCACCATCTCCAGCACCCCAAACCACTGCCGGTTCGGGTCATACGCCGCCAGCGCGCCCTTGATGAAATACAGATTCACCACAAAGCACATCCACGAATGCCCGCGCGCGCTGCCCAGCAACATGCCCGGCGCCAGCACCAGCAGCGGCACCAGTTCGATCAGCAGGATCACCCACGGCCGTGCGCCGTGCAGGTCGGCGACGAACAGGTAATAGCCGCAGAGCAAACCCACCAAGGCGAAAAACGCCAGCAGGCTCAGTGCGCGTGCCAGCTTCACCCGTGGCTCGAGCCAGGCCTGGGGCGGCAACACCTTAGGCTTCTTGGCCACGACCGCCCTCCAGCAAGGTGGCGGTGTTCGCCAGGCGCAGGCCCAGGGCACGGCACAGGGCGATTTCATGCTGATCGAGCATGCGCTTGCCGTCCGGCCCTGCGTGGTGGCTGGCGCCGTAGGGGGTGCCGCCGCCTTTAGTGTCGAGCAGCGCTTGCTCGCTGTAGGGCAGGCCGGTAATCAGCATGCCGTGGTGCAGCAACGGCAACAGCATCGACATCAGGGTGGTTTCCTGGCCGCCGTGCAGGCTGGCGGTGGAGGTGAACACCCCGGCCGGCTTGCCGACGAGGGCGCCGGTAAGCCACAGGTTGCTGGTGCCGTCGATAAAATACTTGAGCGGCGCGGCCATGTTGCCGAAACGGGTCGGGCTGCCCAGGGCCAGGGCCGAGCAGTGTTTGAGGTCGTCGATGCTGGCATACAGCGCGCCTTCGTCCGGAATGCTTGGCGCCACGGCTTCGCACTCGCTGGAGATGGCCGGTACGGTGCGCAGGCGCGCTTCCATCCCGCCTTGCTCGATGCCCCGGGCAACCTGCCGGGCCATTTCGCTCACTGAGCCGTTGCGGCTGTAATACAACACCAGCACATACGGCGTAGTCACGGCAGGACCTCCAGCACGTTTTCCGGGGGACGGCCGATGATGGCTTTATCGCGGGTTTCCAGGATTGGGCGCTCCATCAACTTCGGGTGCGCAGCCATGGCGGCGATCAATTGCGCTTCACTGAGGCTGGCATCGGCCAGGTTGAGGGTTTTGTATTCGTCTTCACCCGTGCGCAGCAATTGGCGCGCGCTGAGGCCCAGTTTGGCCAGCAGCGCCTTTAATTGCGCGGCATCCAGCGGGGTTTCCAGGTAGCGCACCACGGTCGGGGTGAGGCCGCGGGCTTCGAGCAGTTCCAGCGCACCGCGGGATTTCGAGCAGCGCGGGTTGTGATAAAGCGTCAGATCGGTCATGTGCGGGTCGCATCTTGCGTAAGGTGGCGGGTATTCTACCCGCGCTGCGCCCCGTCCTTAAACCGTAAGAGGCGATAGGCCGCAGCCAACGTTCATTTTTACGAAGGAATACCCCATGACCAGGCAATTGATCGGTGCATTGGCGATCATCACCACCCTGCTGCTCAGCGGCTGCGGTAACGATTACGGCGTTGACCAATACGGCAATAAAGTCGCGGCCGAACGCCTGGACAAGCAGTGGGTGGTGGTCAACTACTGGGCCGAATGGTGCGGGCCGTGCCGCACGGAGATCCCGGAACTCAATGCCCTGGCCGAACAGTTGAAAGGGCAGAACGTGGGTGTGTTCGGGGTGAACTTCGACAATGTGCAGGGTGAAGAGCTTAAGGCGGCCAGTGAGAAACTGGGCATCAAGTTCACAGTGCTTGCGCAGAACCCGGATGGGATCTTTGAAATTCCACGCAGCGAAGCGTTGCCGGTGACCTACATCATTGATGACAAGGGCAAGGTGCGCGAGCAGTTGATGGGCGAGCAGACGGCGGAAGGTGTATTGGCCAAACTCAAGGCCCTGCGCGGTTAAAGCAACACCACAAAACCAATGTGGGAGCGGGCTTGCTCGCGAAGGCGGTGAACCAGCCAATGAATCTATTGACTGACACACTGCCTTCGCGAGCAAGCCCGCTCCCACATTTTGACCTCGATCAGGCCTGAGGCTGGTGCTGTCAGCCTTCTTCAAGCCACAAGCGAATCGGCTTGCCCTCGGCCGGCCAGAAGCGCGTTTGCTCGATCGGCGAGATATCCCAACGCTCCACACCTTGCAGGGCCTGGAAGAAGCGGTGTTCCTGCTCCATCAACGCCTCGGCGCAGAGTTTGCGGGTGCTGCCGATCTTGCCGAAGCTGAGCTTGTCGCCTTCTACGGTGTACGGCGCAAACCAATGGTTGCAGCCGCCATTGCCGTAGGCACGGCCATCGGCGCCGAGGGTGACGGTCAGGTGCGCGTAGTCCATCAGCGGCCGTTCACCAATCCATTCCACTACGTAGCTGTGATCCTGCTTGAGCTTGACCGTATCCCCGGCACAACCGGCCAGGCCGGCGGCGAGGGCGGCGAGCAGAAGCAGGCCTTTCATTGCGCGGCCTTCTGGCATTTCGGGCAGCGGTGCTTGTCGCCTTCGCTGGACCAGCCAAGCGCTTGGATGCGCGCATTGGCGGCCGGTTGCAGCGGCTCTTTGGTCAGCTTGGTTTCCACCGCGAATTCAAACTCCAACACGGCATCGCAGCTGTCGCAGTTGACCTTCCAGGTGTGTATTTCCAATTCGCCGAATTTCGGCCCTTGGGCCATGGCGACCCACTGGCCCGCCGGGCGGATGGAGTAACGCGCATCGCCTTCGACGGTCAGGCGCATCGACAGGGTTTTACTGCCACGCAGGGTGACGATCAAAACGTCGCCATGCTTGATCGAACCACCGTTGCCAGTGATCTGGTAACGGCCCGGCACCAGGGCGCGGCATTCGATCAGGGTGTGTTGCGGGCTCAGCAAGCTGAAGCGGAAATCGTGTTCGGCCATGGATCCTCCAAATAGGCGCGGCATCCTATCACGGGTGCCCACCTATCATGAGCCTGGTATGTGACCGCTGATCATCCTTCTACGAGGTTCTGCGCTCGGCCATCGGCCCATGCCGCGATGTTGGCCAAGGTGGTGCCGGCAATCGCTGCCAGGGCCTCACGGGTGAGGAACGCCTGGTGGGCGGTGATAATCACGTTGGGAAAGGTCAGCAGGCGCGCGAGTACGTCGTCTTGCAGGGGCAGGTCGGAGCGGTCTTCAAAGAATAGTTGGGCTTCTTCCTCGTACACATCCAGCCCCAGGTAGCCGAGCTGGCCGGTCTTGAGGGCCTCGATCAAGGCGGGCGTGTCTACCAGGCCACCGCGACCGGTGTTGATCAGCATCGCACCGGGCTGCATATGGGCCAGGGAGCCTGCGTTGATCAGGTGCTTGCTGTCGGCGGTGAGCGGGCAGTGCAGGCTGATGATCTGCGCCTGCGCCAGCAGCTCGGGAAGGCTCACGTAACGGGCGCCAAGTGCCAGCACCTGTGGGTTGGGGAAGGGGTCGTAGGCCAGCAACTGGCAGCCGAAACCCGCCATGATTTTGGCAAAGGTGGCGCCGATCTGCCCGGTGCCGACTACGCCGACGGTCTTGCCCACCAGGTCGAAACCGGTGAGGCCATGCAGGCTGAAATCGCCGTCGCGGGTGCGATTGTAGGCGCGGTGCAGGCGGCGGTTGAGGGCCAGAATCAACGCCACAGCGTGCTCGGCCACGGCGTGGGGCGAGTAGGCCGGTACGCGCACGATGGTCAGGCCCAGGCGCTTGGCGGCGGCCAGGTCGACATGGTTGTAGCCGGCCGAGCGCAGGGCAATCAGCCGCGTGCCACCTTTGGCCAGGTGTTCCAGCACCGGGGCGCTGAGGTCGTCATTGATAAAGGGGCAGACCACGTCGTGGTGCTCGGCCAGGGCCACGGTGTCGAGGTTGAGCCGGGCTGGCTGGAATTGCAGCTCGATGCCCGACGGCAATGGTTCGCCGAGGAAGCTGTCGCGGTCGTAGGTTTGGCTGCTGAACAGAATGACGCGCATCAAAGGCTTCCTTTTTTCTGATGAATTCAGGCGCTGACCCGTGCCTCACCGGCCAGCCGCGTAATGGCAATATCCAACTCGTCCAGTGCAGCCAGGGCCTTGGCGTCGTCCTGTTTGAGCAGGGTTTCGGCGCGTTGGCAGGCGGCGCGCAGTTGCGGCACGCCGCAGTAGCGGGTGGCACCGTGCAGACGGTGGACGCGTTCGATCAGGGCGTTGTTGTCATTGGCGTCGCGGGCGATGGCAATGGCCAGGCGGTCGGCTTCGAGGGAGGCCAGCAGCATGGCCAGCATGTCTGCTGCCAAGTCGGTCTTGCCGGCGGCCAGGCGCAGGCCTTCCTCGTGGTCCAATACGGGCAGTTGCACGCCAGGGCCGGTGCCATCGGCTGCTCGGTCGGGGCTCTGGTTGCGCAGGGCCAGGCCGGTCCATTTCAGCACCACTTGGGCCAGTTGCCGTTCGCTGATGGGTTTGGTCAAGTAGTCGTCCATGCCGCTTTGCAGCAGGGCGCGTTTTTCATTGGCCATGGCGTGGGCGGTCAGGGCCACCACCGGCAGTGGCGTGCCGTTGCGTTCGCTTTCCCACTGGCGGATCGCCTCGGTGCTCTGGCGACCGTCCATACCGGGCATTTGCACGTCCATCAGCACCAGGTCGAAGGTGTCTTGTTTCACCGCGTCAACGGCGGCATAACCGCTTTCGACCGCACGCACTCGGGCGCCCATGTCTTCGAGCAGGGTTTGTACCAGCAGCAGGTTGGCCGGGTTGTCGTCCACGCACAGCACGCGTGGCGCACGGCTGGAAAGCGGCTCCCCCGGTTCGCTGCGCGACGGCCGTGGGCTGATCAGGTCAGACAAGGCGCGACGCAGTTTGCGGGTGCACGCCGGCTTGGCCTGCAACTGGCTGTTGGGGTTGGGCACTGACTGGTTGAACAGCATCTGTTCGGTGGTGGGGCACAGCACCAGCACCTTGCAGCCCAGGTGTTCGAGGTCCCATAGATGTTGGTTGAGGCGCTCGGGTGGGATGTCGTTGGCCGTCACGCCCAGTACCGCCAGGTCGATGGCTTGTTCGGTCTGGTGGGCACTGGTGATGCCGTTGGTCAGGCTTTCCAGGGTGTTGAACGGTGTCACTTCCAGGCCGCAGTCTTCCAGCTGATGTTGCAAGGCCTGGCGTGCCAGTTCGTGGTTTTCCAGCACGGCCACGCGATGGCCCAGCAGCGGCGCGCAGGGCAGGTCTTCGACATCGTCGCGGGTCTTGGGCAGGTTCAGGCTGATCCAGAATTCCGAGCCTTCGCCCGGCGTGCTGTCGACGCCGATCTCACCGCCCATCTGTTCGATCAGGCGCTTGGAAATCACCAGCCCCAGGCCCGTACCGCCGGGTTGGCGTGACAGCGAGTTGTCGGCCTGGCTGAACGCTTGGAACAGCGCGCGCACATCCTGGCTGGACAGGCCGATGCCGGTGTCCTGCACGCTGATGCGCAGTTGTACGCTGTCTTCCTGTTCATCTTCGATCATCGCCCGGGCCACGATGGTGCCTTCGCGGGTGAACTTGATCGCGTTACTGATCAGGTTGGTCAGGATCTGCTTGAGACGCAACGGGTCGCCCACCAGCGCCAGCGGCGTGTCGCGGTAGACCAGGCTCACCAATTCCAACTGCTTGGCATGGGCGGCGGGGGCGAGGATGGTCAGGGTGTCTTGCAGCAAGTCGCGCAGGTTGAAGGGGATGCTGTCGAGCACCAGCTTGCCGGCCTCGATCTTCGAGAAGTCGAGGATCTCGTTGATGATGCCCAGCAGGTTGTCGGCGGACTTTTCGATGGTGCCCAGGTAGTCGAGCTGGCGCGGCGTAAGTTCGCTTTTTTGCAGCAGGTGGGTAAACCCGAGGATGCCGTTGAGTGGGGTGCGGATTTCGTGGCTCATGTTGGCCAGGAACTCCGACTTGATGCGGCTGGCTTCCAGGGCTTCCTTGCGGGCCAGGTCCAGCTCGATGTTCTGGATTTCGATGGTTTCCAGGTTCTGGCGCACGTCTTCGGTGGCCTGGTCGATGCTGTGTTGCAATTCTTCCTGGGCGTTCTGCAGGGTCTCGGCCATGCGGTTGATGCCCGAGGCGAGCTGGTCCAACTCCTGGCTGCCAAGGGGCGGTAGGCGGGTTTCCAGGTTGCCATCCTTGAGCTGTGCTACTGCTTGCTTGATCAGGCCAATCGGCGAGTTGATGGTGCGGCTGATGCGCAACGCCAGCGCTGCGGTGCAGACCAGCCCGATAGCGATCAACAGCAGGCTGGCGAACAGGCTGCGGTAGCCGCGCAACAACATGCCATTATGGGACAGCTCCACCTCGACCCAGCCCAGCAGGCGGTCGGCTTCATCCGGGATCAAGTCGCCAGCGAGGTTGCGATGGCGGCCAAATACCGGCAGCAGGTAGCGCGTGGCGTCATTGCCGGTGCGTTGCAATAGGTGAGAGCTATTGCCGATGGGCGGCTGGTTGAGCATGGTCGGGCCGGCGTGGGCGAGCGGGGAGCGGTCCGGGCCGAGGAAGGACACGGCGCGTACGTCTTGTTGTTCCAAGGACTGGGTGGCGATGCGCTCCAGCAGGTCGGTGTTCTTGGCGCTCAGGGCGGGCGCCACCAGCGGGGCCAACTGCTCGGAGATCATTTCGCCGCGTTGCAACAGTTGAGTTTGCAGTTCCGAGAGCTGCATCCACGTGAAATAGCCTCCCAGTAACAAGGCCATCAGGCTGGTCGGCAATAAGGTCAGCAACAGTACGCGGCCTTTTATCCCCATTCTTCTAAGCACGCCACTCTCCTGCTACCACATTAGTATCGATGATTTGCGCAGGCATCCGGCCCGCGCCACCTGCGCAGTGTAGCCATTTGCGCGGGGTGGAATCTTGCAAATTAATGACATACGGCAATCTTCGGGCCATGGGTTGCCGGATGGCGATTGCCTGCGGCGGGTTAATCTTGAATAATCGGCGATTGAGAATGACTTGCAGACGCTAATGAATCCCGCAGCAGTTGGCTTGCCCAGTATCCTGACCATCGAAGACGACCCCGTGCTCGGCGCCTATGTCCACGAGCATCTGGGGCGTTGTGGTTTCCAGGTCACGTGGTGCCAGAACGGCCAGCAAGGCCTGCAAATGGCCCGCGACCAGGCGTTCGATGTGGTGTTGATGGATATCCTGCTACCGGGGATGGACGGCTTGTCGGTCCTGACCCATCTGCGTGAGAGCCATTCAATCCCGGTTATCCTGATGTCGGCCCTGGGCGCTGAAGCCGATCGCATCAGCGGTTTTCGCCTGGGCGCCGACGATTACCTGCCCAAACCGTTCAGCATGATCGAACTGCGGGTGCGCATCGAGGCCATCCTGCGGCGCGTGGCCCTGGACCGGCGCCCATTGCAGACCCTGGCGCCTGCACGTGACGATGCCCGTACCCTGCGTTTTGACGATGAGCTGAGCGACGTCTTCCACCTGGATCACTGGGCGGGCTTGACCCGCAGCGAATATCGCCTGCTGGAAACCCTGCATCGCAACAGCGAAGAGGTCCTCAGCAAGGCCTTCCTTTACCAGCACGTACTGCAACGCGGCTACGCACCCCATGACCGTAGCCTCGATATGCATATCAGCCAGATCCGCCGCAAGCTTAAGTCCATTGGCTACAGCGAGCGTGAAGTGCGCACGGTGTGGGGCAAGGGCTATGTGCTGAGCGGTCCCGATGACAGCCTTTGAACGTCCCTTGAAGCGCCTGCCGGGTAAACATTCGCTGTTCTGGAAACTGGCTTGCCTGTTGATCGCCTTCTGCTTGCTGATGATCTGGCTCAGTTGGTCCTGGGGGCGGTATATGGAGGAGCAGAATGCCTACCTGGACGAGAACGCGCGCACTACTTTGAGTGGTTACGCCGTCAGCGCCGAGCAGGCCTGGAGGCGAGGTGGCAGCGCGGGCGTTGACGCATGGCTGCACGCGATGCGCACGCGGGAAACCACCTGGATCGGCGTGATTGGCAATGACCTGCAGTCGTTGAGCAGTACCCCACTGACTGACAAGGAAAGCCAGCGCCTGACCTTCCTGCGCGGCCTGGACTGGCCGGTAAGCCGCCATGTGAAGGGCTTGCCGTGGCTGAAAGTGCCGTTTGCAGTGGACCCGAATGCGGGCTCCCTGGTGATCGAGTTGCCGCAGCGCTTCCTGCCGGGGCGCTACCAATTATTCTGGCGCGTGGTCACCAATGGCGTCATCCCAGGCTTGTTTACCCTGTTGTTATGTATTGGCCTGTATCGGCTGTTGATCATGCCCCTCAATCAGTTGCGTGAGCAGGCCAATGCGTGGCGGGCTGATCAACTGCATACGCGGCTGTCCCACGACGCCACCAGCCGCCAGGACGAATTGGGCGAACTGGGCAGGGCGTTTGACCATATGTCCGAGCGTTTGCAGGGCACCGTCGTGTTGCAGCAACAACTGCTGCGGGACATGTCCCATGAGCTGCGAACCCCGCTGAGCCGTTTGCGGGTGGCCTGTGACAGCGAGCAAGATTTGGCGCAGTTGCGTGAACGCCTTGGCCGTGAGATCGATGCCATGCAGCGCCTGGTGGAAGACAGCCTGCAACTGGCGTGGCTAGACACCGAACGCGCACCACTGCCCAAGGAAGACATCCAGCTCCAGGCCCTGTGGGACATGCTTCGCGAGAATGCGTGTTTTGAAAGCGATTGGCCGGCGTCGCGCCTGCCGTGCCTGTTGGAGGCTGATTGTTGGGTGCGGGGTAACTTGAATACGCTGGCCCAGGCGCTGGAAAACATCCTGCGCAACGCGATCCGACATTCGCCTGCCGACAGCGTGGTCAGCCTGGATGGGAGGCGCGAGGGTGACCACTGGCATTTGTGGTTGGAGGACCAGGGCGGGGGCATTGATGAGCAGGATCTGGAGCGGATCTTTGCGCCCTTTACCCGATTGGAGGGCTCACGCCCAGGCGATGGCGGTTTTGGCCTGGGCTTGAGCATTGCCCGCAATGCTGTGCAACGCCAAGACGGCAGCTTGTGGGCGGAAAACACCGGGCGCGGGTTGCGAGTGCACTTGCGGTTGCCGGCCCGCTAGGCGTCAACCGCGACGCTGTTTGCGCTTCTTCCACTGGTGCGCAACCCACCAGCGCCAATACCCCATGGTCAGGCAATAGGCCAGGGCGCCCAGTACCAGGCCCAATACCACCGAACCCAGCAGGAACGGCTGCCAGAGCGTGCTCAACTGGCCGCTGATCCACTCCCAGGTCAGGTCATCGGGCAGGCTGCGGGGTGGCACATTCATCAGCCAGGCGCCGGTCATGTAGGTGCAGAGAAACACCACCGGCATGGTGATCGGGTTGGTCAGCCACACCAGGCTAACGGCGATGGGCATGTTGCCCCGCACCACAATCGCCAGGATCGCTGCCAAGAGCATCTGCAAGGGAATCGGGATGAACGCTGCGAACAATCCCACTGCCATGGCCCGTGCCACTGAGTGCCGGTTCAGGTGCCAGAGGTTGGGGTCATGCAACAGCGTGCCGAGAAACTGTAATGACTTGTGTTCCCGGATACTGGTGGGGTCGGGCATGTACCGTTTGAATAAGCGCCGGGGCATAAGGGGTCCAGGTCAATTCGAGGGGCAAGTATGCCCGCATTCTATAAACAGAAAATTCAGACTTTGTGACAAAAGATCATAGGTCGCTTTCCAGGCCCGGCTAAGACTCAGTGGATCACTTGAAAAGGATGATTCATGAGGACAGGGATGTTTGCATTGGCGCTGGGCTTGTTGGCGTTGCGTTGGTTGCCCGCGCTGCCACCTGGTGGGTGGCTGATTGTCATGTTGGTGCTGGCGTTGATGCTGTTGCCCTTTCGCACCTATCCGTTGGCGTTTTTCCTGCTGGGGTTGAGCTGGGCATGCATCAGCGCGCAAAGAGCGCTGGATGATCGCCTGCTGCCCGTGTTGGACGGCCAGACCCGCTGGGTCGAAGGGTGGGTAACCGGATTGCCGCAACAAACGGGTGAAGGGGTGCGGTTTGAGTTGGCCGACAGCCGGTCGCGCAGTAGCCGGCTACCCAAGCGTATCCGGGTGTCCTGGCGGGGCGGGCCGGCAGTGCGCAGTGGTGAGCGCTGGCGCTTGGCAATCACCCTCAGACGACCGTCCGGGTTGCTGAATTTTCATGGGTTCGACCAGGAAGCCTGGCTATTGGCCCAGCGCATCGGGGCCACGGGCACGGTGAAGGATGGCGAACGGCTGGCGCCAGCGCACCATGCCTGGCGCGACGCACTCCGCCAGCGCTTGATGGCGGTGGATGCCCAGGGGCGCGAGGCAAGCTTGGCAGCGTTGGTGCTGGGGGACGGTTCCGGGTTGGCCAGCGAGGAATGGCGGGTATTGCAGGACACTGGAACGGTGCACCTTTTGGTCATTTCCGGCCAGCACATCGGCATGTTGGCGGGTCTGGTCTACGGGCTGATCGTCGTATTGGCGCGTTACGGCTGCTGGCCCCGCACGTGGCCCTGGCTACCATGGGCCTGTGGCCTGGCCTTTACTGCCGCGTTGGCTTACGGCGTGTTGGCGGGGTTTGGCGTACCGGTGCAGCGCGCCTGCGTAATGCTGGGGCTGGTTTTGGTATGGCGCTTGCGATTTCGCCATCTTGGCCTTTGGTGGCCGTTGTTGCTGGCACTCAATGGTGTGTTGATCCTTGAGCCATTGGCCAGCCTGCAGCCGGGGTTCTGGTTGTCGTTCGCAGCGGTGGCGGTGTTGATCCTGGCCTTTGGTGGGCGGCTGGGGTCCTGGAGCCTCTGGCAGGCGTGGACCCGGCCACAATGGTTGATCGCGATCGGACTGTTTCCGGTACTGCTGGTGTTGGGGCTGCCAATCAGTCTCAGTGCACCGTTGGCCAACCTGGTGGCGGTGCCGTGGATCAGCCTGCTGGTGTTGCCGCTGGCGTTGTTGGGTACAGTACTGCTGCCATTGCCCATTGTGGGGGAGGGTTTGTTGTGGTTGGCGGGCGGGGCGTTGGATGGGTTGTTCAGGGGCCTGGAATGGCTCGCCGGGCTGGTGCCGGCATGGGTCCCTCCCGAGGTGCCGTTGAGGTACTGGGTGATAAGCCTGATGGGGGCTGTTCTACTTTTGCTGCCCCAGGGCGTGCCGTTTCGCTTGTTGGGCTGGCCCATGCTGTTGCTGGCGGTGTTCCCGCCGCGAGAACTGGTGCCCCACGGGCAGGTAGAGGTGGTGCAGCTAGATGTCGGGCAGGGTCAGTCCCTGATCCTGCGCACTCGCCATCACACTATGCTTTACGATGCCGGCCCGCGCGCTGGCGCATTCAACTTGGGCGAGCGCGTGGTGCTGCCGTCGTTGCGCAAGCTGGGTGTAGGAGCGTTGGATATGATGCTGCTCAGCCACGCCGACGCCGATCATGCCGGTGGTGCGGCGGCGGTTGCCAACGGCATGCCGGTCAAGCGCGTGGTGGGCGGGGAGACCGACGGGCTGCCGGCATTTCTCGGTACACAGCCTTGCCTGAGCGGCGAGCGCTGGACATGGGACGGTGTGTCATTCGAGCTCTGGCAGTGGCCTGACGCCACTAATGGCAACGCGAAATCCTGTGTACTGCAGGTGCAGGCCAACGGTGAGCGGTTGCTGCTGACCGGCGATATCGATCGTGCGGCCGAGCAGGCCTTCCTGGCCTCACCCTTGGCGCTGCCAACCGACTGGCTGCAGGCGCCTCACCACGGCAGTCGCACGTCTTCCTCATGGCCGTTTGTACAGCGTTTGGCACCCTCGTCTGTATTGATTTCCCGGGGGCGCGGCAATGGCTTCGGCCACCCCCACCCGCAGGTGATGGAACGCTACCAGGCGCTGGGCAGCCGGGTATACGACAGTGCAGAGCAAGGGGCCGTGCGCCTGAGGCTGGGGGCTTTTTCGCCACCGGTTGTTGCGCGCAGTCAACGCAGCTTCTGGCGCGGGCGGTTACCTTAATCCCAGGTTACAAAGGGCCGACGCAGGTCCTGGGTCGACGAACCCCGCTGCCGAACCTATATGGTAAAGTGGCGTACTTTTTCGAGGGGATATTCACTGTGTGGGAACTGGTCAAATCCGGCGGCTGGATGATGTTGCCGATCATCATGAGCTCTATCGCCGCACTCGGCATCGTTGCCGAACGCCTGTGGACCCTGCGCGCCAGTCGCGTGACCCCCGAGCATCTACTGGGGCAGGTCTGGGGCTGGATCAAGAACAAGCAACTGGACAAGGAAAAACTCAAGGAACTGCGTGCCAACTCGCCACTGGGTGAAATCCTCGCGGCGGGCCTGGCCAACTCCAAGCATGGTCGCGAGATCATGAAGGAGTGCATCGAAGAGGCCGCTGCCCGGGTTATCCATGAACTGGAGCGCTACATCAACGCCCTCGGCACCATCGCCGCCATGGCACCTTTGCTGGGGTTGCTGGGCACGGTGCTGGGCATGATCGATATTTTCAGCTCGTTCATGGGCTCGGGCATGACCACCAATGCAGCCGTGTTGGCCGGTGGTATTTCCAAGGCCTTGATCACCACAGCGGCGGGCTTGATGGTGGGTATTCCCTCAGTGTTCTTCCACCGCTTCCTGCAGCGCCGTATCGATGAATTGGTAGTTGGCATGGAGCAGGAAGCCATCAAACTGGTGGAAGTGGTGCAAGGCGATCGTGATGTAGACCTGGTTGAGGGCAAAGCGTGAAATTTCGCCGCAAGCAACGGGAAAATGTCGATATCAATCTCGCGTCGCTGATCGACGTGGTGTTTATCCTGCTGCTGTTTTTTGTCGTCACCACCACCTTCACGCGCCAGACCGAATTGCGTGTCGACCTGCCAGAAGCCGTCAGCGGTTCGCCGGCCGAAGACCAGCAGGTCAAGCAGCTAGACATAGCCATCAGCGCCGATGGGGTGTTTTCGGTGAATAACCAGTTGCTTGAGAAGAATGACCTCACCAGCCTGATGGCTGCTCTGGAAAAAGAGTCCGGGGGGGATACCAAGATGCCACTTTCCATCAGCGCCGACGGCAAGACCCAGCACCAGGCAGTAATTACCGCGATGGATGCTGCTGGCAAGCTGGGTTTCAGCCACTTGCGCATGACCACCATCGAGGCGGCGAGCCAACCCTGATGGCCATGTCTGATCGCTTGCTCAAGGCCTGGTACGAGGGTCATTCGGCCCTTGCGCTGTTGCGGCCACTGGAGTCGTTGTATCGCCGGGTCGTGCAGCGTAAACGCGCACGATTCCTGGCGGGCGAGGGCGAGATCTATCAGTCTCCGGTGCCAGTGGTGGTGGTGGGCAATATCACCGTGGGCGGCACCGGCAAGACACCGTTGATCCTGTGGCTCATTGAGCATTGCCGACGCAGTGGGTTGCGCGTCGGCGTGGTCAGTCGTGGCTATGGTGCCAAGCCGCCGCAGTTGCCGTGGCGGGTTGAGTCCAGCCATAGCGCCGAAGTGGCCGGTGATGAGCCGCTCTTGATCGTGCAGCGATGTGGTGTGCCGTTGATGATCGATCCTGACCGCAGCCGTGCGGTCAAGGCATTGCTGGCCAGCGAGCCCTTGGACCTGATTCTCTCCGACGACGGCCTGCAGCATTACCGCCTGGCCCGCGACCTGGAGCTGGTGCTGATCGACGCCGCCCGTGGCCTGGGCAACCGCCGTTGCCTTCCTGCCGGGCCGTTGCGCGAGCCTGTAGAGCGCTTGCAAAGCGTTGATGCGCTGCTTTACAACGGCGCTGAATCAGACCGTGAAGATGGCTTTGCCTTTCGCCTGGCGCCCACGGCGCTGGTCAACTTGAACACAGGTGAACGTCAGCCGGTCGATTATTTCCAGGCAGGCCAGCAGGTTCATGCGGTCGCCGGCATTGGTAACCCGCAACGTTTCTTCAATACCCTGCAAACGCTACACTGGCAGCCGATACCCCATGCTTTTGCCGACCACGCGCCCTACAGTGCCGAGGTCTTGAATTTTACGCCGTCATTGCCGCTGGTCATGACCGAGAAGGACGCGGTGAAGTGCCGCGCCTTTGCCCAGCCCGACTGGTGGTACCTTGCGGTGGATGCGGTGCCATCGCCAGCGTTCGTCGCCTGGTTCGACACGCAGCTGATGCGCCTGCTGCCCGCCCGACTCTTGCCTTAAATCGCTTATTTCCAGGAAACATTCATGGACACCAAACTGCTCGACATCCTCGCTTGCCCGATCTGCAAAGGCCCACTCAAGCTCAGCGCAGACAAAACCGAGCTGATCAGCAAAGGCGCCGGCCTGGCCTACCCGATTCGTGATGGCATTCCGGTTATGCTGGAGAGCGAAGCCCGCACCTTGACCAATGACGAGCGTCTGGATAAATGACCACTGCCTTTACCGTTGTCATTCCATCGCGCTACGCCTCCACACGCCTGCCCGGCAAACCGTTGCAACTGATCGGCAACAAGCCGATGGTTCAACTGGTGTGGGAGCAGGCCTGCAAAAGCAGCGCTGAGCGTGTTGTGATCGCCACCGACGACCCACGCATCATCGAGGCCTGCAAAGGTTTTGGTGCTGAAGCGGTGCTGACCCGGGAAGACCACAACTCCGGCACCGACCGTCTGGCCGAAGTGGCCACGCAGTTGGGGCTGGCGCCCGATGCCATCGTGGTCAACGTGCAAGGTGACGAACCGTTGATCCCGCCAAGCGTGATTGACCAAGTGGCGGCCAACCTCGCGGCCCACAGCGAAGCACGCATGGCCACACTGGCTGAACCCATCGAAGACATCGATACGCTGTTCAACCCGAACGTGGTGAAAGTGGTCAGCGACATCAATGGCCTGGCACTGACCTTCAGTCGCTCCACCTTGCCCTGGGCGCGTGATGCTTTTGCCAAGCACCCTGACGTGCTGCCAGAAGGCGTGCCGTACCGCCGTCACATCGGCATTTACGCCTACCGTGCAGGCTTCCTGCATGACTTTGTCAGTTGGGGCCCATGCTGGCTGGAAAACACCGAATCCCTGGAGCAACTGCGTGCCCTGTGGCACGGCGTGCGCATCCATGTGGGCGATGCGCTGGAAGCGCCACCGGCCGGTGTGGACACGCCAGAAGACCTTGAGCGCGTCCGTCGCCTGCTGGGGGCTTGATGGAGGTTTTGTTTGTCTGCCTCGGTAATATCTGCCGCTCGCCCACCGCTGAAGGCGTGCTGCGCCATAAATTGCGCGAAGCGGGCCTGGCGGCGCAGGTAGAGGTTGCGTCCGCGGGTACGGGCGAATGGCATATCGGCAATCCGCCGGACCAGCGCAGCCAGCGTGCAGCGCTGGCGCGCGGTTACGACCTGTCGGCCCAACGTGCCCAGCAGGTCTCTCGCGCCGACTTTGCGCGTTATGACCTGATCCTGGCTATGGACCACAGCAACCTGCGGAACCTCAAGGCGATGCAGCCGGCACAAGGCAAGGCGCAGCTGGACCTGTTCTTGCGCCGCTACGACGCAGAAGTGGACGAAGTGCCCGACCCGTATTACGAGGGCGAGCAAGGCTTCGAGCGGGTCCTGGACCTGATCGAGCAGGCCTGTGACCTATTGGTGATCGAATTGAAGGGGCGGTTATGACCTTGCACGTGCTTGCGCAGGTATCGCTCAAGCCATTCAACAGCTTTGGCATCGACGTGCGTGCGCAATTGTTTGCCGAGGCCCACAGCGACAGCGACGTTCGCGAAGCTCTGGCCTATGCTGCCGCACACGCACTGCCGCTGTTGGTGATTGGTGGTGGTAGCAACTTGCTGCTGACCCAAGACATCTCAGCACTGGTGTTGCGCATGGCGACCCAGGGCATCCGGGTGTTGCAGGATGATGGTCAGCAGGTGGTCGTCGAGGCCGAAGCCGGTGAAACCTGGCACCCGTTTGTGTTGTGGACCTTGGCGCAGGGTTTTTGCGGCCTGGAAAACCTGAGCCTGATCCCCGGCACCGTCGGCGCTGCGCCGATGCAAAACATCGGCGCCTACGGTGTAGAAATCAAAGATGTATTCGCTGGCCTGACGGCCCTGGACCGCCATACCGGCGAGCTGCGGGATTTCAGCCTGCAGGAATGCAATTTCGCCTACCGTGACAGCCTGTTCAAGCACGAAACCGGGCGCTGGTTGATCCTGCGGGTGCGTTTTGCCCTCAGTCGCGCCAGCCACCTGAAACTTGACTACGGCCCGGTGCAGCAGCGCTTGGCTGGGCAGGGGATCACCGAGGCGACACCGAGCGATGTCAGCCGGGCGATTTGCAGTATTCGCCGCGAGAAGCTTCCAGACCCGGCGGAACTCGGCAATGCTGGCAGCTTCTTCAAGAACCCCTTGGTGCCCCAGGTGCTTGCGGCTGAACTCCAGGCGCTGTACCCGGACCTGGTGGCCTACCCGCAGGCCGATGGGCAAATGAAGCTCGCTGCCGGCTGGCTGATCGACAAGGCCGGCTGGAAGGGCTTCAGGGACGGTGACGCAGGCGTACACAAGTTGCAGGCGCTGGTATTGGTGAACTACGGCGACGCCACAGGCCATGACATTGCAAACCTGGCGCAGCGTATCCAACGGGATATCGCGGAGCGTTTCAAGGTGGACCTGGAAATGGAACCCAACCAGTACTGAGCCAATCAGTGAAAACAAAAATGCCCCGCATCTTTCGATACGGGGCATTTTTTATTGCGGTAAAGGATCAGTCATCGCGGCTCATGATGCCGAAGATCTGCAGCAAGCTGATAAACAGGTTATAGATCGATACATACAGGCTGATGGTCGCCATGATGTAGTTACGCTCACCACCGTGGATGATCGCACTGGTCTGGAACAGGATGCACACAGAGGAGAACAGCACAAAACCTGCGCTGATCGCCAATTGCAGCCCGCTGATTTGGAAGAACATGCTCGCTACAACCGCTCCCAGCAACACGAAGAAGCCCGCGGTGATGAAACCACCCAGGAAGCTCATGTCCTTGCGAGTGATCAGCACGTAGGCCGACAGGCCGCCAAACACCAGTGCCGTCATGGCAAACGCCGAACTGACCACTTCCGCGCCGCCGGCCATGCCGAGGTAGCGGTTGAGGATCGGGCCAAGGATAAAGCCCATGAAACCGGTCAAGGCAAATGCCGACACCAAGCCCCAGGCCGAGTCACGCAGCTTGTTGGTCAGGAAGAACAGCCCGTAGAAGCCGATCAGCACAACAAAAATGTTCGGGTAGCCGACGCGCATCTGTTGAGCCACGAACGCCATCACGCCGCTGAATGCGAGGGTAAGGGCGAGCAAGCCATAGGTGTTGCGCAACACGCGGCTGACTTCAAGCTGCTCAGCCTGCGCGTTACCATTCACTGCGTAATTCTGTTCGCGCATGGCGACACTCCTTCGGTTTTGAAACGTTCAGTCGCAAAGATCATAACAGACGCTCTGTAACAAGCGATGCCGAGAGTTTGACAGTGTGTTTCATTCGGGTATTATGGCGCCCGCTGAGGCAGGATGAGCTATTCTAATCCTGTGATGCACAAGGGAAATTGGCAGAGTGGTTGAATGCACCGGTCTTGAAAACCGGCGAACGTTAATAGCGTTCCCAGGGTTCTTATCTAAGGCTATCTCCAGTTGCACCTTGCAGTACCGCTTCATCGCGTCATCGGAATAAACGGGAAATTGGCAGAGTGGTTGAATGCACCGGTCTTGAAAACCGGCGAACGTTAATAGCGTTCCCAGGGTTCGAATCCCTGGTTTCCCGCCGCGAACTCAATAAAATCAAGGGCTTAGATGAAAATCTAGGCCCTTTTTTTGTGCTTTTTCAGCTACAGTCTGGGATAGGGGGGGCAAAACCCCTCGCATCTAAAAAGTGCTTCCCTAAGGGTGCAACAATTTTGGTTGCACCTTAGGCCTCCTGTCCGCTGAAGCTTTGGCGTAGTTTTTTCATTAGCTTGCAATTCCCTCTTTATTCTTCAGCTGCGCTCGCGTCCATTAGGTGATATCTGCATCGCTGGCCTGGCGATGTGCCCGAATCCTATTTTGAGCTGAAGCCTGCGGTTTGACAGTTGGTCGCTAATGGGCGGTGAGTGACGGGCATTTGATGCCCCATTTGTGATTGCCAGAAACTAAAAAGCTCAACTCGTAAAATGCCCGGCAGGCACATATTCAGGCTGGCAAACAGATTGGCTCCCTCACTTGAGCAAGATGGCATATCACTCAGAGTCTTCACCAAGCGACCAGTCTCCTTTCGCTCCCTGCCGACCTCGCCCAGCAAGAGATTGCTAGATTTCCGTATCAGCAAAGCCGCTGATGTGGTGACGGCCATAAATCTCCTCCTGGTCTGACCTTAACTTCCGCCTCCTTGGCATCAGCAAAATGAGATTGGATTGCGCTATAGGACTGTTGGAGTTGACTAATCGCTCGAATGGACGCAGAGCCCCCTGCTTCGTTCGTCACTGTTAATCGCAGCGACACCGCTAGCCCTCCATTGGGAGCGTTGTTACGCCATAAGAGTTGCCCTAATCGGGCGTTTAAAAAACGGTATGCTCCCAGCATACTGTAAGATGCAACTAATTAGTTGCATCTTGTTGCGTTCATCATTTTGATGTGGAAGGATGCGCCCGAAATTTGGAGCCAGTCGTGCTCTGACGACACATATGAGGCGCATGTCAGGTTATGAAGCACGTAGAACTGTATGAAACCACCCGTAACGGTATCCCTACTTTCCGACTCCTCTGTCCGGATCAGGCGATGTCTGAATTTTTCGATAGCTGGGCTTATCAACTAGCCAAATTGAAGAAATTCAAAACCGTTAAGGCGTACTGCTATGCGGTTCAAAGCCTTCTTAACTTTATGCACCAAGTCAGCATCTATAACCACGGCCTTACCCCGACTCTTCTCAATGATGCTTTGGATAGCTATGAAAGTTATCTGGTTTTCGGAGAAAATAGTGACGCACCGATCGCTCGTGAAGCTGCAAAGGTACTGGGTTCCCAGAAAATTTCGGGGGCATCTGTTTGCGTGCATCTTGTTGCTGTAAACCGTTTCATCGCAGCTAGTGAGGCTATGCGAGACGGCTTGCTGCAAATGCAGCGCAGTGGTTATGTATCTGAAGTGGCGATCTCGATGATGCCTATTACTATCTCTAAACATATCGATGCCCCTAAAGCTGTTAGTGCCTCTATCAAAGCTAATAGTTGGTTGGCAGGTTGCCTTGCAGGCGGTGCCAAGAGAATTAAGACGCAAAACCTTGCACCCAAATCAAAGCCTTCAACTCTGGCGCGCACTGATGAGTTTGGGGGCGATGAAAAAGCATTTCCGATTGATAAGTGTAAGGCCCTGATTGACAGTGCAGCTTGTCTGAGAGACAAGGTGCTGTGGTCGCTCATCGCTGCGTCTGGTTGTAGGATTTCAGAAGCTTTGACGGTACTACTTGATGATATTGAGATTGATACTGAGAATCCGAAACTGAACAAGGTATATATCGTAGACCCTGATACGCGTCGGGATGTGCTGATTGATTATATTTCTGAAGCAGATCTGAATAAGCTTGATCATAAAGGAAGGGACACGCCTGGTACTTTCCTTATTGAGCCGTTTGCCTCGATGTTTTGGTACAACCTTGGTCTTTACAATGAAGAGCAGCGTGACAAGGAAAAAGAAAGGCGCAGGCCAGTACTGCATCGTTTTCTTTTTCGTAACCTCAGAAATGGCAATGCTATGCCTCTATCCTACCAGGCAGTTTGGGAACGATTCAGTAGGGCAGCGGCCAACTTGACGGGTACTAGCTATGGCTTTCATTCGCTGCGCCATATGTACGCATATTATCTTGTTAATCATTGTCCTAATCCAGTGGGTAAAAACAAGTTCGGGTTGGAACTCAAAGTGGTGCAAACATTGATGGGGCATAAGTCAATCAAGTCTACGGAGCGTTACGCGCGCAAAGATGCAAAAATGCTCGAGGCGACGTTTGCCGCCATTAACATGCTGCGAATGTCTGCATCAAATTTCAGCACAACTCAAGTGCAGATCAAACATTTAGAGAGCGAAATTGAGCAGTTGAAACTTTCACTCTGTGTGGAGAGTGCGGCATGATTAATTTGGACAAGAATAGCGCTATTTGGCTGGTTTCCGATGAGCACTTGAATGGCGAGTTTCGAAAGGCGGTTTCGCTTGTGCGCCAAATTTACAGAAAAGTTCATGGTGCAAGCAACAATAATAGTTTGGCTTATAAAGTTGAGGCTGTCTTGAATTCTGGTGTGGACATCAGCAGTTGGGGGAGGCTTGAACTCGATACCCTTTTGCAAGTGACATTTCGTGATAGTGAAACCTCTCTTAGCGATGTTGACCGCGCGCTCGGTAATACTCCTCCCTCCTACGACATGGCACTCAGCCAATTTTTTCGTATGGTATTCATTGCCCTTTGGGGCCGGAGGGTGCTGATTGCACCTCTGTCAATTCAGACAATCAATCACCAGGTTGAATGTTTTGATATGCTTTGTGAGAAGCTGGATGTTGCGTCACTCACCTTGGTTCGAGGCCTGCATCCTGAATCAAAAATCGAGAGTATTTTCAAAAGAGGCGAATTCAATGACGGAAGTAGTCGAGTTAATTTCTGGTTGAGGTTGCTTCTGAGTACGACTTTTTATGGTTTAGATGATATCCAGTCGGAGGACTGTCAGAGATTATTCGATAGTGCGAATGGCGTTGGTGTATTGCCGCTTCGTAGATATTATGTTAACGACTTCCTGCTGAATATTACTTCTGCATGCGAGAAGAAAAAGGCAGTAGTAGAGGCGATCTTTGCCCAGTATAAGATATCTAAGCAAGTAGCCAGGCCGGAGCGTGTTCGATTGGGGCGTCGCGTCTTGCCTAAGGTGAAGGCAAAGACTGCAGCTGAAGAGTCAGTTTTAAGGTCGCTTGAAGTTGCGCAGCAGTTAGCTTCTGGGAAACGTGATTTCGACTTCAAAGAAACTTTCAAAATGCACTTCCCTTCATCTCGTATCAGAGAGGTATTTAGTTTGGGGGAGGAGGGCGCGCGATTCCCGCTTTTTGACTGGTCACATCATCAAGTACAAACGTTCGCGCTTCATATTAATGCGGTTTATAAATCCTTTATGAAGTCTAAACGATTGCAGAAATCGCACGGTCACACGTTCATGCTTGGTATGCTTATGAGCTACTTGTTAGCCTATCTACCGAATTTTTTCATGCGCCGTGATGGGTCGCTTGAAAATTATCCCAGAACACTTAATGATTTTTCTTGTAGTCTGTATTTTACACGTGAATCAATTTTCTTGGACGGCGTTATCAAGTTTGTGCGGGTGCCGCCACACACCTTTCTGACATATTTAGAGGCGTTTGCTAGAGCACATGGTTGGACTAACGAGACTCATTATTCGCGAGTGCTGATTATGCAGCATTTTTGTGAGTATGTTGAAGATAATCGTCTTGCCTTGCCTGATGCTGACGAATCTAAGTGTACTTTTACAAGTTCGTGCTTCCCTCCCATTGAAAAAAAGTCGGGAACAGTGAAGCGCCCCATTCCACGCCCTTATTTCGCCACATTTCTCAGCATGCTCTATAGCTTCGAGTACCTGGTTGAACACATCAATTTGATGCCATCCGTCGCAGGTAGGAGGGAGATGGATATCAATTATGGCGTGATGGATGGAGAGCTAATTCAGCCGTCTATGGCTGATCTTCTGCACTCCCATGCATGGGCAGGTTTAATTTCGCGTGAGGTTCAGGGGCTGGATCAGGTCAGCCAATCCTTGTTGAATTACACGCCTATTTTTTATCATGAGAAACGGATATATCGATTTGATTTTTTGCCGCGCTTTTATAAAGTCGTTGACTTCGAAACTGGAGGGCGAGTGTTACAACTTGTCTCACCTAACGAAGTCCGATTGACACAGCTCATGTGTGAGACGGGGCTTCGTCAGCACCACCTCGCTTGGCTTAACAAGGATAAATACGATTGTGTTCTTGATCGCTACTGGAAGAGCCCCTTGGCGCCGCTTTTCGTAAGTTCAGACAAGTCTCATGGTGAATGGACTGCCATTGTGTCCAGGCATGTCATCCATATCATGGATCGCCAAAAGAAATGGTATGACTCATGCAGTTCCGAGTCCTACAAGGAAGATCTTTGGTACGGTATGACGGAGGGTTCGAAGTTTGGTCAATACAAACCTCTCTTTCGTAACTCGGGCACCGCTGACAGTAACTGGAAAAATAACCGGTATTTTCCTATTTTTTTAATGATTCTTCAGTACTTCATCAAAGTTGTTATGGAGGATGACTCTGGTGAGGATTTGGTTTTCATTAAGACTGCATCGAATGAGAAAACGCCGATCGCAGGGTACGACGATTTGTCTCTGAGTAAGGTTTCAGTAAGCTCACTCAGCAGTCCGCATACCCCCCACGGTTTGCGTGCTGGATTTGTGACTGAAGCGATGCGCTTTCTGCCACCTTCAATCATTGGTCAATTTATGACGGGGCAGACAGAAGAGCTTGTATGGTATTACACCATTTTCGATGATGAGAATATGCCCGACCACCAGAAACTACTCGCTGACTATATGACCAAAAATATGGACAAGCTTCAAGGCGGGGAAGCACCAGAACTTGCGCAGGCAGTTCTCAAGCTGAATGCAAGGTTGAAGGACAGTATCCATCAAGACCCAATCAAGGCTATTGAAACGCATGGCCTGATGAGTTTGACTGGGGTGAAGGAGGAGCAAAACGGTCTAGAGGTCTTACGCGCCAAACGCTACACGACACTGGCATACAATAATTGTCATATTTGTCCTTTCGGCAACCGTTGTCCGAAAGAGGTCGTGGATCAAATCGGCGTGGGTAGACCCTGCGCGCTTTGCCCTTACGCAATCCGAGGCGTTGACCACCTGCCTGCTGTGTGTGCAGAGAAGGATAAGTCTAAAGAAATGATGCGGGGTGTTTTGGACAAACTGAAGGAATATCAGGCTTTGAAACCGTCCTCTCGGAATCACCAGGTAGAGGAGACTCTCAATGGTGAGTATGACCGCCATGCCAGAGAGGCGTGTGCACTGGAAGCAATTGAACAGCAACTTTATAAGATGGCTAATGATGGGGATTTCAAAAGCCTCTTCCTAAGCGACAAGAACGGGTTGGCCGCTCATTATAAGAAAATTAGCCTTTCAGACGGTGAGCATTTGTTGAAGCGTCTTATCGATGTACAAAATTTCCCAGATGTTAACAGTGCACGTCTTGATCAGAAATTTGCCTATATGCGTGGCATGATGCTTGTCCAACAAGGTAAATTTGAAGAGTTGTTGCGTGTCGACCCTAGACCTCCGAGTCATCAGCTTTCATCGCAGATTGCGAGCATGCTTTCAGCCGGGGTGTTGGACGTGAGGGATGTGGTTAAAATCGGGCATGCTGCTGCTAATCCGTCCTTTGAAGCTAAGCCGGCAGAATACATCTCTGCTAAAATCGGCGTCACTCTTTTGGAGGGCTAATCTCTTGGCACCGCGCGTTGATCCATTTGAAGCACACCGAGAAGATGCCAGGGCTGCCCGGATTACGAGAATCCAGAACGCTTTGGATGTTTTGTCATCTGCAACTTTTGAGAATGTGACGAATTTGGCCGTAGGTGTTGCCAAGATTGTCGCTGAAATTGAGTTGAGGGTCTATTTAACCTTGCCTACCGATAAGCAGGTTAAAAAATTCAAGCCCATCAGTCATGTCACGTTATTACGAAATGATAAATACCGAGGACTTCTCGAACAGCATTTGAGTCTGAGTATTGAGTCTTCTGTTCCTGTATCCGTAAGCTCCTCGGACTTCGAAGCTCTGAAAATTCGAAATGCCAGTCTTGCGGGCCACATTGAGCAGCTCAAGCTCACAATTCGGAATCTTGACTCAGGCATTGACCCGGCGTTGAGCATGGATGGTGAGAAATTAAGGCAGGATAACGACTATTTAGCAGAGGAGCTTAAATTCGTTATCAGGATGCTTGATGACGTGCTTAGCGGCGCGGGCGGAATGTTTATCACCAAAATGCCTGGTGAGGAAGATAGGGACTTCAAAGTCGCAGGTTTACATGGGCCAATGGATTTGGTTGCGACTTACGATGATCTTTTACGACTTGAAGCATTGCGTAAAAAGTTGCATTTTTAGCTTCTTGCTGGTCTCGGTAATGCAGAGGCATAGTTCGCAAAGGTATGATGTCGTTGCTAGGGATAGTTCGCCTTTATCGATCATATGTTTGCGCCCAAAACCCAATAGCCGTGGCCTACATTGCGAAGGTGAGCGGCCCGTACTGAAGAAAGCAATTTATCCGTGTTCTGTGTTAGTTCCCAATAACAACAATGCTTTTCACTAATTATCGACCTGCGGGTCGGTCGTCCATAGCCTATTGATGGTCGTCCACGTCTAGCCAAGCTCCCGCGCGGCATCCGCCAACCCCGAGAGCAGCAGTTGCTCAGCGATAAGCGCAACCTATAGTTTCTGACTCTTTGACCCGCTTTAACACGTCGGAGAGGCGGTCTCCACGATTGGTTTCATCGTTATCATCCTGATCGTCTTCGTCTCCCCGGTATTCGCCATACTGATTACCTGCTTCGATGCTGCGGATCAGATTGAGCTTCTCGAGCTAATAGGCATTGCCCAGCTTCACATGAAGAAATGTCGACGAGTCCTGAATCTTGGCCTTCTCCGAGACCAGACCAAGTCGGTGCTGCTCGTGCATGTAGCACCCTCCATTGCTCAAGAAACTGAGTTCCTCAAGGCATTGAATTTCTAAATTTCTAATTCTTTACCGCGCTGTTTATTCATACTATCCCAACGCAGAACCCCGAACTGATCTTCCCGAGGATCAAATGGCAATTCATCGAAATCACCTCGGCTGAGCAGGGAGTGGAGATGGCACGGCAATCAACCTCTGCAAGAAATTACCTATCTAAATTTTTTAGAATTTCTTAGTTTTTGACTGACAATCACCAGCTACCCATTCAGCACCCAGAGTGACGGCACCAAAAATGAAACCCATGTCCAAGGAGTGCTCATGACAAGCAGTACGCTGGCTCAGCAATTGAGGGAGGCTAAGCACGTAGTCGTATTTACTGGTGCTGGCGCCTCAGCGGAGAGCGGTATTCCTACCTTCAGAGATGCTTTGACGGGTCTTTGGGAGCACTTCGACCCTGCCAAGCTTGCCACCAGTGATGCGTACAGAGGCGACCCTGCGCTCTGCTGGGGATGGTACGAGTGGCGCAGACAGAAGGTTGTCCGGGCGCAACCCAATGAGGCCCATCGAGCCATTGCGGAGCTTGCCAAGCGCGTGCCCAAGCTGACTGTCATCACGCAAAATGTTGATGACCTTCATGAGCGCGCGGGCAGCCAAGAGGTGATTCATCTGCATGGAAGCCTGCACTCTCCTCGGTGCATCGATTGTGGGCAGGCGTACACGTTGCCCGGTACGTCGGATGCACTGCCCGAAAACGGAAGTCGGATTGAGCCGCCACAATGTAGTGCCTGCAGCGGGTACGTCCGGCCTGGGGTTGTTTGGTTCGGTGAGATGCTGCCTGAGGATGCTTGGAGTTCAGGGCTGGATGCCGCAGAGAAGTGTGATGTCTTCCTCTCGATTGGTACGTCCGGAATCGTTTATCCAGCTGCTGAGCTTCCGCTACGTGCTCTGGGTCATGGGGCGACTGTCGTTCACATCAATCCCGTGCGGTTCGACATCAGCGGTCGGGAGCATTTTCTTCAAGGGCCGGCTTCGGTGTTGATGCGAGGTCTACTTACCGAAGCTTTTGGCGATCCTCTTGGGCCCGAATGCTTCGTAGAATGAGGCTATTCAGTGCCCGCGCTCCGCGACTTGGGCTCACTTAGAATTCCTGACGGCCACATCTTGTAACCATTATGGTGGCTAGGTAGAGGCAAAAGGCCATATTGCATCTACGCTCATGGATTCCCTCGTGAGGTAGGTCTGCCATGTCGATAATTGAGACAGAACCGGTTGTAGCCGATGATTTTGAGATTTGGTTGAACGGACGGCCCAAATGGCTACAGACCGCAGCTCGTATGCTGATCGACTCGAAGCGGCAGCTGAATCAAGATGAAATCAAAACGCTTGCCACGCTTTGCAAGCTCGAAGCCAAGGACGAGGCTGACCCACGCTTTTTAACAGTTACTCCTGGAACGCTGTCGCAGGTAGCCAATAGACCTTTGCTTCGGATCGAGGAGATCTTGGATGTGCATGGGCTGAACGCCATCAAGGCTGGCGCCAACCTCCAATTCGGCAAAAGTAATCTCTCAGTGATCTACGGACAGAATGGAACTGGCAAGAGCGGGTTTGCAAGGCTGCTAAAGGAGATCTGCGGATCAAGATCCAAGGACGAGATACGAAGCAACGTCTTCGATCCAAAACCTACCCCCTGTCGTGCTCATTTCAAGGTGTCAATTGACGGTAAGCCGGCTGATATTCACTGGGACATTCCTAGCGGGGCCCACAAAGCGCTAAGACACGCACAGGTGTTTGATAGCAAGGCTGCCCAGCAATACATGGGCAGGACTGAGGCATGCTACGAGCCCAGTCGGATGAAGTTTGTATCCGCGCTGATTGTCACAGCGGACGCTGTTAGCGCAGAGCTTGCAAGAGAGAAATCACTGCTCAGCAAAGCGTTACCCGCCATTCCAGAAACGCTAAATCACACCGCAGAAGCAAAATGGCTTCAAGGCCTGAAGAGTTCAACCACGACCGCGATTATTGATAAGGAATGTCTGTACACCGATCTTCTTGATCGGGAACGCATCGAGAAAGAGGCCTTACTCGCAGAGAAGGATATTGCGGGTCGGCTGCTGAGCATCAGCAAAGAAAAAACTGCGCTGAAAAGTATTGAAACAGCAATGTCGACACTTCAGCAGGGATTGAACGATGCGACGGCAGGTACGCTAGAGACCCTGAAAAACGCCGCTGTTAAGGCCAGGAATTCGAGCCAGGAAGCGGCGGCAGCGATTTTCGGTAAAGCCGAGCTCGACGGTGTTGGCTCTGCGACCTGGCAGGATATGTGGGAGTACGCACGCGCGTACTCCAACGGCACGGCCTACACAGAATCTCAGTTTCCCAATATTGCAGCTGACTCACGCTGCGTGCTTTGCCATCAAAGCCTTGACGAGGATGCCAAAGCCCGCCTGGCTGGTTTTGAGAAGTTCGTCACTGACGGCCTTGAGACAGCCGCCAAGAAGGCTGAAAAAAGTTTTACTGACCACAAAGCCCGCTTGCCAACTCTTCCAGGGCAAGCCGACTGGATCGTTCACATGTCCACGTTGGGCTTCGAGGAAGCCGATGCGATCACGTGGCTTGGCATGCTCAAAACGAGGCGTGATCAAGTCGTACTGGGAAGCCCTGTTGGCACCTTGCAAGCTTTCGACTGGACGAGTATCAGTGAAGCGGTAAAAACCAAGTCTGCAGATTTGATCACCGAGGAAGCGAGCCTGTCTGCCCTGTTACAAGATGAACATCGTCAGGCAGTGCAGAACCAAGTCCAGCAACTCCAAGCCAAGCAATGGCTTTCACAGAACAAGGCGTCAATCAGTGCTGAAAGGGCTAGGTTGATCGCCGTTGCGGCAATAGACAAAGCCTCCCGTTCAGCCGCTACCAACTCCCTGACCTCCAAGAAAAATGAGTTGGCCAAAACCGAGCTGGACGCTGGTTATCAAACGCGATTCCTAGAGGAACTGAAGCTATTGGGCGGCCACCGCATGCCAATTGCTCCGCAGAGTAAATCGGGTGGTAAAGGGAAGATCACCTTCGGATTGAATCTCGTCGGTGCGTATGGCTCACATGGCCTGGATTACATATTGAGCGAGGGTGAAACTAGAATTGCCGCATTGGCTGCGTTTCTGGCAGACACCACGGGCTCGAACCAACTTGCCCCCTTCATTTTTGATGATCCAATTTCGTCGCTTGACCAAGATTTTGAGGAGAGAGTCGTCGAGCGTTTGGTGTCCTTATCAGCGACTCGACAGGTCATCATTTTTACTCACCGGCTCTCTCTAGTGGCATTAGTCGACGCGGTTACGGAAAAATGGAACAAGATGCCAGGAATGCCTTCCGTTAAGCCGACATTGGTCTCTCTAAGGCGAATGGACAAGGTGGCAGGAATCGTCGCTACCGCTAGCGCTCGAGACCTGAAGCCGGAGAGCGCACTTCGCGGATTAATCGACAACACTATTACGCGTCTGAAAAAACACCAGGACAGGGTTGAGGTCGACGATTACGAGACGCTAGGCAAAAGCGCATGCAGTGACTTCAGGGTGATCGTCGAGAAAACGGTTGAGCACATTCTTTTGGCGGATGTCGTAGGCCGCTTCAGACGCGCGATCAATACTCAAGGCAAGCTGCACAAGGTTGCTAAGGTGACGAATGAAGACTGCGTATTCATTGATGACCTGATGACCCGCTACTCAGTATTTGAACATGCTCAGTCCGACGAGAAGCCCAGCAGCACACTTGAACTGGATGTATTTGAAGTCGATGTCACGGGCTTGCAACGCTGGATTGCGGAGTTTGGGTCTCGAGCCGCTTGACCTGTTGAATAGAGGTTAGAATCGAGTTGGGCCTTCCGATTCTGACCTCCGCAGACCTTTCGATTTTCAGAATGTCCAGACTTTTAACTATCAGCAAAAGGCCTGATTTGTATTTTGGGATGTAGGTGTTCACCCTAGCTATTCACCACCCTGCCTGCCACGATCTTTGGTGAATAGTCATAGAAGGACAGTGGCTCTTGTTATGATTGAGAGAGTATTTCTGCTCTCCCCAAACAACTTTTGCCTTAGAGGTCAAGATTGCCAAATTCTTCGTAGTGGTCGATCAACCGCTGCCGGTAGGTCTCATAGTCCTCTGCAATGATGTCTTGGCCATTGTACTTTCCATTCAGGAAGAAGGTCATCACGGCCTGTTGCGCTTCATCAACACCCCGATCTTCGATCTTGAGTAGGTATTTCGCAATGTAAATTCGGCTGATGTCCTGGAGCAGCAGCGCTATAGCGCCCGCTACCTGGAAGGACACCTCAGGGGTTTCCGCAATATCGAACTTAATTGAGCCCGAATGGGCAATGGAATTTCGAAGCACGTTCAGCCATTTGAGCCGTTTCGGGGCCTCTTCATTAGGATTTTCCGGATACATGCCACAGGCCTTCAAGAAGGCTGTGAGCTTAGCGAGCGCAGATTCATTCGCAACGTTTGGCAGGCGGGGCATCATGTCAGCAATGAGATCCTGGCTTATGCCTGCTGTTTCCAGATGAGCCTTGAAGGCCAGCGATGCGGCCTTGACCTGCTCTTTCACTTCCCTGGTATAACGATTAGTGTCAGAGGCGCTAAACCATCGGGTGTTGAGGCCGTCGAGCGCCGCCGATCCCATCGCGACTTTCACGCCCATATTACTGTTTGTCATTGCTAGCATCACCGCTTCCATCGCTTCGCCAGCGCCAGCTGCCCGTAATGCTGGAAGTAATGACCAATCGATCGCAGGATGAGTGCGGAAAAAGTTTTTGCTAGTTAGACCCAAGCCAGCAGAAATAGGCAAATAGGGTTCAGCATCGTTCCCTACGCGCACATGGCGACCGGTAAGAAGAGAAAGGATGACAGACAGGTCATAGGCTCCATTCACCCACGGATTGTCGGGCAGGAGGACTGAGGCTTGATCTAACCCCTCGTGCTCAGCCACCGCAGCCGTTACGCCCCAAGAGCCTGAAGTTGCTGGCTCTTCAGTTACGGTGTTCATAAGCCCGGAAGATCGGAAGGCGGAACCAAATACAAGCCGTTGCGACCGGGCAAAGTCGGCTTCAATGAGCCCCTTGCTGACGCTGATCCGGTAGGGGCCAATTGTAAACTCTCCCTCAGAGGGGAGGTGGTGCTCCAAGTTGAAGATGTCTCGAAATCCGTTCTTCTCTACGCTCATATTCTCCCCTTAAATAGCGTGTCAGTGCGCGTTTCTGAGTATCGTTCAAGAATTGGATGGCCGTCGAAATCGAAGCCTGGTAGCGCCCGCTCTAGATAGCTCAGTATCTGGGTTTGAAGTCGGGCTTTCGCTTCAGGTAGGCACTCCAACATGTCGGGCTCGGTCGGGGTTCGGCCAAGCTTTTTTTCCTGGATGGTTTTGCTCAAAAAATCGCGGAGTCGAAATGCCATCTGTTTTGGGGAAAGCCTTGCAAACACGCAATTGCGTACGATGAATGTAGGGAAGGCCTCGCGGTATGCGTCTACAAGCTCGACCCATCTTGGGTCATTGTACTCGCGGCCCACAAGAGCCTTTGCCAATCGATTCGATTCGTACAAAGGCTCTTGGCTTTTTTCCCAGGCCAGATGGCTTTCTTCCATTGCGGCCGCATGATCATGCCACTGCTCAGTAGTCCATTCCTCAATCCAACTGATCACTTGCTGTGCTTCGGTTAGGAGTGCTGGAGCGTTCATGATGATTCCTACATCGATTGCGAGAAGCGCTGCTCCGCGCAGGTGTTCTTCATCCTCCTCTTGAGGACACCTCTGAAAGGCTGCAAGCTTCATTTGAAGCGCCTTGCTGATTGCCTGTAATGCGTTCACTGATCTTCCCTTCAAATGTGGTTCCTAGCCCAGCCTCACTTTTTAGTATTCCACGATGGCGCTACGAGTTCAGGCGATCGGGCGTTGGCTCCTAGGCGGGCGTTGGTCGTTTCGAAGTTCGCCCGTGCTTGCTTCTCCATGTTTGCAAACGTGCCACTGGGCAATACATTGGTGTCACGAAGCGATTCGATATATCCGTATGCTCTGCCAAACAACAGCACGAGGCTTTCAAGGTCTGTAGCCGTTCCTATGAAATCAATGCGTTCGTAGGCTTTTACTAGACGCTGGTTGTGTACGGTGTCGATCATTGCTGTTCCTTAGGTAGATCGCGCGATGGGCGAAGCCTGTCATCACCGTGTGGCAGTAACGATTGGCGGGCGCGCGTACCAGCGCTGGGAGCTGGCCAAGGCGAGTATTTGATATATCCGTTTTGGGTCGGCTTTCGTAAATCTAGCCCGTTCGTGCTGACCGGTCTTGGCCAAGCAGGCGTCCATCTTCACGCCTGTGCACTCCGCCTGCATCGCCCAGGGCCTGGCCCAGATGTTCCAGCTATTTAAGTCGTTGCCAGCAACGCTGGTAGCTCCCACTACTTGGTTTTGGGTTAGGGGTGGGCGTTGTGATCAAACATCCTTCAGTCCCCCACATGCTGCTGCGAGCACGGTTGTTTCTTCATGAAGTTGACGCACCACCACACTAAGCAAATCAGCGAAGGCTTCGGCGTAGAATTTCGGCTCAGTTTTGAACGGGTGGCCCGTTGAACTCTTATTGATCCCGAAGGGTTCAGCTAGATCCGTGAGACGCTTGAATGACTTCATCACTCCGCTCCCCGTCGTGCTGGGGTACTGGAACACCTCCGCATGCCCGGTTTTGACCAGTGCGTTCATGATGGTCGTCGCGTCGAAGGAAACACCGTGTTCAGAGATAAGGGATTTGAGCGTTTTGGCTTGCATGCAGAGCATCCTTGCAATGTAATGGGGCTAGGCCGTCGATGGTCTTCTTTTCTTCATGCTTTTTACAACCTCAATCTTCGTCCACTGGTGCATTGTGGAAGGGAGGATAGTTGAGCTGGCAGAAATCATGCTGATTGTATTTTCGTTTGTTGGCCCCCATAACTTCCCTAGTGCCGCATGTGGCAAGATAGTCATTTCTGGACGGTGGTACACGGGTGTGCGACCGCTGCAATGTTTAGTCAAAAGGAAAAGTGAATGGCCCTTTCAATTCCTTTGGGCGTCGTTGGATTTGTAGCTGGCTGGTGCTGGAGAAAGGTAGAGAGGGCATTGTTCTATAAAACCTACCTCCATTCTCATCGTCGCTGGACGAGCAAGCATGACCTGGGTTCGTTTTGGAATCCGCTCGGCGAGTATTTGGAGTACAGCGTTTATCTCGCGGAATCCACAGACGCGCAGCCTCAGGAATCCAGAATCGCTTTGAGGTCAATGGAAGGCACAGTTAACCGCCTCGAATGTGTATTCGAAGGTCGCGGCATGGGTGTGAAATACCAAGACAGGATCATCGCAGTTGATTTGGACACGTCACCGGCCATTTTCAAATTGATTAACCAGCCAGTGTGCGAGCTGATCGAGGTGACGAACGACAGGGTGCGGTTCTCTTTAGATACCTATCGCCTCATCCACTGCAGCATCGATCTGAGCAATGGTCACAACATCGTTGTTCCGGATGGTCTGACTCAGACCTTAACTCAAACATCGACATGGAACTCCCAGTGGTCTAAGCGCTGGGACATGGATTGGAATTTGGATGCGGTGAAATTTGCCAAACAGGAGCTCGAAATTTATTGGCGATGGTTTGGCACCTACTCCTACTCGGGCATGTATGTTCCTGTAGCTGACGGTGGGCCAAAATATGCTGCCCCATGGGTGCGCGTGGGCGCCAAGGCTATCGGGTGGGTCATGAGCAACCGATGGCTGTTGACGGCTCAGTTCTGGCTGGCGATCTGGTCGGGCTTGTGGGTTTTGGATCAGGATGACCGTTTGAGATGGCGTTGGAAGAAGCCTGTGAGCGATTCCGGCGTTTAAGGCGGTCTGGTCATTTCCGTCACGGAATGGGTTGGGGTTGGCATTCAGAAGGCTACAAAGCTGGATGTTCCAACCCTGCTCGCGTAGCTGGCCTCAAATGCTTCTCCCTCGCCTAGCGCTCGTCTGTCTATTGCCAGGGTGAGTTTGGGGCGTCATCGCTACATACATGGCAAGTAGGCGCTGGGTATTCCTACTATTGACCGTCCAAAATTGGTTTATCTAGTGGCCCTACTGCGTAGTCTACATCGATTTAACCGATACAAATTCCACATACTTGTACTTCTTCCTTGCGGCCCTCATAGCTTCCTGCCCAGCAAGCAGCGAGCTCAGCGTGTCGGCCTCGTGGATCAGCTCGTGCATCGTCCCTTCGAATTCGTTCCCAACACGGAGCGTAACCCTAAGCCTGGACGTAATTGCTTTCCCCACGTTCTTTTTGGCTGCGTGAGTTGCTACTGGCTTGGTGAAAACAACCTCTGGCGCAGGCTCCTGCACCGGAGTAATAGAAGCCTGGACTCCGGGCGGAGCCGCACCGAATAGGGCACGACGCATTTCTTCTTCAGTTAGCTCTGAACTCATAGAACGCCTCAACTGGGTAGTGCTTAATGAACGAGGTTTTGAAACGAAGTTTTTCGTCGTTATGGATCCGAAATTTATCGACAGTTGAAAAGTACGGCTTGAATGGTATCACCGCCAAGTCATTCAACATCTGGACGTGGCGGTTGGCGTCCTTGGACTTCAGGTTCCTTGAGTCGATATCCCCGGCCCGAAAGTGAAGTTTTTACAGGCCTTCGTTTGTTCGTACATGACCTCCAGATCTTGATCAGTTACGAGAATGGCAGAAACGACGGAGAAGCCAGAGATTCCGCCTTTCGATGCCTCCTGGTCGGAATTACCGAAGTCGTCCACGAAACCAACTCGATGCTCATCATCCATTCGCTTCAGTATCGGTAGCGTTAATCCTCTTCCAGTATCGATGGACAGTCGATAGAGCTAGGCCTGTTTCGCGTGCAATCTGCGATTGATTCATCCCTGCCGCCTTGAGCTCGCGAACGACGTTTTCGCTCACCCTATTCTGAGGCTTGCCTGGCTTACGGCGGCAGACTTCTCCGTCAGGAAACTGTTCTGCAAGAATCCCCAGCCCTCCTTCTTTCTCAAAAGCTCGAAGCTGCTTTAAAGCCGTCTCCATTAGAGCGGGATAGGGGGTATTTAGACGTTTGGATAGACACAAGGCGAGTAGGGCCAGAGGGTCTATTCGAAGGCCCTCAGCAAGGTTCTCGAACTTCTCAAGGGTAATACTTGTTTCGCCTCGCTCAAGGGCGCTGAGTTTGGATTTCGCGGAAGCGTCGGAAAGATCTTCGTGTCGAAGCTGACGCTGCAGGCGTAGGGCTCGGATTGCGCCAGCGAGTGCGATTCTAAGTTGCATGGCTCACTCAAAAGTCAGGATATAGCCACACAGGAGGGTTTCCGTTAAATGTCAAAATGAGGTAATATTGCGCATATCATGCTGAGGCGAGGGGCAAGACGACCCAAGACCATGCTTTCTGTCGCGGTTTTGACAATTCATGGAAATTAGCTGAGCACGTTTCGGTGTCCATAAAAAATAGCTCGCTACTCGCTACTCGCTGCCAGCTTCCCGTAAGGCGGGCTTTATCACTCATAAATGGATTCAAGGGGTCGCACATGGTTGGAGTTGTCGATGAAGGGCTTTTGGGAGGCAGCGGAGCCCCTCTAACGGGCTCAGAACTCAGCCTGGAAGACGCGATGACAGCAGCCAGAACACGATACAAACGACTGCCTCTATGTGCTGTTGAGGAGTGGATCATCCTGGACGCCATCGTCACCGACCGCGAGCGAGCCAAAGTAGCCGCTGCAGGCTGCCAACCAATGTTTATGTTTGCTCACAAAGTCGTGGACGATGAGCAGAGGCGTTTCGAGCCAGGCCAGTGGGTGAGATCGAGTATTGGTACTGCATTCAACGACGGCTTTCTGTTCGAAACTCGGAATAGCGTCTACGTGCTTCTCGGGCCGGGTCATCGCAAATCAGCAACCATTAAAGAGATCTTTTCTCTATTTTGAATTAACCAACCGGGCTGCTTTGCGCCCGCAGAAAACTGAGGCACCTGATGTTCAGAACCGAAGACTCAGACGCTATTGGCATTCCAGGATTGTTCGGCGAAGGCTTGATGCACTGGCAGGGTGTGTCACGGGTACTTAGATCGCACTGGTATCACCTTACCGTCCGAATCACCGAGCAAGGCCGCAGCACCGAGTTCACACGCATGATTGAAGGTGAGCACAAACTGCAGCAAATGCTTGTGCAGCAAAGCGCTGAGGAGATGATAGTCGACGTATGTGTAGTCACCCCGCCATGGATGAATAGCCGTGACGGCTGGAGTATGGATCGCGTAGTTAAAGTGACAGTTGGTGACGACGGTGATGACTTTGAAGTCTGCCTAATCGAGGTTAAAGCTGGGCTTGTATACCACAGCTCGCACCGCTCGGGTTTTCGTGTCGACTCGCTCAAAAATCATCGGCCGATTTTTCTCGAAAGTATGATTCGATCAGCCTGAAATATACCAAGTTTTTCGCACGATACCAGCACGCTTGGTAGCGTGCGCAGTTCCTGGTAAAGCCATACATTCCGCTAACGGAGAGCAATGAATGCTGGATACGATTGATGTGAATTTTCATGGGAAGCGGCATACGGATTTTGACCTCGTGCGAATCATTCGGGCTCAGCAGCAAGGCTTTGATGTTCCGGTGACCGCTTACCTTTGTGGAGTTTTCATCAGGTCGCGCGCAGGTATCGGTGTGGTCTTCGGTCACAAGCGCAAGGATCAGTACGGGCGGTTTGGCGACGGTCATTTGATCCGTACTTCTGACGTGCTGAAAGTCGAGCGCGAGGGGCGGTTCTGGATAATGACGACGGAGAATAGCCGTTATGTCTTGGCGACTTTTCAGCGCCAAAATGGCCGCGCGAGCTTGCGTGATTTTCTGCGTACTACTAAGGGGCCGTACCATCCGACTCCTCGGATCTTGCAGTGATATTTCATTGGTGGGGCAGGGGAGGCCTCTGCTTGCTGTTGTGAGTTATGGGTCGAGGTGGATTCATGCTCTTGAGGAAAGGCAAGGTCATCACTATTGCTTCCGGTATCTTTGAGTTGTACAGCCGCGATGGGCCATTTGTAGTCACCCCGAATTTAGGTCTTGGTACATTTGTCACCAAGTCCGTGTCCGCTGTCATGCAAACCAGGGAAGTCAGCGGAGTGCTTTCTGAGGCTTATTGAACGCTTGTTCAGCAAACGTTTTCTTGTTGAACTACTTGCCGGCGAATTCACATAGGGTCTGGGTGACGTTAAGTCGAAGGAGAAGGACTTTCAATCTGGCGTTTTTCACTGCCATATGAGCACAACCAATCAATGCGGTTCTGGACGTTAAGCCGGTTAATGACAAACTCACTCTCGCGAGAGATACACAGCTGAGCTCGTAGGAAACCCCATCTCTAGAAGGCGGCAGGGCTGTGAAAGCGATTAATCCTTCGGCGGTTTCTAAAAAATTATCTTTTGGCGCTGTTGTGGGGTGTCCAGACCTGGGGGAGCCTGCTGGAATTTGCTTGGCTCCCTATGGCGCGGGAGCTAAGCTGTATGTACTGTACGTATCTGTCTCAAAACCAGTTAGCAGAATCAATGACTACCATCGCCGCAACCTCGATTGATCGCTTATCTACAACGCCTTACTACCAGCAATTGTCCGACGTGTTGGAGCACCGAATCGCGTTGGGTGATATAGAAGCCGGATCAAGGCTTCCGAGCGAAAATGACCTCTGCACGGAGTTCAGCTTATCTCGGGCTACTGTTAGGCAGGCTCTAAGGCTGCTTGAAACTCGTGGCTGCGCGACGAGGGTCAACGGACGAGGAGTATATGCGTTAGTCCCTGAGGAAAATCACGGGTGGATGATACAAGGCGTCCAAGGCTTCTTGGAAAACGCGATGGGCCATCAAAACCGATCTGTCACAACGCAAGTTCTAAGCTCCGGCAGAGCTGAGCTGCCTCCATTTGCGTGCGTCGCTCTCAATATTCCTGCACATACCGAAGGGTACTGTCTTGAGCGTCTTCGTTGCCTGGACGGAAAGCCCGCTCTTTATAGTTTCAACTACAGCCCACCCTTTCTGGTCTCTACCATAGAGGGCGCAGTTGGGGTTTTGAGCGGTGATGCTTCGTTCAGTGAGCTTTTAACTGAAGCGGGGTATTCTTTGGCGGGCGCAAATAGAACCATCCGGGCGATGGCTGCAGTTCATCCAGTGTCACATCACTTGCAGATTCCTGAGGGTAGCCCCGTCCTTCACATTCGGTCTGTATCGTGGTCGCAAGATGGACAGCGTTTCGATATCTATGACACTTGGGTGAGTAGTGATGTGATTCCCCTAGAGGTCAATGTCAGCACCGTCCAGTTGGGCGCGCGATAAGGGTCTATCGCGCGACCGCTGAAACTGTACAAATCAGATTGGATCAGCAAGCTCTTGCAGCGTTTTTCCTTTCTCGACAGCGACGCGTGACTCTTCAGGAATGGTGAGCCAGCGGACTGAGAGGCCTGCTAGGACATACATTGCAGCGAAAATGATTGTCACCCCGCCCGCACCGATCGAACTCATGAAAACTGCCACCACTAGAGGGCCTACGAACGTCGCGGCACCTGCTCCGAGGTTCAAAACCGCAATCGCGTTTCCCTTTTGCTCAGGTGCGATCAGTGACATTAAGACTGATATTGGCGTAAAGCCCGCTAGAGCAACTCCATAGAAGGCAGCGCACAGGACTGCGATCCAATACTGCCCAGGAAAATAGTGTGGAAGGTAGTAAAGGCACAGGGTGCTGACAGCACATCCGACGCATCCAAACCACCGAAGAGTGAAGTGCCACCCCAGCTTATCGCTGAGGACGCCGAAAAAAAGATTCGCAAAAATATTCGCGGCACCTAGGGTAAACACAAGCTTCAGCCATCCGGCAGTCCCGAACCCCAGCTCTTCACCAAAAATGGTTGGGAGGAAAACCAAGAATCCAAATTGGGGCGCTGTATTGACTATGCGTATTAGGCAACCCATTCCAATTTTGGGATTCGAAAAGGCGATTGTGAAGCTGGCAATAATGCTTTGAACTGCTGTTACGCCTTCTGGCGCCAACCGATCACCGCCAGCTTTACCTCGCAGACCTATCAAGGCGGTAATCCCGCCTGTAATCAATAACCCCAACGATATCCAGAGCGTCGCATATTCACCAATTAGCGGTTCAGAAGCACTTGCGAAGAGAGAACCCAGAGTGGGGAGGCCGCCCGTGAATGCGAAGTAGAACCAGCCTACAGCTGACCCTAGGCGGCGTGCTTCAGTAGCAGAAAGCACCCATACGAGGAAGCCATACGCGAAGAATGGATATCCAAAACCCCTCAGTCCATAGAACGCCATCATCAATTCAAAGTTTTGTGACGGCACTGCCCAGCCGAGGAAGAGCACTTCGAAAACTACCCAAATGGTGAGTCCAAGTAGCATAACTCGGCGTGGCCCCCATACATCTGACAGCGCTCCGGCCAACCAAGAACCAAGCGTCACAGTAAAGCCATAAAGCGTGATCGCAATAGCAGCTTGGTGCATTGAACCGAGCTTCTCAGTCATGAAGGGCGCGATAAATCCAGACTCAACCCCGTCGCCGATCATGAACAAAAGCAGGCCGATAAAACCCCATATCAACGACGGCGGCAGGCCACTGCGTTCGATAACGGTTGAAGCAGGAGCTGCATTGCTGAATCCGGAAACCTTATTAACGGTCATTTGTTATTCTCCGGGTGATCAAAGGCAGCGCGCTGAATATTCCAGCACGCTAATGGGTGTTACGAATTCAGGTGGTATTACACTTGGGGCAGGATTTGCACTTTCCGAGCGCCTTCGGAACGAGCTGCTTCTAGAGCGTCAGCGAAGTTAGCCAGTGGGAAGGTGTGACTCACCATGCGCTCTGCCAGGTTCGGCAAGTCGGTAATCTTCTTTATCGCGTCGGGATAGGATGACTCGAGAGATTGCGACCCGGACAATGTGAGTTCTCTGTCGAACAAATCGTAAGGGTGCAGGTGGATATGATCTTCAGGGCTGCATACCCCCATCTGTAGAAGCGTTCCACGATATGCGAGACGTTTAATTGCGTCCGATACAGCGCTGATATGCCCACTGGCTTCAATTACGATATCGATATCGCGCTCAGTCGTGCGTTGGCCTGGTGCAAATACCTTTGTAGCACCGAACTCAATCGCTGCATCGCGTCTCACCTTGCTAGGCTCGATGATATCAATTGATGTCGCTCCTTCGGCCCGCGCCACAGCGGTGGCCAGCAAACCAATTGAGCCCGCACCGTAAACCAGCACTCTTTTATGTCGCATTGATGGAGAGCGGCGGAAACCGTGTAGTACACATGCCAAGGGCTCGATCAGAGCGCCGCTTCCCATATCTAAGCCTTCAGGGAGCGGGCTTGAACTGGCCTAATGAATTTGGACACATCAATAGGGCGCTATGATGGCGCCCAAACCCGAGGTGTGCAGATGATGCGAAAGTCCTATTCCAGCG